>JBLHMO010000066.1:0-17453 GCA_047622145.1 Paracoccaceae bacterium | reverse complement strand
GCCAAGTGTACAATCCGGTGGCCAGTTTTCGAATCAGGCCGGCACGCAGCATAAGTTGGTGACTGATAACCTCTGCGTCGGCAGGTGTTTCTTTTTGGGTGGCAATTAGGAATTGACTGGCACGCATTCTAAATCTAGCCTTGGATAGTAAATTTTCGGCATTTTACACGCTAACGCTGCCAGACTGTTAGGGCTTTGCCCCACACACAATGTGCTTTTGGAGATTTCATGTTTGAACTTGATGAGCGACTGGCGACCGATACCTGCTGGCTAGGTGATTTCCCTCTGTGTCGCGCGCTACTTATGCTGGACGCTAACTACCCGTGGCTGATTCTGGTGCCGCGTCGTGCCGGGCTGAAAGAGATTTATTCGCTTTCTGAGCAGGACCAGCAGCAATTAATGGTGGAGTCTAACGCGGTAGCGGAGCTTATGAGTGAGGTGTTTTCCGCGGACAAAATGAATACCGCCGCTTTAGGAAATATGGTTCCACAATTGCATCTTCATCATATTGCCCGGTTTCGCCACGACGCGGCTTGGCCAAAACCCGTGTGGGGATGCGTGCCCTTGAAACACTACGAAAACTCCCGGTTGAGCGAGCGCTCGACACTATTAAAAAAGGCATTTTTGTCCGCTAATTTACATTTTGAAGCACACAGCGGAGGCGCATAAATTCAGGAAATTGTTGTTGTGGATTCCAGTGCTGAAAAAGCGAGTTGGCAACGCTGTTGAATTGACCGTAACTTTCTATAAAGTGGGGGTGGCGCTTTACCCCAGTCGAATTTAGCCATAAAACAGCGATATTGATCAAAAAACCCTTGTATTACAGTGCGTGATCGCTTATATCTTTCGTCGGCACTATGTATGCAGTGCGAAATCGTTTCGATTGACCACTTTTTACAGCGCTAAAAAGACCTGTCGGGGAAACCTACACTTAATAACAGCACATAGGATATACGACGTATGGCGAAGAAAGCTGCTCCAAAGAAGAAAGCGCCGGCCAAGAAAAAGGCTATCGCTAAAAAGGTTATCGCTAAAAAGGCTCCTGCCAAGAAGGTAGTTGCCAAGAAAGCGCCTGCTAAAAAAGCACCCGCTAAAAAAGTACCCGCTAAAAAAGTAGCTGCCAAGAAGGCACCTTCTAAAAAAGCACCTGCTAAAGCTGCTCCCGCTAAGAAAGCCAGCGGCCCAATCAAAGAGAAAATGACCAAGAGTCAGATTCTCAATGATATTGCCGCAGCCACTGATCTAAACCGCAAGCAAGTGTCTGCGGTAATGGATGAGCTGGAATCGCTGATTGCCCGTAGTGTCGCGAAAAAAGGTCTGGGCGAGTTCACTGTTCCAGGTCTGATGAAAGTCGTTACCATCACAAAACCAGCGCGTAAAGCGCGTAAAGGCGTTAACCCCTTTACCGGTCTGGAAACCACTTTTAAGGCTAAGCCAGCCAGCATTGCTGTTAAGGTGCGCCCGCTGAAAAAGCTCAAGGAATACGCTTCCTGAGTCGTCGCCGGCCCGCATTGCGGGCCGGCAAGTCCCCTCCGGCTGAGTTCAGCCCGTAATTCTTCCGCCACACAGCCCTTTTTAACATTTATCCTCGTCGAGTGTTTACGGTATAATCCGGCTCCTTTTTTGGGCATCTGCCCGATCTACACAATGGACTTGCTGAAGTAGGGGGCATCTATGCCAATTTATGAATACCGCTGTGGCGATTGTAAGCACGAGCTGGAAGCTATCCAGAAGATGAGTGATGCAGCTTTGGTAGATTGTCCGAGTTGTGAACAGCCTGCACTGAAAAAGCTCATTTCGGCTGCGGCCTTTCGCCTGAAAGGTGGTGGCTGGTACGAAACTGACTTTAAATCGGGCAGCAAGAAAAACCTGGTTGGCGACTCCGGCGCTAAATCCGAGTCGAGCGCGGGTGCTGCGAGTAGTGCCGCACCCAGCAGTGCGCCTGCCAGCACGCCAAGTAGTTCTGGCAGCAGCACCTCCAGTAGTTCTGGCAGCGACGCCGGTTAAATCATACACAGCAACGGGATAGAGATAATGCGCAGCGATTATTGCGGCATACTCCGCAAGAACCATATTGACCAGGAAGTGACCTTGTGCGGATGGGTCGATCGACGCCGTGACCACGGCGGGGTCATTTTTTTGGATTTGCGGGATCGTGACGGCATTGTGCAGGTTGTGTTTGACCCCGATACCGAAGAACATTTCCAGCGCGCCGACAAGGTGCGTGGCGAATATGTACTTCAGGTAAAGGGCCGCGTGCGTGCGCGTACGCCGGAAACCACCAATGCCAATATGCCGACTGGCGAGATCGAGGTGCTGGGTAAGGAGCTGGTGATTCTGAATAGCGCTGAAACCCCCCCCTTCCAGCTGGACTCGCATACGGACGTCGGCGAAGACGTCCGCCTGCGCTATCGCTATCTGGATCTGCGCCGCAGCGAAATCGCCGATAAATTGCGCCTGCGTAGCAGAGTTACTTCTATTTTACGCAGCTACCTCGATAGTAATGGCTTTCTGGATATTGAAACGCCCATCCTGACTCGGGCGACTCCCGAAGGCGCTCGCGATTATCTGGTGCCCAGCCGCACCCACGCAGGCAAGTTTTTCGCCTTGCCGCAGTCGCCGCAGTTATTCAAACAGCTACTGATGGTGGCGGGCATGGACCGTTACTATCAAATTGCCAAGTGTTTTCGCGACGAGGACCTGCGCGCCGATCGCCAGCCTGAGTTCACCCAGATCGATCTTGAAGCGTCCTTTATGGGTCAGGACGAAATTATGGCCATCACCGAAGGCATGATTCGGGAGCTGTTCCAGCAGGTACTCAAGGTTGATCTTGGTGAGTTGCCGCGTATGAGCTACGCTGAAGCGATGCTGCGTTTTGGCAGCGATCGCCCGGATCTACGCATTTCGCTGGAGTTGGTTGACGTTGAAGACCTGATGCAGCAGGTTGATTTTAAAGTGTTTAACGGCCCGGCAAATGACCCCAACGGTCGGGTTGCGGCTCTTAAGGTGAGCGGTGGCGCCAAGCTGTCGCGCAAGGAAATTGACGAATACACCAAATTTGTCGGCATATATGGCGCCAAGGGCTTGGCCTGGATCAAGATCAACGACCTGGCCAAGGGCGTGGAAGGACTGCAGTCGCCCATCCTTAAATTTATGCCAGATGATATTGTCCTGCAGATGATGGAACGCTTGGTCGTTGCCGATGGCGATATCGTCTTCTTCGGCGCCGACAAAACCAGCGTAGTCAACGAAGCGCTGGGTGCCTTGCGGGTCAAAGTTGGGGAAGATCTGGACATGATCGAGCGCCCGTGGGCGCCCTTGTGGGTTGTTGATTTCCCCATGTTTGAAAAAGATGGCAGCGGCAACTGGACGTCCGTGCACCATCCGTTCACCGCCCCCACCTGTACCCCCAAAGAGTTGGAAGCCAACCCCGGCGTCGCGCTTTCCCAGGCCTACGATCTGGTGCTGAACGGCACCGAACTCGGTGGCGGTTCTATCCGTATTCACAAGGGCGATATGCAGCAAGCGGTATTTCGCATCTTGGGCATTGGTAAAGAAGAAGCCGACGAGAAATTCGGCTTTTTGCTCGACGCCCTGAAATACGGCTGCCCGCCCCATGGTGGTTTGGCCTTTGGTCTGGATCGCATCGTGATGCTGATGACCGGCGCGCGCTCTATTCGCGACGTTATTGCCTTCCCCAAAACCCAGTCCGCAGCCTGTGTCATGACTAACGCGCCGGGCACGGTGGAAAGCAAGCAGCTATCGGAACTTAATATCCGTCTGCGCAGCACTGTGCAGGAGCAGCCGCAAGATAAGCAGGAATAAGAACTCCGGAGATTTGTCGTCATGGCAGGACACAGCAAATGGGCCAATATCAAGCACCGCAAGGCGGCCCAGGATGCCAAACGTGGCAAGACGTTCACCAAGATTATTCGCGAGATTGTAGTCGCCGCCCGCATGGGTGGTGGCCTTCCTGAAGACAACCCGCGGTTGCGCGCCATTATGGATAAGGCACTCACCGCAAATATGAAAAAAGACACCATCGAGAAGGCCATTGCGCGTGGTACCGGTGATGGTGACGACGGCCATTACGAAGAAGTCATCTACGAGGGCTACGGCTCTGGCGGTGTCGCGGTGCTGGTCGAGTGCATGACCGATAATCGCAATCGCACGGTGGCCGAAGTGCGCCACGCTTTTAGCAAGCGTGGTGGCAATTTGGGCACCGACGGCTCAGTGGCTTACCTGTTCGGTCGTGTGGGTCAAATCAGTTTTGAGCCGGGTGTTAATGAAGATTCTTTGTTGGAAGTGGCATTGGAATCGGGTGCCGACGATCTGGTCACCCACGACGACGGTTCGGTCGATGTGCTCACTCCCTGGGAAGACTTCACCCAGATCAAAGACGCCATAGAGGCGGCCGGATTTGCGCCCGCGGATGCCGAGGTGACGATGCTGCCGGCAACAACCGTTGAGCTTGATCTGGGCGCTGCCGAAACCATTCTCGGCATGATCGATATGCTTGAAGATCTCGACGACGTCCAAAACGTTTACACCAATGCCGCTATTCCTCAGGCAGTGCTGGAAGTGCTTTCCTGATACACTGCCACGATGATAATAAGGTGCTGTTATTGCAGCGCCCACAACGGCATTATCGGCAGCTATGAGCATAATTCTGGGGATAGACCCCGGCTCGGTGAAAACAGGGTTTGGTCTGATTCGCTGTGACGGAAACAAACACCACTATCTCACGAGCGGTGTTATTCGCCTGCCGACCGGTCCCTTGCCGGCGCGGCTGAAAGTCATCTTCGATTGCATCTCCACCATCATTGACGAGCACTGCCCCGACGAAGTGGCGGTGGAGGAAGTCTTTATGGCGAAAAGTGCCGGTTCTGCCTTGAAATTGGGTCAGGCACGAGGCGCGGCGGTGACCGCTTGCGTGAGCCGAGACTTGGCGGTTGCCGAATATACCGCACGGCAGATAAAAAAATCTGTGGTGGGCACGGGTGCTGCGACCAAGGAGCAGGTGCAGCACATGGTCAAAACGTTGCTGTCACTGCCGGCAGCCCCTCAGGAAGATGCGGCCGATGCACTGGCGGCAGCCTTGTGCCATGCGCACAGTCTGCAAAGCCTACACAATCTGAATCAACCGACCGTACACGGTCGCATGCGCCGGGGGCGCTTGTCATAATGATTGGACGCATTCGCGGTATTTTAGTTGAAAAACGTGCTCCGGGAATTCTCGTGGATTGCGCGGGGGTGGGCTACGAAGTGCTGGTGCCGATGACGACCTTGTACCAGCTCCCGGAGATTGGCGCAGAGGTCATCTTACTAACGCATTTTGTGGTACGCGAAGATGCACAACAACTGTACGGTTTTTTCGATGCCCAATCGCGATCGTTGTTTCGCGACCTGATCAAAGTTAACGGCGTGGGGCCGAAACTGGCGCTGACGGTTTTATCGGGTGTCGATGTCGGCGAGTTTGTCGCCTTGGTGCTGGCTGAAGACAGCGCCTCGCTGGTGAAATTGCCCGGTGTGGGCAAAAAGACCGCTGAGCGGCTGGTTATTGAAATGCGTGATCGACTTAAAGACTATCAAGTTGCCAGTGTGGGTGCCGTGCCCAGCTCGCGAAAAGTCGACGCCGGCGGCGAAGCCGAAGAGGCCCTGATCGCACTAGGTTATAAACCCCAAGAAGCAAGCCGGGCAATCGCATCACTTGGGGGCGACGATTTGCCGGTAGAGGAATTGATCCGGCGGGCGCTGAGATCGATGATAAGTGCTTAATCAGGCTTGCCTTGAGAGCCAGCTTAAGAAATACGTTAACTGCGGTAGACTTTACCCTTGCAGGGCGAACGGGCGGAATGCACAGGTATGATTGAAACGGACAGACTGATCGCAGCGGAAAAAATTGACCCGGTTGAAGAGAACCTCGACCGCGCGATTCGCCCCAAAACGCTGGCCGATTATGTGGGTCAGGACGCCGTGCGCGAACAAATGGATATTTTCGTTAGCGCAGCCCGCAAACGCGGCGAACCGCTGGATCATACCCTCATTTTTGGGCCTCCGGGCTTGGGCAAGACTACGCTGGCAGCCATTTTGGCCAATGAAATGGGCGTTTCCCTGAAGGCGACTTCCGGCCCGGTTCTGGAAAAAGCGGGCGATCTGGCCGCATTGATGACCAACCTTGAACCCGGCGACGTCCTGTTTATCGATGAAATTCACCGGCTCAGCGCGCACATTGAAGAAATTCTGTATCCGGCGATGGAAGATTACCAACTCGATATCATGATTGGTGAAGGCCCCGCCGCACGCTCCATCAAACTCGACTTGCCACCCTTTACGCTGGTGGGCGCAACCACTCGCGCCGGGCTGCTAACGTCGCCCCTGCGCGACCGCTTTGGCATTGTGCAGCGCTTGGAGTTTTATCAGGTCAAGGATTTGACCCACATTGTTAAACGCTCGGCGGCCATTTTAAAAATTGGCATCGACGATGATGGTGCCCGCGAGATAGCATGCCGCGCGCGCGGCACGCCGCGCATCGTTAACCGCTTGCTGCGACGCGTGCGCGATTATGCGGAAGTTAAGGGCAATGGCCATATCGATCTGGCCACTGCAGATCGGGCGCTGGATATGCTCAATGTTGACGCATTGGGCTTCGACCGACTCGATCGCCGCCTACTCATGGCGATGATTGAAAAATTTGACGGTGGTCCTGTCGGGGTAGACTCGATCGCCGCCGCCATCAGTGAAGAGCGCGGCACCATCGAAGATGTACTTGAGCCTTATTTGATCCAGCAGGGCTATATAATACGTACGCCTCGGGGGCGCATGGTGACGCCTAGTGCCTACCGTCATTTCGGCTTGCAGAGTCGACAGTCCCAGGCCGCCCCTGACATCGAGAGCAGGCATAAAGATTGATGGCGCTGTTTTCTCTGCCGCAGCGGGTCTATATAGAAGATACTGATGCTGGCGGTATCGTTTACTACGTGAACTACCTCAAGTATATGGAGCGCGCCCGCACCGAATTTATGCGCTCGCTCGGCTACGCCAAGAGCACCATATTCAATGCCGACCTGATGTTTGTGGTGGCTGAGACACAGATCAAGTATTTAAAACCTGCCACGCTCG
The DNA here is from genome assembly GCA_047622145.1 of Paracoccaceae bacterium. Lineage (GTDB taxonomy): Bacteria > Pseudomonadota > Gammaproteobacteria > Pseudomonadales > Spongiibacteraceae > Litorivivens. Next base: position 10,331 of record JBLHMO010000066.1, on the reverse strand, counting down.
ATGATGAACTTGCGGTGAGTGCCGCGGTCTTGTCTGTGGGAGGAGCTACCATGCTTTTCGAGCAACAGGTTTCGCGCAGTGATCAACTTTTATGCACGGCAACGGTTCACGTTGCATGTGTTGACCGTCATAGCTTGAAGCCGACGCGAATTCCTGCTGAGATGCTCTCGCAATTACGACCTACTAACGGAGACTAACGTGACCCAAGAATTGACTGTTTTGGATCTGATCTTGAATGCCAGCCTGTTTGTGCAGTGCATAATGGGCGTTCTGGTGCTGGCATCAGTGGTGTCCTGGTTCATTATTATTCAGCGCTGGTACTACTTTGGTGCCGCAGAGCGAGCGCTGCGAATGTTTGAGCGTCAGTTCTGGTCTGGCGATGACCTCGGCGACCTCTATCGCGACGGTACCCTGAAATCAGAGAAAGGTTATCGCGCCATTGGTATGGAAGGTATTTTCCGGGCCGGCTATAAAGAATTTATCCGCTTGCGTAAGCAAGATTCCGATCCCGAGGTGGTCATGGATGGCAGCGAGCGCGTCATGCGGGTGGCAATGTCCCGCGAAGATGACAGCCTCGAAAAAAACCTGCCCTTTCTTGCCACGGTAGGTTCCACCAGCCCCTATGTGGGCCTGTTGGGAACCGTCTGGGGCATTATGGGCTCCTTTCAGGGGCTGGCCACGATGCATCAGGCAACACTGGCCGTGGTTGCACCCGGCATATCGGAAGCGCTGGTAGCGACCGCTATGGGCCTAGTTGCAGCGATACCGGCGGTGATTGCCTATAACCGCTTCTCAGCCAAGGCTGATTCGTTGGAAAACAAATACCAGACTTTTGCCGAAGAGTTTTCTAGTTTGCTCTATCGTCAGGTCCATAGTTCCTGAGGTCAGTCATGCTTAAAGCGAAGCGAAAAAAACGTAAACCGATGGCTGATATGAACGTCGTTCCCTACATCGACGTTATGTTGGTTTTGCTGATCGTCTTTATGGTGACCGCACCGCTGCTGATGCAGGGCGTGCAAGTCGAATTGCCAAAGGCACCGGCGGAACCCATGGGTGAACAAAAAGACGAGCCTCTGATTGTTTCGGTCAAAGCTGACGGCAGTCTCTATATCAATGTTGGCGATTCTGAAAAAGCCCGCTTACTGGAGGATATTGCCGAGCGGGTGCGCAAAGTGATGAAGCAGAAACCGGAAACTAAAGTATTGGTTTGGGGTGATCAGGCTGTGCGCTACGGAGAGGTCGTGAGCCTCATGGCTGCATTGCAGAGCGCGGGCGCGCCCTCGGTTGGTTTGGTAACGGAGAATCCACGCTAGATGTGGAGATCGCTTATGCTTCCGCTGGCCCTCACCCTGCTGATGCACGGTTTGGGCCTATTGCTGATGGTTTACGGGCTGCCATCGCCAAGCGATCAACTGCTAACGCGGCCGCTGCCGAAGTTTGTAAATGCCGAGCTGGTTGTACTGGATAAGCCCAAGCCCAAACCTGCGCCCAAGAAAGAGGAGCCGGAAACCATAAAACCTGAGCCAAAACCTGAGCCTAAAAAGGTGAAGCCTAAACCCGAACCCAAGCCTAAACCCGATCTGGAAAAGCTGAAAAAGACGGAAGCCGAGCGAGCCGACAAAAAGCGTCGAGAGGAAATGCGTGAGCAGCAGCAAAAAGAGCTGATGAATGCGCTTTCCGAAGACGAGGATTTACTGCAGGCTCAAGAAGATTCGTATTTAGTTGCTACTTATGAACAAAAAATTCAACGCGCGGTCGTACTTGCGTGGAGCCGCCCGCCCAGTGCTAGAAATGGGATGATGGCTAAGTTGAGAATTCGCCTAATTTGGTCAAACGGTGAAATTATCGATGTTCAGGTTATTGAAAGTAGCGGTGACGAGGCATTCGATCGTTCGGCAGTGCGTGCTGTGCAAAAAGTAGGGGGATTCCCCGAATTAAATAATGTGGACTATAGAATTTTTAAGAAAGAGTTTGAGTCGTTTGACCTGATATTTAGACCAGAGGATTTACGTCGATGAGGATTTTCGCGGCCTGCCTGATGCTATTTGCTTCCTTGGCCAGAGCAGAGTTAACCATTGAAATCACCCGTGGCAGTGATAAACCGGTATCCATCGCCATTGTCCCTTTTGGCTGGGATGCGGGTGTTGCCCTGCCTGATGATATAGCGGGCATTGTCAGTTCCGACCTTCATCGGTCCGGCCAATTTGAGCCATTTAAGCGCGCAGACATGCTCAGTCAGCCCCAAAAAGATTCTGAAGTGTTTTATCGAGATTGGCGCGCCTTGGGTGTGGACTACCTGGTCATCGGCCGCACACGCGCAACCGATTGGGGCTATAGCGCCGATTACGCCTTGTTTGACGTAAACCAGCAGCGCAAAATAATCAGCGGCGAAGAGAGCGGCGGTCGCAGTAATACGCGAGATATTGCCCACGCCATCAGCGACCAGGTTTATGAAAAAATCACCAATATCAAAGGCGCTTTTGGTACCAAACTCCTGTATGTTTCCGCTCGCCGCTTAGAGGGGACCGCGCAGCAGTTTCGCCTAGTCATGAGCGATATCGATGGCTTTCGCGAAAAGGTGTTGTTGGAGCAGCTCGAGCCCATTATGACGCCTAGCTGGTCGCCCAATGGCAAGATTGTGACCTACGTTTCGTTCGAAACAACACGTCCGGGTGTGTATCTGCATAATCTGGAAACCGGGCAGCGTATCCAGTTAACCAATTACCCGGGTATCAACGGCAGCCCGGCGTGGTCGCCTGACGGCAAATCGCTCGCGATGGTTTTGTCCAAAGACGGCAACCCCGAGATTTACGTCATGGATATTAAGTCGCAGGCGTTGCGACGGGTCACCAATCACTTCGCAATCGATACCGAGCCAGATTGGATGGAAGACGGCAAGTCGCTGATTTTCACCTCTGATCGCGGCGGCAAGCCGCAGATTTACAAGGTCGACATTGCCAGCGGTCGAGTGCAGCGTTTGACCTTTGAAGGCGATTACAACGCCAGAGGGCGCGTGCTGGCCGGTGGTGAAGGAATTGTCATGGTGCACCGCGTCGAGGGCAAGTTTCATATCGCGGTGCAGGACTTGAAAACGGGACGCGTGTCGATACTGACTGAGACCACACTGGACGAATCGCCCAGCATGGCTCCGAACAACACGATCCTTTTATACGCGACCAAACATAATGGACGCGGTGTGTTGGGGGCGGTATCGATAGACGGCAACGTGCGTTATCGGCTGCCGTCAGAGTACGGTGATGTGAGAGAGCCCGCTTGGTCGCCATTTTTAAGATAATTGTCGGCGGCTTAACGAGATTTCGTTGACAGTCGTCGAAAAGCACCACATTCTGTCGCACATATACAAATGTGATATTGTCTAGGCAGTAACATTCGGAAAATATAGAGGAATTCCATGAAAAACAAAAAATTACAGTTGTCGGGTGTCGTGTTTTCTGCGGTCATACTGGCAGCTTGTTCAAGCACGGATATTGAAGAGAGTGGCGAAATGGATGGCCGCCAGTCGTTGCCTGGTTTTGACGGTTCAGTCAGTGGAGCGAATGCTGCGCCTATGAAGCCAATGAAGCCAATGGTTGACGAGCAGCCAATGGTTGCACTGGAATATGTGTTCCGCTTTGAATTCGATTCGGCATCACTGACGGCCCAAGCACGCGCGGATCTCGATGCGCAAATCGGTCGGCTGCGCGATTCGGTAGGCACAATTCGTCTCGAAGGTCATGCTGATGAGCGTGGTACTCGTGAATACAACATCGCACTGGGTGAGCGTCGCGGACAAGCGGTTGCTGACTACATGGCGCTGAACGGTATTTCGCGTTACCGTATCGAAACAGTGAGCTACGGTGAAGAGAGCCCCTTGTCTTTTGGTCAGGGTGAATCTGCCTGGTCAGAAAACCGACGTGTAGAACTCAAGTAAGCCACTATTAGAGTCGTATGCAAATCATAAAACTATTTGTGCCGGTAGCAGTCATGCTGTCGGCACAGCTTCTTTGGGCTCAGGCACCTATTTTTGATGCCAGCCGGCCTGCGCGCGACGAAGTGTCCAAGCAAACTTCTGCGCAGCAAATCCCCACTGAGCAAAACCTGCAAATGGAGATTTACCAGCAACTTCAAACCCTCCAACAGGAGGTAATGGAATTGCGCGGTACCATTGAGGAGCAGGGTCATCAGCTGCGAACCTTGAAGCAGCAAAGCCTTGACCGGTATATCGAACTTGATCGCCGAATTGCGTCGGGTGGCGGTGGTGAATCCAAGCCTGCCGGAAAAGCGTCTAATGCAGCACCGACGTCCCGGGTCAGCAGTTCCGTACCCGCGGCTGAGATTGATGCTTATCGCAGCGCCTATGAACTGGTGAAAGCGAAGCAGTTTTCACAGGCAATCACGAGCTTTCAGCAATTTCTGAAGCAGTACCCGAAGGGCGCCTATGCACCGAATGCCCTGTACTGGAGCGGCGAATTGCAGCTGGTGAACACGCCGAGGGATCTCAAGGCTGCGCAAATTGCCTTTTCGTCATTGTTAGCGAAATATCCCGAGCACAGCAAAGTACCGGGTGCGATGTACAAGCTGGGTAAAGTTTACTTCCTGTCCGGTGACAAGGCCGCATCAAAGAAGATACTGGATGAACTGATTCATAAGCACGGCGACAGCAATCGCCCGGCAATCAAATTTGCCCGGAAATTCCTGCAAGACAATTTCTGACGATCAGGTATCATTCCACTCCCTATAAACTTCTAATCTCGGCCTAGGCTGGGATTTTGCCTATGACTGAATCTGATAACAGCCTGCGTATCACCGAAATATTCTATTCCCTACAGGGGGAGTCGCTGACCGTTGGCTTGCCGACGGTCTTTGTGCGCCTGACCGGCTGCCCACTGCGCTGCCAGTACTGCGACACCGCGTATGCCTTTCACGGCGGCGAACGGCGTGCGCAGCACGATATTCTCGCACAGGTGGCGGCTTACTCGCCTCGCTACATTTGCGTGACGGGTGGCGAACCGCTGGCGCAGCCCGCCTGTATTTCGCTGCTCGCAGCGCTCTGTGATGCCGGTTATCAGGTGTCACTGGAAACCAGCGGCGCCATGCCCATCGGAGCGGTTGACCCGCGCGTTGCCCGCATCGTTGATATCAAAACGCCTGATTCTAATGAGTGTGACAGGAACCTGTGGGACAACATGAACCTGCTGACGGACCACGATCAGCTGAAATTCGTTATCTGTTCGCGCAGCGATTATGACTGGGCCAAGTTCCAACTAGATAGTCGCCAATTGCAGGTGCGCGCCGGGCAGGTGCTGTTTTCACCCAGCTTTGGTCAAGTCAATGCGACTGATCTGGCGAACTGGATAATTGAAGATAACCTGCCAGTGCGCTTTCAGTTACAGCTGCATAAATTGCTGTGGAATGACGAGCCGGGGCGCTAACGATGGCAGAGCAAAAACGAGCAGTTATTCTGGTTTCAGGCGGCTTGGATTCCGCGACCGTACTGGCAATGGCAAACGCTGAAGGCTACCACTGCTACGCACTGGCCTTTGATTATGGCCAGCGCCATCGTGCCGAATTGATCGCCGCGCGCCGTATCGCTGAAATTTCCGGCGCCGCCGAATACAAAGTGATTCCCCTGGACTTGACGGCTATTGGCGGCTCGGCGCTGACCGACAGTCGTATTGCGGTTCCCGATCACAGCGATGCGCCGGGCATTCCCGTGACTTACGTACCAGCTCGCAATACTGTTTTCCTGTCGATTGCCCTCGGCTGGGCGGAAGTCTTGGGCGCCGACTCGATTTTTATCGGCGTCAACGCAGTAGATTATTCGGGCTATCCAGATTGCCGCCCAGATTTTATACAGGCCTTTGAAAGCATGGCGAACCTGGCCACCAAGGCGGGTGTCGAAGGGCAGGGGCTGTGTATACGCACCCCCTTGATAGACCTAAGCAAGGCCGAGATTATCCGCAAGGGCTTAGCGCTTGGCGTGGATTATGCTCAAACCGTGTCCTGTTATTCGGCCGACAGCGAAGGCCGAGCTTGCGGCCGCTGCGACAGTTGCTTTTTGCGCACCCAAGGGTTTGAGTCAGCTGGCGTTGCCGACCCCACCCGCTACCAATAAATTAAAAGCGGTATTGAAACTCCACACCGTAGTGCCGCGGTGGCGCGACCGCGTGCAGGACGGCGCCGTAGGAGCCAGAAATCCCGAAGCCACCGCCGTAGTAAAAGGCGTTAGTCACATTGTCGACATAGGCGGTCAGGCGCAAATTTTCGCTCGGCGACAGGTAGTTCAGCCGAAACCCTAATACCCCTTGGGCCGCTATTGTGGTGCTGTCGAACAGAGAGCCGTCGCCATCTTGGCCGGTGTAAATTTCGTCTCTCCAATAGTAGAACAGTCTCGGCGTTAGGGTGCCTGCAGACGTTGGTATACGGTACTGCATCGACAGAGACGCGGTTGTTTTGGGTACCAAGGGAAAGGGCTCATTGCTGCGATCTTCGTCACCTTCCGTCGTGCCCACGGTGTAATCGAGATAATCGGCGTCGGTGTAACCCGCCGCGAAATGGAATTGCCAGCGCTCAAGGGCCAGCGTCAGCTCCAGCTCGGCGCCCTGAATCAGCGCTTGGCCGGCATTGGTCAGGTAGTTGATTGGGGTCAGCCCAGCAGCTTCAGCCACGGTAACCTGTATGTCGTTGTAATCCATGCGGTACAGCGCGGCATTGGCACGAATTCGAGAGTCGGCAGCATCTACTTTCAGTCCTACTTCCAAATTATTGACTAGCTCCGCCTCAAAGGGCTGGATGTCGGTGCCGCGTAAATCCAAACCACCCGCCTTGAAGCCTTTGCTGGCGGTGAAATACATCATCCCCGAATTGAGCGCGAAGGACTCAAGCAGTACGTCTGTGGCAAGGAACGTTGCGGTAAACGCCGGCGTGACCTGGCTGAAGCGTTTTTGGCTTTTCGCTGCTATCGGTGCCGGCTCCAGTACCAGCGTTGGCGGCTTTGGCCCCAGCAAGTGAAAATCGTTGGCCGCTATCGGGCTGTATATACCACCGTCTAGATGGCTTGTGTTGGCTGCGCTGCCGCGCTCGCGCAGGCGAGCATTGAGTAGCTCGGCGTAGCGGCTGTAGTCAGTTTGATAGACTAGGGTGCTGCGGGTCTTGTCCTCGGTGGTATAGCGCAAGCCAGCGGTCAGCTGCAGCCACTCCCTGGCGTTCCAATTAATCTGGGAAAAGGCGGCAACGCTGATATTGGTCAAATCGCTGACTAGGTTCTGGGGCAGTACCAGCGGTACGATACCGGAGTTAGCGGGCGCATTAATCGCAAATCCGCTCAGTACGCCCACGAGAGCTGCAGCATCCAGACCAAACATGCCTTCAGGTCCAATTCCGCGGGCGCGGGGGTTGTTTTTCAGGGTTTCGTAAGCGCCGAACACGCCCATCGTATAATCGAATTGAGCGTCGTCACTGCTTCCGGTGAGCTTGAATTCTTGGCTGTACTGATGGCGGTCTTCGTCGGGTACCGATATCCCGCTGGCGCGCATACGGTCGAAGAGCAGGGGGCCGGACTGGCTGATGATGTTCATATCGACGCCGTCTTGGTCTTCGTAGCGCTCAATGCTGTACTGGTGACTCCAGGCCGAGATACTTTCCACGTCCAACTCACCGATCTGGCCATTCAGGGTCAGCGCCAGCATGGTGGATTCCATCTGGATGCTGGACTCTTCGGGGTTATTCAACACCTTGTAGCTGCTGGCAAGCTGTTCGGCAGTCTTGCAGCGCTCTGCAATCGATACAAACTGGTTTTGTCCCGGTAATACGGCGCTGCCCATGAGGACATTATTGTCGCTCTGAAAACGGCAGGTGAGCGCGGCAGAGTTCTCGTCCTGTTTTGTCCAAAAAGCGAACAGGTCGCTGCTTAAATTGTCGTTGATGTCAAAAAGAAGGCGCACGGTCGCCGCCAGCCGGTTTTCGTCGCCGTAGCGGTCACCGGTATTGGGGTTTTTCAGATAGCCGTCGTACTGTTTGCTCAACAGGCTTATGCGGACTGCGCCGCGGTTGTCGAGCAGCGGTGAGTTGAGGCTGAGTTTGAGGTCTTGGCGGCCGTACTGACCCAGTTTGCCAGATAGTGTGGCCTCACTGTCCAGCGGGTCGGGCCGCACGGTGCTGATCAGCATAGCGCCACCGGTACTGTTTTTACCAAACAAGGTGCCCTGAGGCCCTCGCAGCACCTGAATGCTGGCGACGTCTACCGCATCAAGCAGGGCGCTGTCGGTACGCGGGATGAAAATGCCGTTCAAATACTGGCCAACGCCGGGGTCAAGGTCGGCTCGATCCGCCCGTTGACCAACCCCGCGAATGTAAACCGTGGGCACCTTGCCGCCACTGGTGGTGATTTGCAGGCTGGGCACCACCTGTTTTACATCGGTAATGGTTGAGATACCCGCCTCTTCAAGTATTGACGCACTCAAGGCAGAGACCGCTACAGGAGTTGTCTGAAGATTCTCGACCTGGCGACGGGCGGTGACAATGATTTCTTCGAGTTGGGCGTAAGACATGTCGGCAGTGAAAATACCCGCCAACAGTGCCAGTGATACGGGTATTCGCGGGACGAAAAAATGCATTAATGATGGCCTTTTATTATTTATCTAAAAGCGCTGGTTGTCGTTCAAAAAATCGAGGCCTAACATACTCGTTTGTAGTATATAGAAGGCATTACCATACCGTTAGACGCCACTAATATAGCATGCTCGCGCACTGCGTTTGAGGTGTGGCACCAGTTACGGCAATGGATGGCAATTTTATTGGCACATCCACTTGTGTTTTCTTCGGAAATCCGTACTATATGCGCCTTCTTGAAGGGTCGTTAGCTCAGTTGGTAGAGCAGTTGGCTTTTAACCAATTGGTCGCTGGTTCGAATCCAGCACGACCCACCAAACACAAAAGCCCCGCTCGGAAGAGCGGGGCTTTTTTGTTGGTCGGCTGTAAAGCTTGCGGCTCTAAGGCCGACTCTCATCTACCTCGGTTAGTAATCCAATCCCTACGGCAGTGATCAGTGTCATCAATCAAAATCTTTGGGTGCCTTTCTGTACCGCAAATTACTCTTGTGACCAATCTGTGACAAATCTGTGACAAATCCGTGCCAGCCGCCGCCTCATTTCATTACCTGAGATAGTCGATTTTTGACCTATTGGTCGCTACTTGTCACGCCGTTGGCAGAGCGCACTAATAGGTCGCTAATCTCGCAGTCAAAGTACTCACAAAGACGATCAATAATGTCGAGTGTCGGATTGTAACCGCGGTTTTTACCAATTTTCGAAAGCGTCGCTCTGTGGATTCCTGTGGCCTCGGATACATCGACCATCGTGGCAGATTTGCCTTCGCGAAACTCTTTGTCTGCGAGCATTTCCTTTAAACGGACTCTTATCATGTTAATAAATTGGCCTATAAGCTAATTAATGTGTTGACATGCCTATTAAGGTGCGTATATTCTGCTAATAAGTTGGCGTATAGGCCAACTTCTAACTGGGATAGGCAACTTGGAGGAAATATACATGAGTTATACGTACCTGACTACTGATGCGCTAGCGGCTCGAATTCATTACGAGCCCACAACAATCCGCTCCTGCCTAAAGGATTCCGTTTTACTCGAAGGGACACACTATATTCGCCCGTTTGGTGGCCGAAAGATTTTGTATCTGTGGGAAAATATTGAGAGAGATATGCTCGGTGACGCGGTTGATGACCGAATCTCCATTCCCCTTGCTAGCGGGGGTGTTTGTAATGTCTAAGATTAGTGTCCGGAAGGAAACCGGTACCCTGTTATTTGACTTTAACTATCACGGGAAACGCTGTCGCGAGCAGACCACCCTCCGCGATACGAAAGCAAATCGTCGCAAGATGGAAAAAGTCCTTGAGCGTATTGAGCAGGAAATCGTTGCAGGCACCTTCGATTATGCGACCTTCTTCCCGGGCAGTAATCGTGCTGCTGAGTTTGGAAGCCGGTCAGCTATTTTGCCGACTCCTGTTCGACTTAGTGCCGCAGTCGCGGTTCCTGATCAGCCCGTCATCGAGCAATGTGCGACACCAACATTCGGGGAGTTCACTGCAATTTGGCTTAGTGAAAACACAGCTGTCTGGCGCCGGAACACCATTAAATCAGCGATGGTTCATATCAACGACTATCTTTTGCCACGTTTTGCGGATATGCCCATGAATACAATAAAAAAGGCGGATTGCCTCGGCTTTCGTGCAGATATCGCGAAGCCCGGTGGGAGTATGACGCAGAGAACACTGTCGGCAAAAACCGTGAATGAAACCATGCAGGTACTTGGCGCTAT
>JBLHMO010000065.1:0-17484 GCA_047622145.1 Paracoccaceae bacterium | reverse complement strand
AAGACACTCAAGATTAGGCTACAAAACAAGGCGCGACGACTCATACTGACCCCTGATCGATATTGTATTTATTAGCTGGGTGTGAGGACGCTATTATTACATGGTGAGGATCTAAACATAAGACTATCAAAAGTGGGGCTAAAATGACCCGGTTCTGCTCTCCGGCCGAAAACGTCCGCCAACATGAATATGGAAACGCCCGCTGTGTAAACCAGAGCTACTCACGCAACAAATTAAGAATGCTAGAAAAATCCTTCTGCCCGTTACCGGCCAGCCCGTGGGCCGCGTACAAGCTCCGTGCTAGGGAACCCATCGGCACCGTGCTGCCACTTTGAAGACTATTCTCCATCGCCAAACCGAGGTCTTTGATCATCAAATTCACCATAAAACCGGGCTCGTAGCCTTTGCTTGCAGATGAATTTTCCTGCACGCCGGGATAGGGGTTATACACTTCAAGGGACCAGTTTCTGCCAGAACTGGCCAGCATAATCTCCGATAACACTGCCGGATCCAGACCGTTATTGGCGCCGAGCTGCAATGCTTCGCTGGTGCCAATCATGTGGACAGCCAGCAGCATGTTGTTACACATTTTGGCTACCTGCCCCGCGCCGTGACCACCCGCCAAAAAGATATTCTTGCCCATCCCTGCCAACAAAGCTTGGGCGCGTTCAAAATGCGCCGCGTCGCCACCACACATAAAGGTTAGCGTGCCGGCCTGCGCGGCGGCTACGCCACCCGAAACCGGCGCGTCCATGGCGGCTAGGCCGCGATCAGCCGCCGCCGATGCCAGTTTGCGTGCACTGCCAGCATCTATCGTGCTGCAATCTAGTATCAAACAACCTTTGGCCAGCTTAGGCAAAATGCCGGTGGCTTCGTCTAAATATAACTGCAAAACATGCTTGCCCGCCGGCAGCATGCTGATCACAGCATCGGCACCACTTGCCGCCGCCGCCGCCGAAGTCGCGACTTTTACGCCGCGTTCCTTTACCGCGGTTAAGGCAGACTCGACCAAGTCGAACGCGACAACCTCATGCCCCGCCTTGGCTAGATTCACCGCCATGGGGCCGCCCATATTGCCCAAACCTATAAACGCTACCGTTGCCATCTAAGGCTCCTTGTATGTCGATTTAGATCCCTGACCTCAAGACCCACAGAATTTTTAAGCCGAGACCAAATCCGCTAGCGGGTTGTGTTCCCAAGGCGGCGTCATCAGTTGCTGTATCAGATCCGCGGGCACGGCCTTAACCCCCTCGTATAACCAGCGAGGAGATTTGTCCTTATCAATTAACAAGGCGCGAACCCCTTCGGCAAATTCGGGATGGCGCACAACATTGGTAGATACCATTATTTCAAACTGAAACACTTCTTCCAGTGACATGCCGCTGCCTCGATGTAGCTGCTGCCAAATGGTATTGGCCGCAAGCGCTGAGCCGTGCCTCAGACTGGACTGGGCTTTTTGCAGCCACTTGTCGTCGCTTTCATGCGCCAGAATATTCGCCACGACTTGCCCCAAATCGTCACCCGCACAGAGCGCGTCAATTTCCCCACGGTGGATGGCAAGCGAGCTGGGCATCGCCTGTTCATCCACGGTCACCGCCTTGGCCGGGCTAAACGCTCGCAGCATATCCGTTAGTAATTGACGGTTTTGCTGATTACTCCCCTGCCAAGGCATGCTGACCAAGGCCTTGAGTAGTTCGGCTTTACGCTCGCTGCGAACGAAGTAACGCGCCAGCCCTGCGTACAAGGTATCCGCCGCGTTCATTGCCGCCGCCGTTAAGGCAACAAACAGTCCACACTTGCCCGGCATGCGATTGAGAAACCAGGTGCCGCCCACGTCGGGATACAAGGCAATGGTTATTTCCGGCATAGCAATGCGGGTTTTCTCGGTGACGATGGCATGACTTGCCGCAGCGAATAGCCCCAGACCGCCGCCCATCACGATACCGTCACCCCAACATACAACGGGTTTCGAATAAGTGTGCAAGAGGTAGTCCAGGCGGTATTCCTGCGCGAAAAAGGTTTCCGCTTCGATGCAAGGGCCGCCCGGGGTTTTGGTCGCAGAGCGGTGAAGCTCGTGCACATCGCCACCAGCGCAAAAAGCCTTTTCACCGGCTCCGTGCATAAATACTGCTGCTATACGCTCATTGCCCTGCCATTCCAGCAGCTGCTCACGCATCAACTCGACCATTGGCAAGGTCAAAGAATTAAGCGTTTTTTCCACACTCAAAGTGATAAGCCCAATCGCTTTGCCGTTCCCCGCATTGCGCTCTTCAAATATGACCGGACCGAGCTCAGGCATTTTTCCACTCCGGTTCGCGTTTTTCTAAGAAGGCCTGCACGCCTTCGACTTGATCTTGCGAGTCAAACAAATCAACAAACAAATCACGCTCAAGCGACAGTTGCGGATTCATGGCGTGACTACGCGCACCGCGAATCAGCTTTTTACACGCCGTTACGCTGGTAGGACTCTGCTTGGCTACGGCGTGAGCTAACTCCAACGCACGCTTAAGTGATCCACCTTTGGCAACAACTTCCTGGGCTAAGCCTATACGCTCCGCTGTTTGCGCATTAACACGCTCACCGCAGAGAATCATGCGGCTAGCCCACGCTTCGCCAACCAGCCAACTCAAACGCTGAGTGCCGCCCGCACACGGCAACAAACCGACTCGCGCCTCCGGCAGCGCCAATTGCGCCTGCTCTTCTACCACACGAATATCGCAGGCCAGTGCACATTCCAGACCACCACCCATGGCAAATCCATTGACGGCGGCAACAGTAACACCGCGAAAATCCGCCAGTGTTTCGAATGCTTTACCGAACAGCTCAGCCATAGCGCGGGCGACTTTTTTGTCACCGTCAGCGAACATTTTCAAGTCGGCACCGGCGGAAAAAAACTTCTCGCCAGCGCCCGTTATCACCAGCGAATATACGTCTTTGTCAGCGTTCAGTGCTTCCACAATTGTTTTCAGGCCAGACAAACTGTCACCGTCCCAAGTGTTGGCGGAAGGATTATCAATGGTAATTATCGCGACATGACCCTCGCGTTCGAGTTTCAATTTTTGGGTTGGGCTTTGGGTTGAACTATTGCTCATCGCAGGATCTCCGTCATACCTTCAATCAGTAAGCGACGCGATACAATCACGCGCATAATTTCATTGGTGCCTTCCAGAATTTGGTGTACGCGAGAGTCACGCAAAAAGCGCTCAATCGGGTATTCCTTTATATAGCCATAGCCGCCATGCAATTGCAGGGTTTCGTTGCAGATGTTAAAGCCAGCATCTGTTGCAAAGCGTTTCGCCATCGCACAATAGGCACTTTTTTCCGAATGATTATTGTCGAGTTTGGTAGCGGCCAACCTCACCATTTGCCGCGCGGCAACCAGTTCGGTTTGCATATCGGCTAATTTGAATTGAGTGTTTTGAAAGTCGGCAATGCGCTTGCCGAATTGCTTGCGCTCGCTTACGTGGCTGATGGCGAATTGCAGACAGGCTTGAGCCGCGCCAATGGAACAGGTCGCGATATTGATCCTGCCACCGTCCAGCCCTTCCATGGCAATGGCAAAACCCTGCCCCTCTTCACCCAGCCGTGCTGACTCAGGCACGACAACATTGTCGAAATTGATTGCGCGCGTAGGTTGGCTGTTCCAGCCCATTTTTTCTTCTTTTTTGCCGTAGCTAACGCCTTCGGCATGCGCCGCTACCGCAAAGGCCGTAATACCTTTAGGCCCGTCTTCGCCGGTGCGCGCCATGACCACCAGCACCTCGGTGTCACCGGCACCGGAGATAAAGGCCTTACCACCGTTGAGACGATAGCTGCCACCTTCGCGCTCAGCACGAGTGCGCAGGGACGCCGCATCGGAACCCGCATTAGGCTCAGTGAGACAATAGGATGCCAACTGCTCACCGCTCACCAAACCTGGGCACCACTGTGCTCGCGCCTCTGCCGTGCCGTATCGCGCAATCATCCCTAGCGCCATATTGTGAATACTGATAAACGCCGCCGTCGACGGACAGGCGCCGGCCAGCTCTTCTATTATGATGGCAGAATCAATCCGCCCCAATGCCATGCCGCCCTCAGCTTCGGGCGTGTAAAGTGCCATAAATCCCAGCTCACCCGCCTGCTTGAGCACGTCCTTGGGAAATATCTGTTCGGCATCCCACTTCGCCGCCTGCGGTGCCATCAGCTCGCGAGCAAACTGACGCGCCGTTTCCTGAAAAGCGCGCTGGTCTTCGTTCAGTTCAAAATCCATAGGTTTATTTCAATGCGATTGTCATATTGGGCTGACCCGCAGCCGATTCAACGTAGGGCCAACGTGCAGTAATAGTTTTTGTTTCCGTATAAAAACGCACAGCCTGTTTTCCGTAAGCATGGAGGTCGCCCATGAAGGAGCCTTTCCAACCGGTAAAGGAGAAAAACGGCAGCGGCACAGGAATCGGAATATTGATACCGACCTGACCAACGTCGACTTCATGCTGGTAACGACGCGCGGCACTGCCGGAATTGGTAAAAATCGACGTGCCATTGCCGTAAGGGCTGGCGTTAACAACTGCAATCGCCTGCTCCAGAGTATCCACGTGCATACAGCAAAGCACGGGGCCGAAAATTTCCTGCTGATAGATCGTCATTGCTGACGTGACATTGGTGAATACCGTCGGCCCCACCCAATTGCCTTCGGGGAACCCTTCTACCGTGCAATCACGGCCATCAAGCAAACAGGTCGCACCTTCTTCGATACCCTTTCCTATTAGCGTCTTAACCCGTTCGGTAGCGGCTTTGCTAACCAGTGGGCCGTAACCCGCCTCGGCGTCACTCCAGAGCCCGGGACGTACCGCTTTCAATTTCTCAACCAGTTCCGGCAGCCAGTTAACGCTGTCGCCCACAAACACGGCAACGCTAATTGCCATACAACGCTGCCCACCCGCCCCCACAGAAGCCCCTACCAGATTGTTGACCACAGAATTTTTGTCGGCATCGGGCATGATGACAGAGTGATTCTTAGCGCCGGCAAAACACTGTACGCGTTTCAGGTGATGTGTACCGGTGCGGTAGATATGTTCGCCAACGGGCACCGAGCCAACAAAAGAAATGGCTCTGGTCACGGGATGAGTCAGCAAAGCATTAACCTGTTGCTTACTGCCGTGAATCATTTGCACAACCCCATCCGGGCAACCCGCCTCTTTGAACAATTCCAGCAGTCGCACGGTGGTTAAGGGTACCTGCTCAGAAGGTTTCAAGATGAAGGTATTGCCGCAGGCAACCGCTAACGGAAACATCCACAGGGGTATCATCGCCGGGAAATTAAACGGGGTAATACCAACACAAACACCCAGCGCCTGAATATTGCTATAAGTATCAACACCGGTGGCAACGTTCTCTACGGTTTCGCCCATTAACAGCGAAGGTACGTTGCAGGCGTGCTCGACCACCTCGATTCCGCGCCAAACATCGCCTTTTGCGTCCTCAAAGGTCTTGCCGTTATCTTCAGCCAGTATTTCAGCCAGCTCGTCGTGATGTTCTTTTAACAGCGCCTGATAGCGCAGCATAAGACGCGCCCGCTCGGGAACCGGCACATTGCGCCAAGTTTTGAAGGCTTCGGCGGCACCCTGCACTGCTTGCTCCACCTCTTCCATGGTCGCTAAAGGCACTTCGGCAAGCACCGCCTGAGTTGCGGGATTGATGACCGGTAGCGTTTCTGTCGACTGACTGTCAACAAATTGACCGTTGATGAATAGGGGAACTCGCTTGCTCATAGACGTACCTGATATGATTACTTATCAATGAATTGCGAATTTAGCAGCTAGCCAAGAGCGATAATATTGACGAAATTTCTATTTGCATGGACTATATTGCTAATCCAGACCTGTGAGGCCCCACCATGAGCCAACCTTCACACTGGCCACTGCCGGCCGATGGCATTCGCTTTGTCACCCCAAGTTTCCTGAACGACAGCCTGAAAGTCAGCCCGCTGGCCGGCGATTGCTACCCCTCGGCTATGGGTTATTACCCCAGTGCCCGTGGCCACAGCATGAGCCGCAAACAGCATGACGACAATCTGCTGATCTTCTGCGTGGATGGCGAAGGTTCGCTGGAAACGTCCGCCCGCAACGCGCGCATTCATGCCGGTGAACTGGTCATACTGCCCGCTAACACCCCCCACCACTACCGCGCCAGCCGCGAGCGCCCTTGGTCCATCTATTGGTGTCATTTCACCGGCCACCGCGCTAAAGATTATGTACAACTCATCACCGGCGGCCGAGAAACCCTAACCTTAGCCGCGATCAATCGCGTCAAACTGATGCGCGATTTCCAGTCACTGCTCAATGTGCGCGAAACCGGTTATCGGGAGCTCCCTTTCATTCACGCCTCTGCTCAGCTCAAACAGATACTCAGCTTTATTGCCCTACAGAGCCGCAATCGTCAAAGCGGCGACAGCGCGGGGCTAAACCTCTCGATGATTGACGAAATGATGCGCAGCAATATCGAAAAGTCACTCACACTCGATGAACTGGCCGCCGCCTGTAACCTGTCCAAATTCCACTTCGCCAACAAATACCGTGAGGCAACGGGCTATTCTCCCATCAAACACTTTCTCCATATGAAGGTAGAAATGGCCTGCGAACTTTTGGACACCACCGATCTTAGGATCAGCGCAGTAAGCCGAGCCATTGGTTACGATGACCCGCTGTATTTCTCCAGACTGTTTAAAAAAATTACCGGACTATCGCCCAAAGACTACCGCGCCTCTCATAAGAAATAGCGGCAGCACCCTTTAAAAATCGAGCGGTGTCTGCATGTGTTTTGCAAACATCAGATCCCGATGCGCCAATAGACACTTATCCAGCGCCGCGGCAACTTCTGGCGAAGGGTGAGAAAAGCCCGCGCGCATTCCCGAGGGCATGGGAATCAATTCGTGGGGTAGCGGATTGATCATTACCCCAAGAAATACCGCCGAATAGAAATCCAGCGCTGTAAGCTGATCACCAAAATAGTAAGGCGACTGCTCACTCAATCTTTGCGACAATAGATTGAGAATTTCTACGGTACGCCGTTCAGACTGAGCGACCGCCGCCTCGCTATAACCGTATTTGTCCGCCAGACGCTTAAGTACAGGATTGGCATCTGGCCCACCTGACAGTGCTATAGACTGTAACCGGCGGTTCCAGCCTATGCCATTTTCACCCGCAATCTCTCGCAGCAAACCAAACATCAACACGCGATCAGCTGCATTGGTCGGCACCAGCACGGCTTCCGGCGCAAGTGTCTCCGCCAACAAAATCATATTTTCCCAACTGATATTGAGGCGACCATTAGCGTCGACGATCACTGGCGCGCTGGTCTGGCCGGTCCACTCCCGCAAAGCAGCATTTTCACCACCCACTTCCTGCAGTACCGGCAGGTAGGCCAGTTCCTTGTGATTCAATACCGCCTTGATCGCTTCACCCCAAACCCCCGGGGTACCCGCACAAAGCACCATTCTCAGCTCATTGCGCTCGCGGGCCTGTTTGACACTGATATAGTCCATTTTTGCTCCGTATTTTTATTGGATTGTCATGCTACTGTTATCGTCTAGACCGAAAACAATAACATCATCCAAACGAAGGGTAACAATGACTAAGCCGCTCTCATTACCCCTCGCCTTGTTGCCGCTGATTTTTCTCTTAGTGCTTTTAGCCGTCAACGTAACACTATTTGGTGACTCCGCCATTGAAGGCGCCAACCAACTTGCGCTCATCTGCGGGGTGCTGAACCTCACGGCTTCGGAGCAGTACCTAACGATACGGTTAGCGGGCAGAATGTATGCGGGGATGTATCAGCGCGAAGGGCTAACAAACCGAAATCTGAGTCGCACACTCAAGGACAGCGGCACGGTTACCTCGGTGCTGGTACCGTGGAATACTTGCGGGGCTTATCACGCAGCGGCACTGGGTGTTGCAACCTTGAGCTACCTGCCCTTTTGTTTTTTTAATCTGATTAGCCCGATTATGACGATCATCCATATGCGCTTTAATATCGCCATTGATGAGCAAAGCCTAACAGCTACTACACCACCTTTATAGATCTGCTGACCTGGCGAGCAAGGCGTAGTAAATCTTAACTGCCTCGGCGTAACTTGCCACCGATACCCGCTCGTCAGTGCCGTGAATGCCAGCCAATTCATGTTTGCCTAATTCGACACCAACAAAGCGATAACTGTTTTTAGCCACGTCATTAAAGTGGCGGGCATCGGTCGCGGCGCCAACCAGTCTCGGCGCAACTAGCGTTTGCGGGCTAACCTGCCTGATCACTTCACTCAAGACCAGAAAGCCTTTACTGGAAGTATCAGCCATGACTGACGGATTACTGCCAAAATCATCGTAAAGACTGACATTCATATTGGGGTCGGCGATCACCTCAGTCACGTAGGTGATGACCGAATCAACCGTTTCGCCGGGCAGGATGCGAAAATTCACCACCGCGCTGGCAATAATCGGCAGCACATTGTCACGTACACTACCCGCCAGCATGGTGGCGGCTGTGGTGGTACGAATTCCAGCATTGGTACTGGGGTCTGCCGCGAGCACACTTTTCAGAATAGGTGAAAACAGCCAAGCGTTGGCGAATAACATCCGCTGGGAGAAAGGCTGAGCAGCGCCGAGAAAACGCATAAAATCGACGGTAAACGACAAATCCACCGGAAAGGGATTTTGCTCTAGCCGGTAAACCGCGCGCGCCACTGCACCCGCCGCCGTCTGCGGCGGCGGCATGGACGAATGCCCGCCCGCACCGCGCGCAGAAAGCTTGAGACTCACATAGCCTTTTTCACCCGGACCGATCAAGGCCACCCGCTGCTCGACACCGGGAATTATTCCTTTGGCAATGGCGCCGCCTTCGTCCAGCAAGAATGCAAGTTCAATGCCGCGCTCTTTCAACAGCCCGGCAATGACTACCGCGCCATGCCTGCCACCGACTTCCTCGTCATGACCAAATGCGAGATATATCGTGCGCGGTGGTATAAAGCCCTCCTGCAAATGGCGCTCTACCGCTTCAAAAATACCGAGCACGCTGGCCTTGTCATCAACCGCGCCGCGCCCCCAGATATAGCCTTCGGCAATGGTGCCGCCGAAAGGCGGGTAAGACCATTCTGCTTCGGTACCGGGAATTACGGGAACAACATCCTGATGCGCGAGCAGCAAGACTGGCGCCTTATTTGTGTCCTTACCCTCCCAGCGAAACAGCAAACTGGCGGGGCCAATTTTTTCCAGCGCGAGGCGCGTGAAGGTCAAGGGAAAGCGCTGACGTAGATAGCCCTGCATGGCATGAAAGGGCTGATAATCAAATTGTTCTACATCACCATCAGAAATGGTAGCAAAACGCAGGGCACCCGCCAGGCCCTCGGCGAGGCGCTGCTCATTCCATTCACTGGCCAAACTTGAGTCGCTGCTTGCAACCACTGGCGGTCCAAATTGCAGAGTGCGGACAACTAGCACCACCCCAAGCAGTACTATCGCCGTAGCCAAGCCAGCCAATACGCGTTTCATAATCGTCTCCACTACTGAAGTTTATAACTGAATTCCAGACCAAACTGTCTGGGTGTTCCGGGCACACGGTTAGCAACGCCTATAACACTGGTAACGGCAATACCGCCGACAAAATACGGCTCATTTTTGAGGTTGTCGGCGAAGGCCGTCATCGAGATCTGTTCGTTGATTTCCCAAGAAACACGTGCGTTATACAATTCGTACTGAGCCAACGTAGAGCTCTCGAATTCGCTGCTCAAGTAATCCGCACCGATAAAAATCTCGTCTGAATAGTAGTATTGAATCTGGGGGGAAATAATACCCAGGGCAGAATACCAGTCATAGCGCACCACCATGCCGCGCACATTCTGGGGCACCTGCGGGAAGGCCTCGCCACTTCGATCCACAATCACGAATCCGTCCACGGTGTTTGTGCCGAGATCGTATTCAATCAAATCGCCGTCAACAAATCCGGCATTGGCATTGATGGTGAAGTCGCCCAAAAGAGCCGTCACTTCGAGCTCAAAACCCTCAACCACGGCTTCACCGGCGTTGCCGGTAAATTGAATAACTTCGGTAGCCGTTGCGCCACGTTCGTAGAGGGCGACCTGCAAATCGGTGTAATCCATCTGGAATGCAGCCACATTAAAACGCAGTCGATTATCAAAAGCATCGAGCTTAAAACCCATTTCTCTATTGGTCACTAACTCCGGCTCAAATTGAAGAATGCTTGCTTCAGTTTGCGTGCTCCGCAAATCCAATCCGCCCGATTTAAAGCCACGACTGAGCGTGGCATAGACAATAAAATTATTCAGATTTAAGGCTTCGAGGGTATCGTCCTGTGCCAGATACGTCAGCGTCAGATTGGGCGTCACTTCAGAGAATTTGGTATCGCCCCTAACAGCCGGCGCAGCCGCCAACGGAACTTGCGGTGCTTGATAGGCAAAGTATTGTTGCTGTGACACCGGCGAGTATATGCCGTCTTGGTAGTGAACGACTGGCTGCACTATCGCCAGATTCGATCCAATCTGGGCGTTCAGGCGATTGGCGTATTCAATGTAATCGGGAGAAATCTGGACCTGTTCGCTGCTGCGCTGCTCTTGGGTGTAACGAAATCCAAAAGTAAATTGCAGCCAATCGACGACATCCCAGTTAGCTTGAGCAAATACAGCCTGCGTCTCGTTTTCGTAGTCGCCAATCTGAATTGCATTTGCCTGCACGGGTAGGACGAAATTATTGGGCAGGGGAATGCCGAGTTCGACGGCGGCATCTGGACCAACGGCGACCAATCCGTTTTCACCGACATCAGTGCCGTCGAGCGTATTATCGAGTAACTCTTTTGAATAAAACACGCCAAAGGTGTAATTGACGCGCTCATCAAAGGCACGGCCATTGAACTTCAATTCTTGGGTGAACTGTGTACGCTGCTCATCGGGCGCCTGTTCACCGCCACCGGCATAGACTTGCCGGCCAGCATCTGGCCCAACTTGCACCACGTGGATGGCGGTGCCATCGGAATCGCCGCTAATACGAATATTGTCCTGCATGGCGTAGCTGCTAATCGACTCTAGATCCATGCCAAACAACGGCATACGCAAGGTGAGTGCAAGCATATGGTTGTCGATCGCGTAGCGTGCATCCTCATCGTTCTGGCTGACTTCAAAGCTCTTCGCCAGTTGTTCGCTGTCATCGCAGGCCGCCTTTAGATTGCTGCCATTGGGGTCGCGATAGATGCCTTTGGTCAAAATTGCGCCATTATTTTGGAACTTGCAATTGTAGGGCGAACCGCGCTCGTCGATACGACTGAGAAGGCCAAACAAATCGACTTCCATTTGTTCGCTCGGGAACCACAAGGTCCGCGCCGAAAACGCCAAGCGGTCTTGATCAAACAGCGAATTGCTCGCAGCGACATTATCAATCGAACCATCACTGCGCTTGGCATTAACCGCCAAGCGCAGTGCCAGATCATCAGTCAGTGGGATATTGGTACTGAGTTTGCCATCTTTACGGCCGTAACTACCCGCCGTCAACTTTGCCGCAAACTCGAAAGCGTCGGAATGTGGTTTTTTGGAATCGACCAGAATAGCGCCGCCGATATTGTTCTTACCAAATAAGGTACCTTGCGGACCGCGCAAGACTTGAATATTTTCCACATCGACTGCGTCGAGCAGCTGGGCATCCGAACGAGGCACATATACACCATTGAGATACATGCCGACGCCGGGGTCTAGCGCGGGGCTACCGCTGCGCTGGCCTATTCCGCGAATAAAAATGGCGGGGGCTTTATAGTTGTTTTGCGAAAACTGCAAACTCGGCGCCAGCATTTCCACATCCTCAATATCGCTGATGCCCATTTGATCCAGAGTGTCGGCACCGAACGCAGAAACCGCTATTGGCGTGTCTTGCAGGTTTTCCGCTCGCCGCCGAGCGGTGACAACAACCTCCTCTAACACACCGCGCTTAGCGGCATCTGCGTAAGCGCGACTGCTTTCCTGTGGCAAGACAGCAGTCAAAATCAGCGGCAGCACCAACGCGAATGTCGGAGATACAGATTTACGAAGCGACATGGGGAATCCGTTATTTGTTATTTGTGAACACATTATGCCGTTTTTCCCACTCAACTCCAGTCTAGACATCATTCACAAGACCGTGGCCCAATCCTGCTGGCCTTGCTTACGGCCGTGCGCAGCTATTCCTCCGGCCAATCTTTGGCCACACTACCCTGCCATTGCGGCGACCGTCGCTCCGCATAGGCCCGACCACCTTCCAAGGCATCTGGTTGCCCCATGCAATGCTGCAGCCATTGAGTTTCCTTTGCCTCTAACTCTGCCAGCGACATTGCCGCTGAATCCCACAACAGCTGTTTGGACATGCCCACCACCAATGGCGCGCAATCCAGCGCCAGCTCTTGTGCCAGCGCTAGTGCGACATCGAGAACAGCATCATGGTCTTCAACGGCTGTTGCCAAACCCTTTGCGTATAGCTGCTCACCGTTATAGCGCCTGCCCAACAACAACATTTCGGTCGCCACGGCCTGGCCGGCAAGCCGCGGCAGCAGCCAATGCATGCAGGCATCGGCCGGGACTCCTCGGCGCACTTGCAAGAGCCCGTATTTGGCATCGCGGGCGACAATGCGAAAATCACATTGCAGTGCAAGACTCAAGCCCAAACCTATCGCGTGACCATTGAGCGCGGCGATAACAGGTTTACGCACTTCCCATGCCGGCTTTACCGGACAGGTACTGAAGTCGCCGACATCCGAGCTAGCGAAGGTGTTCTCAGCCGCACTCATATCAGCACCGGCACAAAAAGCGCGGCCATTACCCGTAACCACCACGGCTTGGATATCGTCATCACGGTCACACTCGCTATAGGCCGCGCTCCACTCCTCTCCCATCTGACCAGTAAAGGCGTTCATAGAAGCCGGGCGGTTGAGCCGAATCAGGGCCACCGGGCCACGGCGTTCGAACTCTATATGCTTGAAATTGTGTTCAGTCACGATCGTGCCCTCTCTGATTAAACGGGCGTATTCCCCCGCTGATATCCGGAATAATGATCCGGAAGCAGCGTCGCGGGAAAACAACATCCATTTGATTTTTATAGATTAGTTATAATTAATTGACCCAAACTGACAAGAAACTAGACAAAAAGGCCATAGCTCAGGTGGCATCGGCGCGGTATAGCCGACGTTTGAGCAGTGGCTCGAAGCGAATGATATAGACCATGACGACACCGCTCTGGATCGTTGGCTAACACAAGGTCAAGCCTAATCCGTTGAGGCTCAGGACTCCACCCTGAGCCCAGCTGTTATGCCTGATGCCGACTTCCGCTAAAACTCGGAGCTACGCTGTTCACAAAATCACCAAGAGTGACACTTAATATCGCCACTTCGCCACAAATTACGTAGTTTTACGGAGCCTCATCGCGCACGCAAAATGGTATAAAAAGCACTCTGAAATCGCACAGCCTGTTTTGGCTGACTAACACAAAGGTATAGGAGGCATGGACCCATGGTCCACGAGGATTTGAGCCAAAACACTCTGAATATATTAATTGCCGAGGACAACAGTGGCGACGCCTTTATCATCAGCCGTGGCTTGACAGAGTTTAATCAGCGCAGTCGCGTTACTACTGTGAGCGATGGCGAGGCCCTCCTTTCAGCGTTGGGATTAGACAAACCCGAACAAACGCTCAACATTCCCGACCTGATTATTATTGAGCTGTACATGCCCAAGATCTATGGCTTGCAAGCGCTGCAGGTTATCAAGCGTGAACCAAAATTTGCCAAAGTGCCCTGCTTCCTCATTTCAAACAACGCAACCGCCGCAGACCGTCGCGAAGCGACCCGCCTCGGTGCGGCCGGCTTTCTCGACAAAATTGGATCTCTAGCCGACTTCCGCAACAGTATCAGCGCCATCGAATCGATTTTGTACGGCGTCAAGTACAAAAACCCATCGAGCAGTTCGGTCGGATATGCATCCGGCAACAACGATCAGGGGAGGTAAAAGCCACACATGCGCCCCGGGTTGGCGAACGACACAGAAGCGCACACGCACTGCGCTAGGGCGGCGCTGGCTCGCTTGTCGCTAAACGGTAATTAGGTTACGGTTGCGCGAACTTTCGATTTAATCCGTATGAACAAAACGACAGTCAGCGCAGGCGGTAACAATACGCGGGCGCGCATTCTGGAATCGGCGTTAAAGCATTTTGCGCGCAATGGTTATGCGGGTGCTCGCCTTGACGAAATTGCGAACGACGTTGGCATTCGTCGCCCCTCGCTTTTCCATCACTTCAAAGACAAACCCACGCTATACAAGGCGGTATGGCAGAGGGCCATGCAAGAACAAGATGCCAAGCTCGCGCCCTACTTTGAGCAACCGGGAATCAATGCGCTTGAACTGCTCAATATCGCGATTGATGCTTGGGTGGAATATGCTTTTAATAATCCAGATTTTATTTATCTGTCACTGTTTGCGACCGCTTCCGGCCAGGTCAGTGATTTGCCCACGCTAAGCGCCACCCATACCTTGAAACGCTGGCAGCAGCTGATTGACCGAGGTCTGGCTGAAGGCCTGTTCAACCCGGTGCCCTTTGTGGAATGCATGTCCTTGATAGGTGGGATGACCAGTTTTTACCTGACCACCCCCAACAATAAATTGCCGCAACTGAGTCATTCCTACAGCGGCGACCGAGTGCTTTTTTCAAATCGGCTCAAACAGCTATTGGCGACTTTGCTAGTCAAACCCCAAGCCGGCAACATCTTGCCCTTCAAACGTTGAGCGCTCCGGCACCACAACCTTAGACGTCTGGCGCGGCAGTCACCAGCTCGCCCCAATCTATGCGCAGTGCCATTTTCAGGTTTTCGAAGACCTGTTTGCCGATACGCTCGGCGAGTTCATTTTCAATCGCCGAAATTGCCGACTCCGCCGCTTTACGAATGCCCTCGCTGGCAGCACTGAATTGCACCACTTTGGCTCGTTTATCGCTGGGATCCGGCGCCAGTTCCAACACGCCGTCCTCTTTCATACCCTGCAACAACTGATGGATTGCCTGGCGACTAACACCGAGATTTCTTGCCAATTGCGCGGGGCGATTAATACCCACGGTAATACTCAGCATAATCATAGACCGCGTTCGGTTCATGCGCTTCCAGCCGGCGGCTTCTAAGCTAGCCTGCAGACTTTCGTCCATCCAGAACAGCGCATAGGCCAGCGTGCCTATAAGAAAATCAGAATCTGAAGATTGCGGCATGTAATAACCAAATAGTCGTCGTTTTCGATAAAATTCAGCTTAATTTTGCCTGCGCGATGCTGTCATATCACTGCAATCCATCGTCATAAATGCTTGCCAGACTGCGTCCATCTGAGGCCGCCATTGCTCCAGCAGCCCAGTGCTTGACTCCGCTGCAGCGCACCCACAAACATCGTGCAAATATTTAAACATGAAAGCCGATACCCTCGCGTTCAAGGCACAATGCACCCAGGTACGCTCGGCGGGCAACACGTCCATCAATTCAACAAAAGCGCGAAAATGCTTTTTAGCGGGCGCATCAAAGGGCACCGCAATAGCGTGGTATTGAATACCCAGTGCGCTCACTATCGCCCCCTCATCAGGCAATGCATTATCTGACGTGGACATAGCAAGATTGATAACCGCTGTATAGCCGGCTTGAGCGATGCGCTCAAATTGCTCCGCAGTCGGCTGACCTGAAGTGGCTGTATTGCCGAGCAAGTAATAGTTCAATACACCATCCATAAAGTCAGCCCCCGACTGGCTTCGATGCAGCGCTATCCGCACGCCTAAGGCTCAAACGAATAAGCACATAACCACCCATACCGGAAACCAGCGAGCCAACAAGAATGCCCAAGCGATCGTCAAATAACAGATTGGTGCCAGTCTCCTCGAAGGCAAGCGAGCTGATAAACAGGCTCATGGTAAAACCGATGCCGCACAATGCCGCCGTCCCATAAAGACTGAGCCAGCCCATTCCTGCAGGCAACTTGGCCCATCCAAATTTGATCGCCAGCGCACACAAACCAAAAATACCGACCTGCTTACCCACCACCAGTCCCAGCGCAATACCAACCGGAACATCATGCAGCATCTGCTCAAGGCCAACACCGGAAAGATTAATACCGGCGTTCGCAAAGGCGAAAATGGGCAGAACCACAAACGCCACCACTGAGTGCAAGTCATGCTCCATACTTTTTAGTGGAGAATAACCGGGGGATGTGGCCGATTTAATGGGAATAAAAAATGCCAACACAACACCGGCGAGCGTTGCATGCACGCCAGATTTCAGCATAGCTACCCACATAACAATGCCGATCAGCACGTATGCACTCTTTGATTCAACGCCGCGCCGATTCAATATCGCCAACAAGGGCACGCAAACAGCGACGACCACCAGCGCCACAACCGAAATTTTGGCGGTGTAAAACAGGGCGATAATAACAATCGCACCAATGTCATCGAATATGGCTAGCGAGGTCAGGAATATTTTCAAACCGATCGGTACGCGCGACCCGAGCAAAGCCAGCACGCCTAGGGCGAAAGCGATATCTGTTGCGGCGGGTATTGCCCAGCCTTTCATGGCGATGTCATTACCATGATTGAAAAAACTATACACCAGTGCGGGCATCGCCATGCCGCCAATGGCGCCGACCGCAGGCAATATAATATTGCGCTTGTCAGACAATTCACCTTCTATCAGCTCGCGCTTGAGTTCGAGACCGACCAAAAAGAAAAATACAGCCATCAATCCATCGTTTACCCACAATAATAGGGGTTTTGCGATAACCAACGTCCCTACTTGCACAGCAACAGGCGTGCTCAAAAGCTGATCGTAATAGACGTTCAATCCTGTATTGGCGCAGACCAGAGCCAATAAGGCCGACACCATAAGAATAATGCCGCCGGAGGATTCCATCTTGAGAAAATCACTAATGGCGGATTCAGACCGAGGTTCTATCACGTAGGGGCCCACCTTCGAAAAAACAGTTGCCGAGTATAGCGAATTTTAGCAGCCACCGCCCCTTGATTTCGATGGTCTCAGCGGCTCTGGGGGCGCTTTTTTAGCGCAGAGCTTTGCGTGAACGCAGGGCCGTAGCAACAGCTTTAGTCTCCCACTGCGACACCACCTCACTATCCTCAAACACTTCAACTGGCGCTTGCCAATTGGACTTCCCAGAGTTTGCTAGACACCAAATCACGTTAGAATCTAGTTCTACGAGAGGTGTTTATGAAGTCCAAGCGTTACACAGATGAATTCAAGAGAGAAGCCGTCAAGCAGGTCACTGAGCGCGGTTATTCTGTCGCCGATGTCGCCCAGCGCCTTGATACAACCACGCACAGTTTATACACGTGGCTTAAGAAGTTTGGCGAACCTAATCCCCAGACCTCAGACAAAATTGACCTCTCGGCAGAGAATGCTCGGCTTAAGTCAGAGCTGCGGCGCATGACGGAGGAACGCGACATCCTAAAAAAG
>JBLHMO010000064.1:0-17588 GCA_047622145.1 Paracoccaceae bacterium | reverse complement strand
AATTGAAAGTGGTCAGCTGGTGGTCGTTGAGGGCGCTATCGTCGATAAGCAGGCGCTGGCGGGCGGTGACAAAACCATCCGGTTCTACAAAAATATTGATGTCAGTGTATGGGGGACCGTCGCTGAGAGCTGGGCGCAACGCAATGAATTGCTGGGCACATCGAACAATATTATTGAAGTGCCGATGGTTGATTTTTCAGCCTGCCTGCAAGAATTCGGAATTCCGCATTACCTTAAAATTGATATCGAAGGCATGGATCGTGCTTGCCTTGAAGCTTTGCTTGAATTTGAGCGCAAACCGGACTACGTATCGATAGAGTCGGAGAAGGTGTCGTTTGCCAAATTGCTTTTGGAGTTGGATCTGCTGTCGCAGTTGGGATACACCAAATTTAAAGTGGTTCAACAAAGTGGAATCGCGCGTCAGAAAGAACCGAAGCCCGCAAGAGAGGGCGACTACGTAGGCTATCGCTTTCAGGAAGGCGCTAGCGGTCTTTTTGGTGAGGATGTTCCAGGGCGATGGGTCGGGCTTCAAAAAAATATCAACATGTATAAGTCGATTTTTCTACAGTACAAACTCTTTGGTGACTACGCTTTGCTGCGTCGAAATATTTTTACTCGCACGCTGATCAATGGCATGCAACGCATGCTGAGAACGCCCCTGCCAGGTTGGTATGACACACACGCGAAACATTCTTCGGCGGGCTGATTTTGTTTCCTGGTTTGCGTGTAATGGTGAGGAGTGAGCGTGTCTGAACTGAAACCTATGGAAGAGTTACTCAACACCTTGCCTCAGAGAGGCTATGTTCGGTGGATTGGGGTGCGACCTGCACGCGACGAGGCTATGGTCGACGTTGATTCGGCGCAGTTGGTTGCGGGCAAGGGTGTTGTTGGTGATCGTTTTAAAGGTCGCCCCGGCAGTACTCGCCAAATGACCTTGATTCAGTACGAGCATTTGTCGGTTATTGCTTCCTGCCTAGGTTTTGAAAGCATTGAACCTGCTTTACTGCGTCGAAATATTGTTGTGTCTGGCATCAATCTGCTTGCCTTAAAAGGTAAGCGGTTTCGTATTGGTGGTGCCTTGCTTGAATATAGTGGCTTGGCACACCCCTGTAGCAAAATGGAGCGCTTGCTGGGTGAGGGTGGATACAACGCAATGCGCGGTCATGGGGGAATAACGGCCAGAGTCTGTGAATCCGGCATTGTCAGTATTAATGATGTGATTTTTTATTCTGGCGACAGCTGAATAAGGCTAGGGGCCAGCCGCGGCGCAGAGCGTCTGATTGGTCGGCAATCATCGCTCTGGGCCTAGACCGTCTATTTTTAAAAACGCCTGTCTTTCAAGCAATTTCAGTCTTTCAATAAAAGCTTCCTTCCAAAACAGCTACCAGTTGTATGTCAGCTGCACGCTAACGGTTCGACGTGGTGCCTGAAAGCCAAAGTGCGTTGCCGTTTCCGCTATCGTATAGGCCGAGGGTAAGTCTTGGGTGTAGACATACACCTGTTCGTCACTCAGGTTTTTACCCGCGATAGCTATTTCCCACGTTTGGTAGATGTCTGATATTGCTAGGCGCGCATTAAACTGCTGGTAAGCAGGCTGGGCGACACGCTCGTCGAGATTAGGTGATGGGTTGTAGTCATCGGTGAAAATGATGTCTAGATTCGCCCGTAACAACAGTGAATCGAACAATGCACGCTCGTATCCGATCAACAGGTTGCCGGAGTAATCCGCTACATACTGTCCGCTTTTCCCGGTGTAGTTACAGTTGGTACCGTTGGGTGCATTTGGTGTCTGGCCCTGTACACAGGTGCCCGCGAGATGATCTGCATACTTGAAAGACATCACGGACGCACCGCCGCCAATTAGCCAGTTTTCGCTTAGTGCCAGTCGGCCATCAAGTTCCAGGCCTTGCGATATAGCACTGGCAGCATTGCCAACATTAAAGCCTAGGGTGCCGTCAAAAACCGATACCTGTAGATCGTCAAACTTGGTGTAAAACAGGGCAAGGTTCAACTCGCCCGCACCTTCAAGCAGACTCATTTTACTGCCGAGCTCCGCGCTGTTGGCAATTTCTGGCTCGTATTCAAATGAGCCGGTGAGTGACACTCGGTTGGGGTTTGGGGCTTGGGGGTTGGCCGGCGAGGGTGTTGGATCAGGCGATGAGTTGGAGCGCGCATCGTATCCGCCAGCTTTCGAGCCACGGCTTAGATTACCGTACATCATCACTTGGTCGTTGGCGTACCACTGTAGATTGATTAAGGGTGAGAAGTTGTTTTCTGAGCGCTCACCGCTGAGATCGTGTCGTTCAGCAGCGAAACTGATGGCCGACGCTGAGTCGACTTCGCCTAGTGGCAAAATAGTACCGTCGGCAAGGCCGAAGTTCAGGTCACGAGCACCGGTTTTGTTTTCGTACGTGAAGCGGCCACCGAGTGTCAGGCGCAGGGTTTCCGAAATATTCCAGGCGCCCTGGAGAAAAACGGATGCAACTACGGATTCAGAATCAAAATGGCGCGGTGAGCGAAGTCCTGCGAGCGCGCTGCCGGCATCGCCAATCCCGAATGCCTCGGTTGTTCCTAGGCCGGCTGTAGGGTCGGGGTCAACATCACCCCGGGCGCCGCCTTCCAAGAGATCGGCGGCATTAATCAGGCGGGGTAGAACGGGCGAGTCGACTTTAATGGAATCGAAAAAATCGAGGTCGCTGTATTGCACATAGGCGCCGCCAATAAATTCCCAAGTGTCGCCTAGGGGTGATATCCAGCGAAGTTCCTGACTGAATTGTGAGTAGTCTTCTTCAAGGTCGAGTTGAAACAGACGTACACCAGAATAGTCGCAATCGCACTCTTCAATGTAGTCGTACTGTAGGTAGCCGGTTATAGAGGTAAAATTTTGCTCGCCCACATACCAGTCGTACTCGACGGTGATGTTGTAGGTGTTATTTTCGCTGGTGTCAGTCTGCCGTGACGATTGATAGTCGCCTTTTGAATCCAGTACCGAAGGGTGTTCGTTCAGAAACAGTCCAAGTTCCGGCGTCAGTAGCGTGCCCGGAAAAAAGACGTTGGTGTCGGCCATAATTTCGCCGTAGGTACGGCCAGTGAAAAAAGGTACGGTAGATACTGAGGGTGTGTCGCTAATGACTTCGGTTTGGCGGCCAATGACATCAAAACTGCCGTGTTCGAGTTTGAGTTTCAAGCTTGAAGTTTCGTCTACATCCCAAAGGCTCTTCAAGCGTAGGGTGTACTCGTCTCGCTGTGGCTCGGGTTCGCCGGTGATCTGGTTGTTCATAAAGCCGCCGGTTTGGCGGGCTCTCATTGCAAAGCGTACAGCCCAATCATTGCTCACCGGGCCAGACAGCATAATGTCGGAGCTGTGTTCGTTGTACCGTGGCTCAACGGTCAGTGCCGCCTTGCCGGCAAATTCCTGGGTTGGATCCGCGGTACGAATGCTGATGGCGCCGCCGATGCTG
Organism: Paracoccaceae bacterium; assembly: GCA_047622145.1. Lineage (GTDB taxonomy): Bacteria > Pseudomonadota > Gammaproteobacteria > Pseudomonadales > Spongiibacteraceae > Litorivivens. The sequence continues at coordinate 14,127 of JBLHMO010000064.1, read as the reverse complement.
TTTTTACCGTACAGGATGTTTTGCGGGCCTCTGAGTACTTCAACTTGTGCCAAATCGAGAAACGGTGCGCGCGCCAGTTGCGCACGGCCGTAGTAGATACCGTCAATATAGGTGCCGACAGATTGCTCAAAGCCCTGATTTTCACCGGAGCCGATGCCACGAATATAGATGGAGGTGCCCAGACCCACTTCCTGAATGGTGAGATTGGGTACATAGGCAGATAAATCTTCGGCCCTTGCGATACCGGCTTCAAATATTTTGTCCCCAGAAACGGCGCTTACCGAAACGGGTACATCAGCCAGACTCTGCGATCTGAGCTGGGCTGTAACAACAACTTCTTCCAGAACGGCGGCCTGTAGGCCAAGTGATGTTAGCGTAGCGAGGGTGATAGCGTAGCAAAAAGCCGGATATTTCATGGAATCTCCATCGGTATTTTTATCGCACGGAGAAGCGTAACTGAAATTACTTTCTTGTGTTGTGAATTGCTCGGTTAAATAGGCTTGTTAGAGGGTATGTACACTATTTAGCTAGGAAATAGCGTACATAATACCGAAGCAATAGAGTGCTTCTAGGCCTTCTTAAGACGCTGGGCAGAACCAAACAAAATTGCAACCAGTACTAGTTCAACAATTATTGAGGTGATAGATGATGGGGTAGAACCGTCGAGGATAATGCCGGTAAGGCGCCCGAGTGCGGCGCAGGCCATCATCAAACTGGCTGCCAGCAGCCATTGTTGGTTTTTGGTTTTGAGGCTTAACAGGGCCAGTAAACCCGTACCGAGCATGAGGCCTCCGACATCCGCGCGAAAAGTATTTAAACCTGCTGCGCCATCTGGCAGCAGAAACATGGTGGCCGCAACGTCTTCCGGCACCATAAGAATGCGTCCCCATACAACAACCATGATTATTCCGACTAATCCGACTGCAATTTTCGCGGCGGTATCCATAGCAACTTCTCCTTTTCGTGCGCAGTGCGCGCTACTGTTATTGGGCTTATCGTAGATAGTATCTGTCATTTGAGCTTCGCCCGCAGGCATAAGGCTGGCGGCAGCTTATCATTGTCGGAATAGGGCTATGGTTACCCATTTGACAGCATTGGGTGGATGGCAGGGTCGGCGTTGAATGCAGGTGTTAAAGCGGGTAGATTAAATTGCTGGCATGGGCTACATGCCGCTGCGGGTCGCGTTATCAGCATGGCTGATCAGTATAAATATAAGTGGAGTGAGAATATGGCCCCGAAGCTGATTCACCGATATTTTCTGCTCGTGAGTCTTTTTGCCACTGCCCACATCGTTGCAGCCAATGAAAGTCCTAATGTGCTGGTTATTGTTGCTGATGATCTGGGCTGGGCAGATGTGGGTTTTCATGGCGGCGAGATAGACACCCCCTCATTGGATAGGCTCGCCCGCGAAGGCACAGAATTACATCGCTTCTATACCGCGCCCATCTGTTCGCCCACGCGCGCGGCCTTAATGACCGGGCGCGATCCGATGCGACTCGGCGTAGCCTACGGCGTGATTATGCCCTGGCACACCATTGGTATTCATCCTGACGAGCATTTTATGCCGCAAAGTTTTCAGGCCGCCGGCTATCAAACCGCCATGGTGGGTAAGTGGCACCTCGGCCACGCTCAGCAAACCTACCATCCTAATGAACGCGGCTTTGAACACTTTTACGGGCATTTGCACACTGAGGTTGGCTATTTTCCGCCCTTTGCCAATCAGGGTGGGCGCGACTTTCAGCTTAATGGCAAGTCGTTGGATAGTGAGCAACTCGAAGGCGAAACCTATGAAAGCTATGTGCTGGCTAATGAGGCTTCGCGCTGGATCACGCAGCGAAACAAGAGCAAACCCTTCTTTTTGTACATGCCTTTTATAGCACCGCATACACCGCTTGATGCGCCAAAGACACTACAGGAAAAATATGCGAAGCTGAAAGACACGCGCAAGAAAGCGCGCAGCCACAATACCGATCAAAGTCGGATGATCAACAAGCTAATGCTGCAAGACAGTGCGCGGCCGATGTATGCCGCGGTGGTAGACGGCATGGATCAGGCGATTGGCAGGGTGCTGGATACACTGGATGCACAAGGTATAGCTGACAATACCTTAGTGCTTTTTTTTAGCGACAACGGCGGCGCCGCCTATGCTACCGGTGGCGCGGATAATGTGCCGCTGCGCGGTGGTAAAGGTGAGGTTTTCGAGGGCGGCATTCGGGTTGTGTCGGTGATGCGCTGGCCAAAAGCCTTACCGGTGTCTGCCCGCTACGAAGGCATTATGACGGCTATGGATGTGTTCCCGACGCTTGCCGCCGCTGCCGGCATTGAAACCCGTAATAAGCGTAAACTCGATGGCGATAACCTCTGGTCGGCGCTACTTGCCGGTAAGCCGAAGCAGCGCGACCAACTGGTATTTTTCGCATCCGAAACGCCGATACGCGGGCGTTTCAATCTCACCGCTTTTAACGACGAGTGGAAGCTGGTGCAGGAAGTACAGCAGGGTTTGTTATCGGCAACGGTCACCAACTATTTGTTCAGTATTGAATCCGATCCCAATGAATACAATAATCTGGCCAGCACGCACCCGGATGTTGTTAGCGAAATGGCTGCGGCTATTCACCAATGGCGCACTCTGTATCCGGTGACCGGCACGCGTGCCGAGCTGGTACCGCCGCCGGGCTGGCGGGCGCCGCTGGATTGGGCTGACTACCCCGTTGCGCTAAACAAACTGCAAAAAGAACCCGCCCCCGGCATGGCGCCCGAGTATGCGTTGCGTCCTTTGGACTGGCAGCATGGCGAAGCGGGCCGATTGCTATATGATTGTGAGCCCTATACTTGGTTGGGCGGTGGTTTTTGCAAGTAGTCAACAGGTTTTCATTCCAGTTAGTGCGAGTAAGAGTTGCAGCGGCATTACTGTGCACTTTTACGACCTGGTGTAGTCTGGCTAACGGCGGTGTTCAGGCATCGCCCTTAAGCGCTGAGGATTGCGCCGGCTGCCACCCGTCGCAGCACGAGCAATGGCAGCAGTCCCACCATGCCAAGGCCATGCAGGTGGCGAGCAAACTCACGGTTCTGGGCCGCTTTGACGGCAGTGAAACTATTTATGGCGACTCGGTGTTTCGTTTCTTCAAAGCGAAAGAACGCTTTCAGGTCGGCATTCGCAAGCAGGGCAGGGATACGCCCGCCCAAATCTATGATGTTCCCTATACCTTTGGTTTTACACCGCTGCAGCAATATCTCGCCAGCCTGCCAAAGGGCAAGTTGCAGGCTCTGCCGGTGGCTTGGGATACCCGCCCGACAAGCGATGGCGGCCAGCGCTGGTTCGCCTTGGAATCCGATCTTGATTGGGATCACCCCGGCTTTACCTGGAATACCTCCTGCGCGGACTGCCATTCCACCGGTCTTGAAAAAAACTACGATGGGCAAAGCCATAGCTTCGAAACCGTGTGGGACGAAATTAATGTATCCTGTGCGAGTTGTCATGGCGACGGCGAGGCGCATCAACGCTGGCTGAAAACGGGTAAACCAGAGGGCACAAAGCAAGCGGGTTTTCCAGCGTCGCTGGCAGAGCAGGGGCAGTGGCGCTGGTTGCCAGAGGCTGCGATTGCCCAGCGCGAGGGCAAGCCGGCGGGCGAGCAGTTGTCAACTTGTGCTCAGTGCCATTCGCGCCGCGACAAGATTGCTAAGTGGCACCCCGGAACCGAATTGCTCGATCATATTTCTCCCGCCCTGGTTAACCCACCTTTGTACTTTGCTGATGGTCAGATTCGCGATGAGGTTTTCGTGCTGGGTTCTTTTATGCAAAGCCGTATGCACGCAGCTGGGGTGGTGTGCAGTAATTGCCATGAGCCACATTCCTTGAAGCTGCGTGCTCAAGGCGATGCTTTATGCAGTCAGTGTCACCGCGCCGCAGTATTTGCTGCACCGCAGCACCACGGCCATGCACAGAGCGAAGTGTCCTGCGTTGATTGTCACATGCCTGAAACCGTCTACATGGGTGTGGATGCCCGGCGCGATCATCGTTTTGGCATACCTGATCCAGCCTTAAGTAACGCGCTCAGCAGTCCAGCCCCCTGCCGTAGCTGCCATGCTGACAAGTCAGTGGATGAATTCGCTAAGTCAATCGCGGAGCGCGCTGCCAGCCATCACGGTGCTAGCAGTAAAACTCCAATGGCAGCGCCGCCGGTATCGCCTGCCTTGACGCAGTTGTTCGCGCAAGCCCAGGGGGGTGTTGCGAGTAATGCAGTTCGCTACAAGCTTGATGGCAATGACTTTGCACCTATCAGGCAGGCTGCATTATTACTTTTGTTGGACGTGAATGCCGATCCTGCCATGCGCGCAATTGTGGAGAACAAGTTGCGCCACGCCGATCCGGTCGTGCGCCTTGCCGCGGTCAGAAGTCTATCCAGGCTGCCACTCGAGGAGCGTTGGCGTCTTTTGTCCTTAGTGATGATAGACCCCTCGAAAGCAGTGCGTTTAGAAGTGGCTTCACAGCTGGCGGCGGCAAAACCACTGGCTGCTCGAGCTAAGCAGACTGAAGCACTTGAGCAACTGCATAAGCAGTACGAAAGCTATTTGCAGGGACAGCTCGACAGCCCGACACAGGTCTTCAACTTGGGTAACTACCACGCGGCCCAGCAGAACTTTGTAAAAGCCGAAGCTTTGTACAAACGGGCGTTGGAGCTTGATCCGGAGTTTTTATACCCGTACTTGCAGTTGGCAGAATTGGCCAGAATAAGCGCTAGTGAAAATGACGCTGCAGAGAAGCATTGGCTGGATGCCGCGCTCGCGGTAGCACCGGAAAATGCTGAACTGCAGTACCACATCGGCTTGTATTGGGTGCGTTCTGACAATTATGAGGCCGCGTTGGCCGCACTTGCCAGCGCTCATGAGCTGGGATCCGCCGTGGAAAACTACGCAGTGACCTACGCCATCGCATTGGAAAACACCGGCAGCGCAAGCGCGGCGATAAACACGCTTGCCGTATTCTACCGGCAGCATCCGCAGGCTACGTCGGCGGTTGAGCTTTCGATCCGCTACGCGCTTAAGTATTCCAAAGCCGCGCTTGCCGCCGAGTTTCTGAATCTATGGCTGGCTAATCAACCCAATAGCGCAGCGGCGCGGCGCTGGCAGCAGCATCTGCAGCAGCGCTAGTGTGGTGCGTGACAACAATGGCGTGAACTAGCCATAGTGGTGTAACAAACTGTCAACCGGATGTCATGCGGTGTCCTTGCCGCTGTGATGCCTGGGCGCGAAGCTTAGACGTTTATTTTCCGAAATATCGACCGTCAGGAGAGAGGCATTATGCACGCCAAGTACACCGAGGCCGAGCAGGCGTTCCGGCAGGAAGTGCGGCAGTTTATGCGGGCCAACTATACCGAAGCGCTGGCCCAGAAAATTCGCAGTCCCGACAACTTCAAGGAAGGCATGATCGAGTGGCAGAAAAAACTCGACTCGCAGGGCTGGGCTGCCAATGGCTGGCCGACTGAGCACGGTGGTTGTGATTGGTCGGCGACGGAAAAGAGTATCTACATTAACGAAATGGCGATGGCGGGTGCCCCTGATGTGGTGCCCATGGGTATTAAGATGGTCGCGCCGGTGTTGTACAGTTTTGGCTCTGAGGAGCAGAAGCAGCGTTTTCTGCCGCCAACAAAATCGAGTGACATCTGGTGGTGTCAGGGTTATTCAGAGCCGGGAGCGGGTTCCGACCTAGCGGCGCTGCAAACGCGGGCGCTGCGTGACGGCGATGATTACGTCGTTACCGGCACCAAGATATGGACAACCTACGCCCAGCACGCCGACTGGATATTCTGTCTGGTACGTACCGGAACCGAAGGTAAACCGCAGGAAGGCATCAGTTTCTTATTGATTGATATGAAATCACCGGGCGTCACCGTGTCGCCCATTATTTCTATCGATGACGAACACCATCTCAATGAAGTCAGCTTCACCGATGTGCGCGTGCCGGTGGCAAACCGCATTGGTGAAGAAAACATGGGCTGGACTTATGCCAAAGCCCTGCTTACCTATGAGCGCACAGCGTTAGCTGGTGTTGGCTTTTGTCTGCGCACACTGCAGCGCATTCGCCACTACGCGAGCTTAGAGAATAACGGTGGCCAGCCGCTGATAGAGGACCCGGATTTTCAAGCGCGGTTAGCTGATGTGGAAATGGACGTCATGTCGCTGGAATATTTAGAGCTGCGCGTTCTCAATGCCGTCGACAAAGGCGGTGCTCCAGGCATGGAGTCTTCCCTATTGAAGCTAAAGGGCACCGAATGTCAGCAAGCTGTACAGAGTTTGCAGTGGGATGTGGCGGCCGCTTTCGGTGGGGTGCTGCCGGACGGTTTGAACGACAATCAAATTGGTCATGATTTTGGCAATGCCGCACGGCGTGAATATATGTTCGGCCGTGCGTCGACCATCTACGGCGGCAGCAACGAAGTGCAGCGCAACATCATTGCCAAATTCGGATTAAGCCTCTAAGGCGGAGTAGCGACTATGGATTTTACCCTGAGCGACGAACAACAGATGCTGAAAGACAGCGTCGAAAAATTTGTAGCAAGCGAGTACGGCACGAGCCAGCGTGAAAAAATGGTGGCCGCCCCCGAAGCCTTTAACAAAACTCACTGGCAGACCTTTGCCGACTTGGGTTGGCTGACCATCCCCTTTAGTGAAGAGCAGGGTGGTTTTGGCGGCGGTATCGTTGAATCAGCCACCGTGATGGAATCTTTCGGCAAGGCGCTGGTGTTGGAACCTTTTATCGATACAGTTCTGCTCGCTGGTCAGTTGTTGGCGCGCGGTGCCAATACCGCTGATCATGAATTACTGCTCTCTCAAATTATGTCGGGCGAGCTACAGGCTGCGTTTGCGTGGCAGGAGCGGCAAAGCCGCTTTAGCCTGAATCAGTGTTCGACGACTGCCAAAAAGCAAGGGTCGCAGTATAAACTTAGCGGCAGCAAAACACTGGTGAGTAATGCCGCTGCAAATTTTTTAGTGGTTTCAGCGCGTACCTCAGGCCGAGACGGCGATGACAAAGGCATTAGCCTGTTTGTTGTCAATTGCGACGATAGCATTACGACAACACGAATTCGGTTGATGGACGGCCGCCAAGTCTTGAACGTTAAACTCGACGAAGTAACGGTATCGTCGGAGGCATTGCTCGGTGAGCTAGGTGAAGCACTGCCCTTGATGCAGTCTGTTGTAGACGAGGCCACCATTGCCCTCTGTGCGGAAGCCGTGGGTGCCATGGATTACCTTTACAAGGCAACCGCTGACTACACCGCTACGCGCAAGCAGTTCGGTCAAGCCATTGGCAAATTTCAGGCCTTGCAGCACCGTATGGTAGATATGTTTATGAAAACCGAGCAATGTCGCTCGCTGCTGATTAAAGCCATGTGCGCAGTGTCGGACAATAGCGAGGATCAGCAAGAGGCCGTGTCCGCCGTCAAATCCATGGTGGGGCGCTACGGTCGCGCGGTGGCGGAAGAGGCCGTACAGATTCACGGCGGTATGGGGGTGACCAATGAAATGAATATTGGCCACTACCTGAAAAGACTTATGATGATCGATGCGACTTTTGGCAATGCAGACTTTCACCGCAGACGGTTTTGCAATTCGCGCTACCGAGAGCAGAAGCTGGATCTTGCGATTGCCAGTTAAGGGTTAGGCTAGGACATAATAATTAAGGGAGTACTAACATGCAGTTGTTTCATAGTTTGACCGATCATCTCGATTTTCACGCGGCCAATCGGGGCGACGTGATGATGGCCCGCGATGCGGAGCAAACCCTGAATTTTGCTCAAGCGCGCGATCATGTGAATTGTATTGCTGGCGCCATTCAGGCCTCGGGCCTAAAACCCGGTGACCGGGCTGGAATTTTGGCCAAAAATTCGATTAACAATATCTGTGTGTTTCTCGCCTGTGCCCGCCTTGGCGTTGTTGCCGTTGGCCTGAATTACCGATTGACCCAGCCAGAAGTCGAGTTTATTGCGAGCGATGCCGAGCTGGAGATACTGTTTTTTGACAATGAATTTGACGGCCTACGCGGCGACTATCTGCGCACGAAGCCGGGCGTTTGTTTTGATTCCGCCGATCCAGCACCGAAACTTTCTGTGTGGATAGATGGCGCTGAACCCGTCACCGAGTCGACTACCGGTGGCGAAGACGTGCTGTTTCAAATGTACACCAGCGGAACCACCGGTTTGCCAAAAGGTGTGCTGATAACCCACCGCAATGTGCTGCTGATGACCTATCAGGCGCCGATGACAACCGGTAAAGGCGCGCGCGTCGGTGAAGTAGGTCTAGTCGTGGCGCCCGTGTTTCATGCCGTAGGTCTGGTGGGCGCGCTAATGAGCGTCGTGTATGGCGGCAGTATGATTATTCACCGTGATTACGATCCGGTTGGCATGATTGATGCCTTGGTTAATGAGAAGATCAATACCACTGCGGTTATTCCGGTCATGTTGCAATTTTCGATCGCCTGCGTGCCGGACATTGCCGAGCGCGATTTTTCTCATCTGCATACGATTAACTACGGGGCTTCGCCCATCGGTGAAGATTTACTGCAGCAGTGCATGGATATTTTCAAGTGCGATTTTATTCAGGGCTATGGCCAAACCGAAGCCACCTTGGCGCTTACCTTTCTCACCGCCGAAGATCACAAGCAGGCACTGGCGGGTAAGCCGGAACTACTGCGCTCTTGTGGGCGGGCGGTGTTTGGTACCGAGATACGCATTGTTGATACGCAGGGTAATACCCTGCCCAACGGTGACATTGGCGAGATCGTAGCCCGCGGCCCGCAATTGATGAAAGGCTACTGGAAGCGGGATGAGGCTACGGCATCCACCATCGTCGATGGCTGGCTGCATACCGGCGATGCTGGCCGTATTGATAACGAAGGTTATGTCTATATTCAAGACCGCGTAAAAGACATGATTATTTCGGGTGGTGAGAATATTTACCCAGCCGAGCTGGAAAATGTGCTGATGTCGCACCCGCAGATTCAAGACGCGGCGGTGGTGGGTGCCCCCAGTAAAAAATGGGGTGAGATTCCGGTAGCCGTTTTGGTGAGTGGCGGTAACCCCGAATTAACACCGGATGAGCTGGTCGAGTTTTGCCGCGATAAGTTGGCGGGTTATAAAATTCCGCGCGCCGTTGAGTATGTGGATGCACTGCCGCGTAACCCAACGGGTAAGATTCTGAAAAAGGATTTGCGCGCCCAGTTTCACGATAAGTATGAAGCGCTAAAAGCGGGTTGAGCGGGGGGGTTCGTCCGCAACGCTGACGCTTATAAGGGCCTACAGGTGTCGTATTTACGTCACTGCAGGCCTGAATGAGCGCTGCGTTTCAGGCGGGCTTTTCTTGGTCACTAGCCCCCAGTAACCCTAAGCTTGCTGCGAATAAAATCCCTGTGCGGCACGTAAATCAATTCTGATATTTTTCGAATTAGGTGATCTTCGTATTTGGATATTTCGCCGTCGGCAATCGCCACCCGCCACAAAGTTTCCAGCAGCCGAACTTTCTGCTCGGCTGAAAAGTGCTGGTTTATCAGGCTGGTGTATGGGTGGTAGGAGTTGTCTTCCTCAAACTGTTCTTCCGCCAACGTCATCAGTTCGTCACTTTCTGCTGCGCTAACGCCGTGTTCCTTGGCAAGCAGGGAGCGAATTGCTTCCAGTTCATCGTCACCCTGTTCGAAATCAGCCTTCGATAGCTCAATAAGTAAGGCGGCACTGACTAACTGCAAGCGGTGCTCGTCGCTGCTGTCTTCAGCGGGTGAAAGGTGCTCGCTAAAAAATGATTGCAGACGTTTTAACATCAGGCCATTCCCACCAATAGTTGTTGCAGCTTGCGCTGATCCGCCGCGAACAGGCGAATACCTTCCGCCAGTTTCTCTGTCGCCATCGCATCATCATTTAATTCAAAACGAAAGTTCTGCTCGCCGATAGCGACTTTCTTGTCGGCAGATTTTGCCCTGTTTGAGAATAGATTCTGGTAAACCACGCCCGTATTGAGACTTAATTCTTCCAGTAAGGCTGGGCTGATCGTGAGCCGATCACAACCGGCCAGTGCTTCAATTTGGCCAGTGTTGCGAAAGCTCGCACCCATTACCACCGTTTTGTAGTTGTGTTTTTTGTAGTAGTTGAAAATGCGGTTTACAGACTGTACACCGCGATCTTCATGTGCATTTTTTTGTGCTTCGCCCTGAGCCTTGTACCAGTCGTAAATACGGCCAACAAAGGGCGAAATTAGCGTTGCACCAGCATCGGCGCAGGCACGCGCTTGGGCAAAGCCGAACAGTAGAGTGAGATTGCAGTGGATGCCTTCTTTTTCAAGCTGCCGTGCCGCCGCGATGCCTTCCCACGTAGAGGCAATCTTGATCAATACTTTGTCCGCGCCTATGCCCTTGTCAGCATAGAGCGACATGATTTCATGGGCCTGTTCTATGGTGCGCTCGGTATCGAAGGACAGGTGAGCATCAATTTCCGTGGAGACACGTCCCGGCACAATGTTGGCTATTTCACTGCCTATATCGACCGCAAACCGGTTTATGACTTTGCGTAGTTCGAATTTTCTACTGCTGGCCGATACGCCGCTAGCATGATGTTTTACCAAGGCTTGATAGTCGGGGAGGGCGGCGGCCTTCAATAGTAGTGAAGGGTTGGTGGTAGCGTCAAGCGGCGCAAAGCGGCGTATTGCTTCTATGTCGCCAGTGTCGGCTACGACGTCGCTGAATTTTCGCAGTTGTTCGAGTTTGTTGTTCATGGCTTATTTATTGGGTTCCAAAGGCAACATCAGACTGCCGTTACGGCAGTCGTATTTTAGTCTGCACTACGTTGAGAGTTTACCTGTAATTGGACTGTTTTGTTGAGATAGGCAGCGGCATCTTTTAGCACTTCTATGCCGGCGCCGGGCTTGTGCGCATTCTCCGACAAGTGGCGGCGAAACTGTTTGGCACCGGGCTGCCCGTTAAACAATCCAAGTACGTGGCGGGTAATGTGATTGAGGCGCGAGCCTTGCTGCAACTGCCTATCGATGTAGGGGAGCAGCTGCAGAAGTGCTTCGTTGGCGTCAGGGCCACTTTCGCCTTGGTAGAACAGTCGGTCGACTTCCCGGAGTATTGACGGATTCTGATAGGCACTGCGGCCCAGCATCACGCCGTCAACATGATCTAGGTGGAATTGCGCATCACTGATTGAATGTATGCCCCCGTTAATAATGATTTCCAGTTCCGGAAAATCACGCTTTAAGCGATACACTTTTTCATATTCCAGCGGCGGAACCTCGCGGTTCTCTTTAGGACTCAAGCCACTGAGCCAGGCTTTGCGGGCATGGACGATAAATACCTCGCAGCCTGCGTCGGCCACCTGACCCACAAAATCGCAGAGAAACTCATAGGAATCCAGATCGTCTATGCCAGTGCGATGCTTGACCGTTACCGGCAGGGAGGTGGCATCGCGCATTGCCTTAACCGAATCGGCGACTGTTTGTGCCTGACCCATCAGGCAGGCGCCAAAGCTGCCATTTTGTACGCGGTCGGAAGGGCAGCCGCAGTTCAGGTTCACTTCGTCGTAGTGCCATTGCTCGGCCATCGCCGCACATTTGGCGAGATCGGCGGGATTGCTCCCGCCAAGCTGCAGCGCCAAGGGGTGTTCGCAGTCGTCAAAATTGAGAAAACGGGCTGGTTCGGCATGTATCAGCGCGCCCGTGGTCACCATTTCGGTGTACAGAACCGCGTGTTGGCTTAGCTGGCGCCAGAATACGCGGCAGTGACGATCGGACCAGTCCATCATAGGTGCTATGCAAAATCGTCTGTTTAGTGTTGAAGCAGTCATGCAGCTAAGTGTTTTCCGGATGAGTTGAGTGAAACGAACACGTATAATGGCGGCTTTTCGGCGCCATCCGCCTATTGTATAAAAACCGCCTTCAGGATTCATTATGACTGTTGTACCCGCACAAGTATCGACACAAGTACGCACACGTGTAGCGCCATCGCCCACCGGTGACCCGCACGTGGGCACAGCGTACATCGCTTTGTTCAATTATTGCTTTGCTAAGGCGAATGGCGGCCAGTTTTTGCTGCGTGTGGAAGACACGGATCAACAGCGATCGACCCCAGAATCCGAGCAAGCCATTCTGAATTCACTGCGCTGGTTGGGGCTGGATTGGGACGAAGGCCCGGATGTGGGCGGCGATTGCGGGCCTTACCGTCAAAGCGAGCGCAGTGATGTGTATCGCCAGCACGTTGAGCAGTTGCTGGCCAAGGGCCATGCCTTTAAATGCTATCGCACAGCGGCTGAACTGGGTGAGCTGCGCGAATCCCGGCGCGAGGCGGGCCAGCATACGGCGCTCAAGCCCAGCGACCTCAAGCTAGCAGCAGATGAGCAGGCGCGGCGTGAAGCCACAGGCGAGCCCTATGTGGTGCGTATGTTTGTTCCCGAAGAAGAGGGCCGCTGCGTGTTCAACGACATGCTGCGCGGCGATGTCGAGCTGGATTGGGCTCAGGTAGACGCGCAGATTCTGCTCAAATCCGACGGCATGCCCACCTATCATCTGGCGAATGTGGTCGATGACCATTTGATGGGCATTACTCATGTGATCCGGGGCGAGGAGTGGATTAACTCAGCGCCCAAGCACAAACTGCTCTATCAATACTTCGGATGGGACATGCCGGTGCTTTGCCACTTACCGCTGCTGCGTAACCCCGACAAGAGCAAGCTGAGCAAGCGCAAGAACCCGACCAGCATTCTGTATTACAAGCAAATGGGCTACCTCCCCGAAGCCTTGCTGAACTATTTGGGCCGAATGGGCTGGTCTATGCCCGACGAAAGCGAAAAGTTCAGTCTGCAGGACATGATCGCGGCTTTTGATGTTTCGCGGGTAAGTCTGGGTGGCCCCATCTTTGACGTTGACAAGCTGTCCTGGCTTAACGGCTTGTGGATTCGCGAAGACCTCTCTATCGAGCAACTGGCGGACCGCCTCCAAGCATGGGCCCTCAACCGCGAGCGCCTACTGGAAATACTGCCCCATGCACAGGCTCGCATGGAAACCTTTAGTGATCTCGCGCCGCTGGCGTCGTTTTTCTTTTCCGGCCAGTTGCCGATTAAAAAGGAAAATTTCGACGGCTTGGTGGTGAATGAGGAACAGCTCCTAGAGTTATTGCAGTTTTGTGTGTGGCAGCTCGACAATCTGCGCGCTTGGAATCGCAGCGGCATTTTCCAGTCGATGAAAGTCGTCGCCGACGCAATGGAATTGAAGATGAAAGATTTCGTCGCGCCCTTATTTATCGCGGTGTCGGGCAGCACAGCGTCAATTTCCGTGTTTGACTCGATGGTGGTGTTAGGGCCGGATATGAGCCGCGCGCGTTTGCGCTTTGCGCTTGATGTGCTGGGCGGCGTTGGCAAGAAAAAGCTGAAGAAGCTGGAAAAACGCTACGAGCAGTTTTCTGGCTAAAAAGGCTGGGAAAGTGCGCTTCTGAGTTGACAGCTGCTGGCTGCCTGCTTATTATGCGCACCTTCCCGCGTGGGGGGCTATAGCTCAGCTGGGAGAGCGCTTGCATGGCATGCAAGAGGTCGACGGTTCGATCCCGTCTAGCTCCACCAATTACCTATACTAGTGCGTCCGTAACTGTCCTGAAGCCCTCATAAATACTGACTTTTTACTCCAAGCTGTTCCAGCACGTTCCGCTGGAATCTACCCCCAACTAGGGGTATAGCTGGGGGTACCTTCCGATTGCCGGATTTTGATACCCCCAACAGCAGGTTATGGATATGCCACTATCTGATACCAAAGTACGTTCCGCCAAGCCACTGGATAAAGCCTACAAGCTGAGTGATGAAAAGGGGCTGTCCCTGCTAGTGAACCGCAACGGTTCAAAGTACTGGCGATTCAAGTACCGACTCCAAACCAAAGAAAAACTGTTAGCGCTGGGTGTTTATCCTGACGTCTCGCTGAAAGATGCGAGAGCCAAACGTGATGAGGCGCGCTCGTTACTAGCAAGTGACATCAACCCGTCGGTGGTTAAAAAAGCAACGAAGTTACTGGGCGGTAGTGATGAAAACTGTTGCGCGGCTGTTGCTGCGGAGTGGTATGGCAAGCGCAAAGCCAAGTGGTCGGACACCCATGCCGACAAAA
>JBLHMO010000063.1:0-17620 GCA_047622145.1 Paracoccaceae bacterium | reverse complement strand
TTTCTTAAGGGCTTCCCCTTAAGCGAGGTGCGTATTATAGACATCTAAGCTCTGCCTGCAAGCCCTTTCTTCAATCTATTTCAAAAAGCCTCTGAACGACCCCAAAACCTGGGCTTTAAGCGCCTGGGCAGTCGCCAATACAACAGGAAAACCGCCGCCGATGTATAAAGAATCGCCTCTAGGTAACTTGAGCGAACCAACCAGACCAAGTGAATCAACGCCAGCACTGTAGAAAGGTAGACCACCTTATGCAGACTCGCCCATTTACGGCCCAATTTTTTCACCGAGAACCTGTTCGATGTCAGGGCGAGTGGCACCAAGGTCAGCCAAGCGGAAAAGCCAACCAACATATAGGGCCGCTCTTTCAGCTCCTCCGTGAAAACATCCCACTGCCAGCCCACTATATAGGTAGCAACACACACTGCATGCAGGGAGGCATAGAAAAAACAGAAAAGCCCCAGCATCCGGCGGGCGCGAATCAGCTGGGGGCGATTGAGCCATTGTCGCAATGGCGACACGAGCAGCGCCAGCAGCAGGAAGTTCAAAGCCCAGGACCCGGTATACAGCACAACCGTTTTAGCTGGATCGGGACCAAGCTGATCACTCGCCACCCAAAACACCAGCAAACCCAAGGGAATAAGCGCAACCACAAATAACAACAGCTTAGCCATCGCCCAGCGCTCTGCCTTCGGCGCGATCATCAGTAGTCGCGCCGCAGATTCATACCGCTATATAAAGAAGCAACCTGCTCTTCATAACCATTGAACATCTGCGTTTTGATTCGATTGGGAGAGAACAGGCTACTGGGCAGCCTGCGCTCATATTTCTGGCTCCAGCGCGGATGATCGACCTCAGGGTTCACATTCGCGAAGAAGCCGTACTCCTGAGACGCGAGTTGCTGCCAGGTTGTCTTCGGCTGACGTTCAGTTAATCGGATTTTGACTATCGACTTAATGCTCTTGAAGCCGTACTTCCACGGCACCACCAGCCGAAAAGGGGCGCCGTTCTGATTCGGCAGCTCTTTACCGTAGAGGCCCACAGCCATCAGAGTTAGGGGGTGCATCGCCTCATCCAGCCGCAAGCCCTCCACATAGGGCCAGTCTATGGTGCTGAAGCGGGAGCGTTGGCCGCGCATTTCCGAAGGCCGCTGCAAGGTCGTGAACTCGACATACTTTGCCTTAGACGTGGGCTCCAGCTTCGCCAGCAACTTGTGCAAGGGTATGCCAACCCATGGAATGACCATGGACCAAGCCTCTACGCAGCGCAGTCGATAGATGCGCTCTTCCAAGTCGGCCCAGCTAAGCAAGTCTTCCAGAGCATAGTTGCCAGGCTTGCCAACTTCGCCGCCGACCTGCACCGACCAGGGATCGGTGGTCAGCTCATGGGCATATTTGGCGGGGTCGCCTTTGTCGGTACCAAATTCGTAAAAATTGTTATAGCGGGCAACATCATCAAAGGGGGCTTTATCCTCCCCGGTATAGAAACCCTGCGCAGCCATGGCGGGCGTAGCAGCGACTGACCCTAGCGGCCTTAGTGGATTACCATCTTGAGCCAACAGTCCGGCCGGCAAGGCGGCGCCGAGCGCAATAGCAGAGCCCGCCATAAACTGACGGCGCTTGAGGTAAATGGATTCCGGTGTTATTTCCGAGGCTGCGATATCCGCAGGGCGCTTAAACAGCATGTGAAGTCTCCGTGGCGTGAACTAATCAGACCACGGAACTGCATAATATTTCCATTTTAGATCCGTGGCTATTTACTGGGCTCTACGGTAAATCGCCATGACTGGACCAGACAGAGCGTAAATCAGCGCGATAGCCAGCAATATCCGCGGCGGGTCAACCGACACTAGACCAAAGCCGATGACGACCAGGATCATCACGACAAAAGGCACGCGTCCGCGCAGATCTATGCTTTTAAAGCTGTTGTAGCGGATATTTACTATCATCAGGAAGCCGATAAGCGCGGTGAGAGCAGCGCTGAGTGCGGAAAGTACGCCAGACAACTCTCCACCAAACACCCCTTCATCGGCACAGACCCAGATGGTGCCGGCAATGACCGCCGCCGCGGCAGGGCTGGCCAGACCGGTAAAGTAATTTTTATCTGTGGTATCAATTTGTGCATTAAAGCGAGCCAATCGTAGCGCTGCGCAAGCGATATAGATGAAGGTTGCCGCCCAGCCGATCTTACCGAAGCTACCCAGCGACCAACTGAACATTATCAACGCCGGCGCCACGCCAAAAGACACCATATCGGCTAGAGAATCGTATTGCTCACCAAACTTGCTTTGGGTGTTGGTCATGCGCGCAACACGGCCATCCATGCCATCGAGCACGGCGGCCACAAAGATCGCGATGGCGGCAGTTTCAAAATTGCCACGCATACCCGAAACAATCGCGTAAAAACCGGCAAATAGAGCCGCTGTTGTAAAAAGATTGGGGAGCAGGTAAATACCACGACGACGGACTTTGCGGCCGTCGATCGATACCTCTTCTTCATGATCGTCGATCAGAAGTAGAGACTCACGCTGGGGTTTCTGACCTTCAGTCTGCTTCTGCTCGGTAGATTTCTCGCTTTCGGACACAGCGACTCCGTTAATACGCGTTGATGGCAGGATAAGGGGCGCAGCATAGCAAATACTGTCGCCACGCATACACCTCATTGTAGCCGATGAGCGCGCAGTTAGATCAGAATACCGAAGCTGCAACCTGCCAAAACGCATTGATCAGCGGGTTATCCAGCCTCTGTTTGAGCGTGCAAACACCCACCGCCAACGGCTTCATCTCGTCGGCAAGCGGCAGCACTCTGAGCTTGTCGGCAATGGGGCTGTTGGCCAACACCAGCTCCGGCACAACCCCCACACCCAAACCGAGGGCCACCATACTGGCGATGGCCTCATGGCCACTGACCTGAGCATAAATATTAGGCTTGATACCATGCAAGCGAAACCACCGCTCCAGCTCCACCCGCGCGACACCGCGCTCGGACATAATGACGGGTAATTTCTCCCAAGGGAGTTCAGGCTCAGACACCAGTTCAGAAACCGCGCAACTCACGCTCGGTGCAATTAGACGCAGCGGCGAATGAGTCAAGACCTGAAAGGCGAGGCGCGGATGCAATTGCTCCGGTCGCGCGGTAATGGCAATGTCCTCCTCACCGGCGGCCACCCGCTCCAGCGAGTCCGCCTGATCTCCGGTGTGCAGCTTTAACTCTATGCGCGGATAGCGATTCCGAAACGTTTCTAACACCGCACCCAACACCGCGTAGGCGGCGGTCACAGAACAATACAAACTCAGCTCGCCTGACAGCTCACGTCCGCTTTGAGTGAGTCGTTGCAAGAGACCCTGCCAGTTAGCAAGCGCTTGCTCCGCGTACCGCTGAAGCTCCCGCCCCGCCGCGGTAACCAGCACCCTTCTGTTATCCCGCTCAAACAGAACAACCCCCAACTCCTCTTCCATACGCTGAATAGTGCGACTCACTGCCGACGCGCTGAGATGCATAGCCTCACCGGTTTTGGCGAAGTGGAGCGTTTTGGCGAGGTGGGTAAAGATTTCGAGTTCTCTGGTGTTCATCTTGGCGTCCGACGTCTGACGTCTGAGAGCCTGCCCCGCGAGCGAAGCGAGTGCCGTGGGTACGTCCGACGCCATGTTGCGATTTACACAACACTACATTCACTATATATCATTTTACGCAATAAACCCAAACTGCTATCGTCCCCACCCTGAATTTACCAATCGGCATTAACGCGAGGGACTCACCATGGGCCAGAACTACTTCAACACACTGCCGCTGCGCGTGCAGCTACAAGAACTCGGCAAATGCCGCTTTATGGACCGCAGTGAATTCGCCAATGGCTGCGAACTACTGAAAGACAAGAAAGTTGTTATTGTCGGCTGCGGCTCACAAGGCCTGAATCAAGGCTTGAACATGCGCGACTCCGGCCTGGATGTCGCCTATGCCCTGCGCGCTGAAGCAATCGCTGAAAAGCGCCAAAGCTGGAAAAACGCCAGCGAAAACGGCTTCACCGTTGGCACCTACGAAGAACTAATCCCCACCGCTGACGTGGTTATGAACCTCACGCCAGACAAGCAGCACACTCCGGTTGTTAGCGCGATCATGCCATTAATGAAAGAAGGCGCTTGCCTCGACTACGCCCACGGCTTCAACCTTGTTGAAGAAGGTATGCAGGTTCGCAAAGACCTCACCGTTGTTATGTGTTGCCCGAAATGCCCAGGCACTGAAGTGCGTGAAGAGTATAAGCGCGGCTTTGGCGTACCCACCTTGATCGCAGTTCACCGTGAAAACGACCCCAACGGCAACGGCCTCGAAATCGCAAAAGCCTTGGCCTCGGCTACGGGCGGCGATCGCGCCGGTGTTCTGGAATCTTCACCCATCGCCGAAGTGAAATCAGACCTAATGGGCGAGCAGACTATTCTCTGCGGCATGCTGCAAACTGGCGCGATTCTGGCTTTCGACAAAATGGTCGAGAACGGTATCGACTCTAGTTACGCCAGCAAGCTGATTCAGTACGGCTGGGAAACAGTTACTGAAGCACTCAAGCACGGCGGCATCACCAACATGATGGATCGCCTGAGCAACCCGGCTAAAATCAAAGCGTTTGATTTGGCTGAAGAGCTCAAAGACATCATGCGTTCGCTGTACCAGAAGCATCAGGACGACATCATGAGCGGCCATTTCTCCACCACCATGATGGCCGACTGGGCCAACGACGACAAAAACCTGCTGGGCTGGCGCGCCGCCACCGCTGAAACTGCGTTTGAGAAAGCTCAAAACACAGACCAAGAAATCAGCGAGCAAGAATTTTTTGACCACGGCATTCTGTTAATCGCCATGTGTAAAGCCGGGGTCGAGCTGGCCTACGAAACTATGGTTGAAGCGGGCATCAAGGACGAAAGCGCTTACTACGAGTCGCTGCATGAAACGCCACTGATCGCCAACACCATCGCGCGCAAAAAACTGTACGAAATGAACGTAGTAATCTCCGACACAGCTGAATACGGCTGCTACCTCTTCGATCACGCCTGCCGACCGCTGCTCAAAAACTTTATGAGTACAGTCTCAACCGCCGTTATCGGCAAAGGCATGGAAACTGGCGAAAACGGTGTCGACAACCAGAAGCTGATCGCCGTGAATCAGGCCATCCGCAATCACCCTGTTGAAGTAATTGGTCGCAAACTACGCGGCTACATGACTGCCATGAAGAAGATCGTTTAACCACAAGCATCTTCGGCAAGAACAATACCGGCGGCGCATTGGTATTTACCTTGACTAAGCCGTCCGACATTCTCGAAGCCTACGTCCAATGGGGCATGGCTGGAGGATCCTATCAGCATCGCCAATAGCCTTTTTCAGGATACCGATGGCGATAACATCTATTCCCCTCTGGGTGCACCCACGGTGGAAAATGCCGAGGCGATTTTTAGCCAGTTCACACCTATGGCATCCCTGTCCTATTCACTGCCTGGCGACTGGCTGGACAATACCGCTGTCAATTCCGCCATGGTCTATGCGACCTGGAGTAATGGTTTCAAATCGGGCTTCCAGGAACCAAAAGGGAGCGATGACCTAGTGGTAGTAGAGCCCGAAAGACTCGGAAATCGGGAAATCGGGAAATCGGGAAATCGGGAAATCGGGAAATCGGGAAATCGGGAAATCGGCTTCAAGATTGATGCTTTTCAACGTTCGCTTCGTTTAAATGTCGCAATCTATTCCATGATCTTCGAGGATATGCAGCTCATCACAGCAGGCTTGGATTCCACTGGCACCCTCGTGGTTACTTCCGACAATGCGGGTAAATCGATGATTGAGGGCGCCGAAATGGAACTGTCCTGGTTGCCATCACGCGACTGGTTGATCACTCTGAGCTACAGCAACAACAACTACAAATTCCTCGATTTCGATGACGTGGATCTTCTCACCCTCGGCCTTGCCGGTGAAAACAAAATCGTAGACCGCACCGACGAACAGTTCCCTGTCTCTCCAGAGGAAACAGCAGCGCTCGGCATTCAGTGACACACCAATCGGCACCTTCGTGTCACGTGTGGACGGCAGCTATACTGGTGAAACCTATATGGGCTGCGATGACGGAGCTTGGACCGCGCAACGAAAGGACAGCGACACAGCCAACGCCGATGCCTACCTGTTGGTGGATGCACGCTTCACTTGGCGCAACAATGACAACGACCTAACGATTTCGCTATTTGGCTATTTGGCTATTTGGCTATTTGGCTATTTGGCAAGAATATAACCGACGAGCGCTTTTTGATCGGCTCGGTTGCTATCGGCGATTCGCTGGGCACCTTCACACAGACACTGGGCGAACCCCGCTTCTACGGCGTAGAAATGCGGAAAACTTTCTGACGTCCAGCAGGGCCCCATAGGGGCCCCTTTTTCGCTCCTATTTTACTGTAGAATTTTTTGCCTATAAAACAGACGAGGAATATTATTCGCTTCCGGTGGCATCCTGCCACTTTCCGTCGGGCCGGCGCGCCCCGCAAGAGGTGGCAACATGCCATTTTGTAATTCTACTGTCAGCATCATAAACCTCGGCGACGCCTTTAGAGTGTCCGGACTGGAAAGTGCCGCATTAGTCGCCTACGAATATACTCGCACTCGCGATGCCTACCACCTGCCGCTGCCCACAGGCGAAGCCTGGCTATTCCAATACGGCATCGTTGTCTTCTGGGCGGTTGCCGACGACGAGCAGCAATTACTGATGAAGTGCGTCATGCCGCACGTAGAATTAGAGGCCACAAAACGCAGCCTCGAGGTGTTTCAGTTCTCGCTCGACGCTGATCACCTGAGCATCCGTGCCGACCAAATCTCTCTGCCCGGCGATAGCCACTTAACACGGTTGGCGGTTTCCCACGCGCTGGCGCAATCTACCCAGCTCATCGTGTTTGAAACCATGGCTCTGGAAAATATCAGCACCACGTCCCACCTTCCTGCCCTACTGGCAGTGAAAGGTAAAATACCGTTGCGTCGTAAAGAGTTGGCTAAAATTCGCGGGCGCTTGTTCGCCACGAAGAGCGACATCATTCTGCACTATGGATTATTGGATACCCCGGAATTTTTCTGGGAATATCCGGAACTGGAAGCAACTTATCTGCTGGTGGCGCGCTATCTCGACATCAAATCACGGGTCGATGTGCTCTCGCAAAAACTGGGGACCATTCACGAGTTGCTGAACATGCTCGCCGATGAACAGAACCATAAGCACAGCGCGTTTCTAGAGTGGATTATAATCATACTAATCGGCATTGAAATTCTCATGGCTGCGCCTGGCTATTACGACTACTTCTTTGGAATAGCCAAGTAATCAGCCGCTGAAATCCCACCGGCGCTATTCGCTTAGCCAACTCGCTAAGCGAGGCGTCCATCCCAAGCAAGACCCGAAGTTTATTTCTCTCGACGGCACTCAGGATTTTTTTCGCAGCTCGCTCTGCAGGCATGCCAAATCGCTCCTGAAGCTCAGCGGTTTTTCGCTGGGCTTCTTTATCAGCCATACGCGACGAAGTAATCAAGCGGCTTTTGATCGTACCTGGATGCACCGTCGTCACTCGGACAGAGGT
The DNA here is from genome assembly GCA_047622145.1 of Paracoccaceae bacterium. GTDB lineage: Bacteria > Pseudomonadota > Gammaproteobacteria > Pseudomonadales > Spongiibacteraceae > Litorivivens. The sequence continues at coordinate 10,031 of JBLHMO010000063.1, read as the reverse complement.
TTCCGCAAGTTCAGTCCACAATGCTTCTGAGAAAAAACGCACCGCCGCTTTAGACGCGCTATACATTGCCTGTCCAGGCATCGCAAACAAGCCAAACATACTCGATAGATTGACAATGTGAGCTTCTGGCCTCTGCTCAAGATAGGGCAGAAAAAATTTGCAGCCGTAGACCACTCCCTTAAAATTGATATCCAGTAGCCATTCTGTATCTTCAATACTGTGGTCGCGGAACATTGCACCAACGCTGACCCCAGCATTGTTTATCAGAATATCGACATGACCGTGGCGCTCAACAACGAGTGCGGGCAGAGCACGCATGGCTTCTTTATCGCTCACATCGACTTCATGCAGCGACAACTGAGCATCACCTTCCTTGCACAAGGCCGCTGTTTCCAAAAGACCCGCTTGATTCACATCAACCAGAGCAAGCCGCGCCCCTCGGGCTCGCGCCTCAACAGCCAGTGCACGGCCAATGCCACTACCTGCGCCAGTTATCACTACCACCTTGTTTAGTAAGCGCGTCATGCGCCGGCTTTTCTGTTTGATAAATGCATTATCTTCCATGCCAGTGCTGGAAAATATTGGCGGATCCACATCATAATTTTGGCGTCCAGCCCCGGCTTCAGAACTCGCGTTTTTCGACGCAGCCCGGATTCGACTTGATCAATTATCCACTCAGCGCTGGCAAAGCGCTTATGCTTTATGGAGTCCTGAATATTTTGCGGGTTTGAGGATTCAACCGCCTGTTGCAGCAGTGGCGTATCAACCAAGGCCGGACAGACAAGCATCAACTGCACTGCCGACTGGCGATTCTCTTCCACCAATACGTCGAAGTAGGCTTCCGTTGCAGCTTTGGAAGCACAATAGGCTCCACATTCCGGCACATGAACTTTACCGCCGGTAGAGCCAAAAATAATGATCTGCCCGGCATTGCGCTGCAGCATGTCAGCAACAATTGCCTGCACTGCATTAACAGTGCCACCATAATTGATGGCCATGATGCGTTGAATTTCTTCGGCAGCCTGTATAGCCAAAGGCGACGTTGGCATAATCGCCGCGCAGGTCACAAGCCGATCTACCGGACCACTCCGCACTACTGCCTCGGCTATCACAGCCCTGAGCGTTTGAGCGTCGCAAACATCGACATTTACCGGGAAAATATTGGCCTGTCCGTCAAGTGCATCCAGCGCGGTTTGATTGCGATCAAAACAACTGACCTGTATGCCCTGCGCTGCCATCCGCTGCGTAAACACTTTGCCCATGCCGCTGGCGCCGCCAGTAATTACCGCGTGCTTTATCATTGCGGGTTCTCCGGCGCTAAGGGATAGGGCGCGCTCATACTGAAAGTCAGGTGCTCCATCCAGCCACTGAGCAAGGAGCGCTTCGGCAAGCCCAAAGCCTTAAGGGGCTCAGTGATATCGCTGTCGCCCAACTCCAGCTCCGCACCACCCAATTGATAGCCAACGCCCCTGAACTGCTGAGCTAAATAACCAACATGAGGTCTGTCTTGGAATAACGAATACACGGGGGAAGAAACAGACTTAGGCGCCATGCTTCCCTTAGCTTTTACTGCAAAGCGCAGTACCGACTCGCCAGCGCGGTGTAGGCTAAATTCAGCTCGTTCACCTTTGCGCTCAAAACGAATATCTTCAACGGTTTTGGGGAAGCCCCACATCTGCTTGCCGCACTCTTGCGATAAAGTCGTCGTTACCGGCAAGTACCAAGTGTAGCTCGCCACCTTCCCACTCAGAATATCGGTAAGCGTGCTCAGGTAAGGTAAACGCCTTTTCTTTTCAAATGGCTCCACAAAAAACGCAAGCGCTAATTCCTGATACTCGCCAACTTGCGTGTCTGTGTAATTGACACATATTAGGGAAAGCAAAGCCGTGCGCGGCGCAATTCTCGCAACTCGAAAGGGAGTATTTTTTATCAGCTCATCGGCAACCGACGCCGACACCGCAAACATCGCCATGGCCACTGAACCATCGTGAAATCGCGTTGGGTAGCTTAGTGTTCGGTCTTCGATGACATAGCTTGCGTTGGCATAAGGCGATAGTTGTTGCTCATCAAACGACATAAAAAAATCCTGTTGTTATTGTTTTGAGGCTATACGGCCAGTGCAGTCATCGCTGCTACCATGACCGCACCACCTTACCCACGACGAACTTACCAGCGCTGCGCCTCCAACACCACTCCTACCGACTCAGGCTTTTGAATCGCGCGTAGCTAAACCCGTCGGTACACGAATATGCTCAACCAGAAGCTGCACTGATGCGGGCGGCGCAGCAGTGAAGCGCGAGACGACGTACGAAACAGTAAAATTGACCAGCGCACCAACAACACCAAAAGCATTTGGTTCAATGCCCAAAAACCAATTTTCCGGCATTGACCCGAGAAACGCAGTATCGGCAACAAACATAATGCCCTTGTGTTGGAACACGTAAAACAAGGTCACACCAATACCCGCTATCATGCCAGCAATCGCGCCTTCTTTGTTCATACGACGGCTGAAGATGCCTAGCATCAGAGCGGGGAAAAGTGACGAAGCCGCTAAACCAAAAGCCAAAGCGACTGTTCCCGCTGCAAAGTCCGGAGGATTTAAACCAAGGTAACCGGCAAAGGCGATCGCCACGGCCATCGCTAAGCGACTAGCGCGCAATTCCTGCTTCTCGCTGATATTGGGCGTGAATACTCCCTTTAATAAATCATGAGAAATAGCCGACGAAATTGCCAGCAGCAGTCCCGCAGCTGTCGATAGGGCCGCAGCCAATCCACCGGCTGCAACCAGTGCGATAACCCAGTTAGGCAAACGCGCAATCTCCGGGTTGGCCAATACCATGATGTCCTGATCAACCGTTACCATTTCATTCAAGTCTGGATCAGCGCTATAGAAAACCCGCCCGTCTTCGTTCTTGTCGGAAAACTCCAACAGTCCAGTGGTCTCCCATTTTCTGAACCAACTAGGCCGCTGCTCGTATACCAGCCCGGCACCGTCTTCGCCCTGCAGCGTTTCTATGAGATTAAGCCGCGCCATACCCGAAACTGCTGGCGCCGTCGTGTACAAGATCGCAATAAACACTAATGCCCAGCCAGCGGAGCGACGCGCATCGCTAACTTTCGGCACTGTGAAAAAACGGATAATTACATGCGGCAAACCGGCCGTGCCAATCATTAAAGACAGCGTATAGGCAAACATATTCAGCTTGCTAAGTCTGGCCTGAGTCGTATATTCAGCGAAGCCCAAGTCCTGCACGATGAGGTCGAGTTTATCTAACAAAAAGGTATTGCTGCCCGCCAAGGTGCTGCCAAGTCCCAGCTGCGGAATTGGGTTGCCGGTTAAATTCAGAGATATAAAAATAGCGGGAATGGTAAACGCGAAAATCAAAACACAGTACTGGGCTATCTGAGTGTAGGTAATACCTTTCATGCCGCCAAGTACCGCATAGATGAATACGATACCCATACCGATATACAGACCCTTATCGTAGTCAACTTCAAGAAAGCGCGAAAATGCGACCCCGACACCCTTCATTTGTCCGATGACATAAGTCACAGAACAAATAATTAGACAGATCACTGCCACAATTCGCGCGGTGCGCGAATAATAGCGTTCACCGATAAATTCGGGCACGGTGAACTTGCCGAATTTACGCAAGTAAGGCGCAAGGAACATCGCCAGCAACACAAAGCCGCCGGTCCAGCCCATCAGGAACACCGAGCCACCGTAACCCATAAAGGCAATTAAGCCGGCCATGGATATAAATGAAGCCGCGCTCATCCAGTCAGCCGCAGTCGCCATGCCATTGGCAATCGGATGTATGCCACCACCGGCCACGTAAAATTCCTGAGTAGTGCCGGCTCTAGCCCAAATGGCTATACCAATATAAAGCGCAAAGCTCGCACCGACGACCCAATACGTCAGTGTCTGCAAGTCCATGTCACTCATCGTCGTGGACACCGTATTTGCGATCGAGCTTTTCCATCTGTCGGGTGTACACAAAAATCAGCACCACAAAGGTGTAGATGGAGCCTTGCTGGGCGAACCAGAAGCCAAGCTTGTAACCGCCGATTCGGAATTCATTTAACCAGTCTACCCACAGAATCCCACAGCCGAAGGAGACCGCAAACCAAACGAGGGTAAGTTTGAACATAAGGGCTAAATTTTCGCGCCAATAGGATTTGGCGTGCTGCTCGGATTGGAAAGACATTGAGCGCATCCTGTTATTTTTTAGGACAGCTTACGCGAGAGTAGAAGTAATAGAAACGCCCAATACGCTGCGCTTAATCGGGCCTACGGCAAATTTCGGTAGGCCTTAATAAGCGCAGCGTTTCAGGCATTGTCGCGCTCGTTACAGCGACAGCACTTTCTCGCCGCGAGCAATACCGGATACACCACTGCGCACGACTTCCAGAATCGCGGCATCGCCGACGGCTTCCAGAAAGGAATCAAGCTTGTCGGAGGTGCCGGTTACCTGAATGGTGTACACCGTTGGTCCGACGTCGATAATCTGACCGCGGAAGATATCGGTACAGCGTTTGATCTCGGCGCGCTGGGCACCAGTTGCTCGCACTTTGACTAACATCATTTCGCGCTCAATGTGCGCGCCCTCGGTCAGATCTACCAGCTTCACCACATCAATCAGACGATTGAGATGCTTGGTTATCTGCTCGACCTTGTGATCATTTCCTACCGTTGTCAGGGTTAAGCGCGACATCGTTTCATCTTCAGTCGGCGCGACATTCAACGATTCGATGTTGTAGCCGCGCTGAGCAAACAATCCCACCACGCGCGACAGCGCACCGGCCTCGTTTTCGAGTAGTACAGCAATGATATGTCGCATCAGGTTCGCTCCGTCTTGCTCAACCACATATCACGCATGGAGCCGTTCGGCGCAATCAGCATCGGGTATACATGCTCGTGGGGGTCAACGTGAATATCCATAAATACCAGTCGATCTTTCAGCGCCAGCATTTCTTTCAGGGCACCTTCTAGGTCGGCCTTTTTCTCAACACGAATACCAACATGGCCATAGGCTTCAGCCAGCTTAACGAAGTCAGGCAACGAATCTTCGTAGGTGCTTTCAGCGTAGCGGCCTTCATACTGCATGTCCTGCCACTGCTTAACCATGCCGAGATAGCCGTTATACAAATTCAGAATTTTTACCGGAATATTGTACTGGGTGCAGGTCGACAGCTCCTGAATATTCATCTGAATACTGCCTTCACCGGTGACGCACACAACGTCACTGTCAGGAAAAGCCAGCTTGACGCCCATCGCTGAGGGCAAGCCAAAGCCCATCGTGCCCAAACCACCAGAGTTGATCCAGCGGCGCGGATGTTTAAAGCGATAATACTGAGCAGCAAACATCTGATGCTGGCCAACATCCGAGGTCACATAGGCTTCGCCGTCCGTTATCCGGCACAGCGTATCGATAACTTCTTGCGGCTTGATCAGGTCGGTAGACGTGTCGTAGCGCGGCTTGGTCCACAAACCGTGAGCATCGCGCCATTCGTCAATCTGATTCCACCAGTGCGTCAGTGCTTTGGTGTCGGGCAGCGATTTATCTGCTTTACGGGTTTCGCGTATCAGCGCCAGCATTTCGCTCAGAACCGAGTCCAAGGGACCAACAATCGGAATATCGGCAGGCACGGTTTTGGAAATTGACGCCGGATCAATGTCGATATGAATGATCTTCGCATTCGGGCAGAACTTGTTCGGCGTATTCGTTACGCGGTCGTCAAAGCGCGCACCAACGGCCAAAATAACATCGCTCTGATGCATGGCATTATTGGCTTCGTATAAGCCGTGCATACCCAGCATACCCAAAAACTGACGATCGTCACCGGGGTAGCCACCAAGACCCATCAGGGTGTTGGTTACCGGGTAGTTCAGCTCGCGTACCAGCTCGGTCAATACGCCCGAGGCGTTACCCTGAATAACCCCACCACCGCTGTAGATAACGGGGCGCTTGGCTTCCAGCAGTAACTGCACTGCTTTTTTGATTTGCCCGGAATGGCCGCGCGACGCCGGCGTATAGGAACGCAGCTTCACGGATTTCGGGTAGTTATACTCAAATTTGTCTACCGGGTTGGTGAGGTCTTTCGGCAGATCGATAACCACGGGGCCAGGTCGGCCGCTGGCGGCGAGATAAAAGGCCTTCTTGATGATCTCCGGAATATCCTGCGTTCGTTTCACCATAAAGCTGTGTTTTACGATGGGGCGGGAGATACCCATCATGTCGATTTCCTGAAAGGAGTCCTCGCCAATTAAGTGGCTGGCGACTTGACCAGACAAAACCACCATGGGAATTGAATCCATGTACGCGGTCGCAATTCCGGTAATGGCATTGGTCGCACCTGGACCGGAGGTGACGAGTACCACACCAGGCTTGCCGGTAGCGCGGGCATAGCCGTCAGCTGCATGAGTCGCCGCCTGCTCGTGACGCACCAAAATGTGCGGCACCTTGCAGCTGGTAAACAGCGAATCATAAATATGCAGTACCGCGCCGCCAGGGTAGCCGAATATAAATTCAACGCCTTCGTCTTCGAGAGCGCGAGCGATCATGTCACCGCCAGATAGCAATTCCACTGAAATATCCTCGTTTAGTACAAAATGAAAAACACATGCGATGGCTGCCGGCAACGCGGCATTGAGATCACACATGAACCTCCGATCACAGCCAACTGGATGTGTCGGGCGAAACGCCTGACAATAATCAGCGCCTACGCGCTTGCATACTGCCTGTGTATAGTCTCCGCAGGGTTGGGCGAAGATGGCATTCTCGCAACACAGGTCATGTGCTTGCGGAAAGAATGGATCTGCAACGCAGTGAATGCGCGCTTGAGCGCATTCCCGAATCCAGAACCGCGGGTAAGCGGCGGATTAACGGCCATTTCTGGTATTTTAGCAATATAGTATTTTTGAGGCTGAGCGCATGCATGTCAAGAGACAAGCGGGAAAAAGGCTGAATTGCCTGAAATATTTCGAGCCAATGCGCCATTAGTCATGAAAACAGTGTGTCTTCTGACTTCTTAATTTTACACAATATCTGCCACAATACGGTACACGCCGCAACAGGGCCGCCATTATGTACAAAAAACTCGCCCTCGCCTGCCTGATCGCCCTATTAAGCATGAGCGCTCTGGGCAAAACAGGTTATTACCGCTGGCTAGATGATAACACTCAGGTTCACTTCACCCAAAACCCGCCGACTGACCGTCCATCCAAGTTCGTCGAAACCAAGCGCGGATATAACAACGACGACGTAAACCCTAAAAGTCCACAACCTCTTCCACCGAAACGAGCAGACAGCGCAGCACCTAAGCAGGAACCCCAACAGGTAGAAATTCTGTCCGACAAAAACCCGGAACGCTGCACACAAGCCCGGGATGCCCTGCAAAGCTTTTCACGTGGCCAGCGGGTCCGAGTGACCGATGACAAGGGCGAGGCGCGCATACTGAACACACAAGAGCTGAACTCCCAGAAAGAAAAAGCGCAGGAGCTTATAAAAATCTACTGCTGAGCCGGGCACTGCAAACCAGCGCCCGTGCCTACGCCATACCGTTAGCCGACAGCGACCTTAATGCACCATATCGGCACTGGCCATTACCGAAAACCCCAGCCGCTCGCCGTCTATTTCACCACGAATAGTGTCGCCGGCGCTGAATTTTCCACTCAAAATATCCTGCGCCAACGGGTTTTCAATCAGCTGCTGAATAGCGCGCTTCAAGGGCCTCGCACCAAAGACAGGGTCAAAGCCCAGCTCGCTGAGCCTATCGATGGCGGCATCATCCAGCACCAGCGACAACTCGCGCTCGGCCAAGCGCTTCCCAAGGTAAGCTAGCTGGATATCGGCAATGGCGCGCACCTGACTTTGTTCCAGCGGCCGGAACACCACCATTTCGTCGAGACGGTTGATAAACTCCGGGCGAAAATGACCGGAGACCACCTCCATGACCGCATTCTTCATCGCGTCGTAACCGCTATTGCTGCGGGTCAAACCCTGAATCTGGTCGGAGCCTAGGTTTGAGGTCATAACAATCACGGTATTGCGGAAATCGACCGTACGACCCTGGCCATCGGTCAGGCGGCCATCATCGAGCACCTGCAACAGGATATTGAAGACATCAGGGTGTGCCTTTTCGACCTCGTCCAGCAATAGCAGCGAGTAGGGACGCCGACGAACCGCCTCCGTCAGATAACCGCCTTCTTCGTAACCGACATAACCGGGCGGGGCGCCAATTAATCTCGCAACCGAATGCCGTTCCATAAATTCCGACATATCAATGCGCACCATGGCATCGTCGCTGTCGTACAAAAACAATGCCAGTGCCTTACACAACTCGGTTTTACCCACCCCGGTTGGCCCCAAAAACAGGAAGGAGCCATTGGGACGATTGGGGTCACTGAGGCCCGCACGCGAACGCCGCACGGCGTTCGACACCGCATCAACGGCCTCCTCCTGACCTACCACCCTGCGATGTAGCTCGTCTTCCATGCGCAGCAGTTTTTCGCGTTCGCCTTCCAGCATTTTGCTCACCGGAATACCGGTCCAGCGCGATACGATTTCGGCGACCTCTTCATCGGTCACCTTATTGCGCAACAATTTGCGTTCATAGGTATCCGCATCGCTGGCAGCAGCGAGCCGCTTTTCCAGCTCCGGAATGACACCGTACTGTAGCTCTGACATCCGACTGAGATCGCCGGCGCGGCGAGCCGTGTCCATTTCCTGCTTCGCCTTCTCGATATCACTCTTCACTTGATTGGAGCCTTGCAGCGAGGCCTTTTCCGCCAACCAAATTTCTTCCAAATCAGCGTATTCTTTCTCGACCTTATCGATGTCAGCGTCTAACTTATCTAGCTGCTTGCGCGCGGCCTCGTCCTCGTCTTTTTTGACCGCCTCACGCTGAATTTTTAGCTGGATCAAACGACGCTCAAGCCGGTCCATCGATTCGGGCTTGGAATCGATCTCCATGCGGATGCGGCTAGCGGCCTCGTCAATCAGGTCTATGGCCTTGTCGGGTAACTGTCGGTCGGTGATGTAACGCTGCGAGAGCTTGGTCGCGGCAATAATGGCCGAGTCCGTGATATCGACACCGTGATGCACCTCATAGCGCTCTTTCAGGCCGCGCAAAATGGCAATGGTGTCTTCTTCGGTAGGCTCACCAACCAATACTTTCTGGAAGCGACGCTCCAGAGCAGCGTCCTTTTCAAGATACTGCCGGTATTCATTCAAGGTGGTCGCGCCAACGCAATGCAACTCACCACGCGCCAGTGCAGGCTTGAGCATATTGCCTGCATCCATCGAGCCTTCGGCCTTGCCCGCACCCACCATGGTGTGCAGCTCATCAATAAAAAGAATCACCTTCCCTTCTTCCTTGGCGAGCTCGTTGAGCACGGCCTTAAGGCGCTCCTCAAATTCGCCCCGAAATTTTGCTCCGGCCAGCAGCGAGCCGAAATCCAGCGACAGCACGCGCTTGTTCTTCAGGCCTTCGGGCACTTCACCGTTAATTATGCGCTGGGCAAGCCCTTCAACAATGGCTGTTTTACCCACACCCGGCTCACCAATTAATACCGGGTTATTCTTAGTCCGACGCTGCAACACTTGAATCGTGCGACGAATTTCCTCATCGCGGCCAATCACCGGATCCAGCCTGCCGTCGCGGGCGCGCTCAGTGAGATCAATGGTGTATTTTTCTAACGCTTGACGAGCGCACTCGGCATCGGGATTGTCAACGGCCGCACCGGCCCTGACTTTTCCGATAGCCTGATTGAGACGATCTTTACTCAGGCCGACCTGCTTTAGAAGATCCACCAGTTTGCCGCCAACGTCCAGCAAGGCCAGCACCAGCAACTCAGTGGATATATAGGCATCGCTACGCTGCTGTGCAAGCTTGTCGGCAGTATTGAACACTCGCCCCAGCTCGTTGGATACGTGCACATCACCCGGCGCGCCATGCACCTGAGGAACGGCATTAAGTTGTTCGGCTAATTGCTGTTCAAGCACGGCCAGGTTTGCACCGGCCTGCTG
>JBLHMO010000062.1:0-17851 GCA_047622145.1 Paracoccaceae bacterium | reverse complement strand
ATTGGCAGGCGACGGTAGCCTTGTTTGAGCGCACCCTCAGTTAAACGAAGTATGCAGGCTTGAAATAATAGGAAGGGGGGTATGAATTGGTTGTTTCTTCTATCTTTTATCACCGCTTCCATTTCCCTGTTGTTTGCCTTGGTTTTTTTGTAATTTATCGGCTGCGACCAGAGCTTACCGCTATGCGCTAATGGGGTATTGCCTACCTATTGCTGGTTGTTGCTATGGCAAACGTGGGCTTGCGAATAGCACTGCCGGATATCAACCCCCATATATTCAGTAATATGCTGGCAGTGACGGCGGGTCTGTCTTGCGTCTTTTTACATTACGGAATTCGCTGTTGGCGAGGTCTGGAGCCCTACTCCTTGGCTTTTCGTCGGGGTGTCGTTATTTTAATTTTGATTCTGGGGTTTGCAGGGATTTGGAATCAAGCCATCGAACCCGCGACACTGTTAACGTCGCGTTTGTATGTCGGTATCTTCTGTGTGCTGTCGGTATATGTGTTGTTGGTAGGTAAAAAACCCAAAAACATAGGACATTACCTCGCGGCTACTTTTCTCAGTTTTATTCCCCTTACTCAAATGGTCTCGCTCTGCATGGTGCTTTTCATACCATCAATTCCTGATGGAATTAGTGCGATGCCAGTTGAGCAGCTATCCAACTCACACTTGGCTGCGCTCAACTTTGTTGGTATGCCCATCAGCTTGACTGGCATTGCCCTGTTTTGTCTGTTGGGAGTGTTACTGGAGTTAGGTAAGAAATTACCGGATGAGTCCCTCCATAATTGGCTCACCGATACCTATAATCGCCGAGGTTTTGGTGTCTAGCAAACTCTGGGAAGTCCACTGCGGATAGTCATTTTTTGCAATCCGGCCGCCGTAGTAGCAAATTATCACTGGTTATTTTTGATATGGGTAACTTCAAAGCCATCAACGACAAGTATGGTCATCCGGTCTGAGATAGCGCCTTGATAAGCGTGGCAGCCTTGTTGCGCGAGCGTTTGCGCCGCAGCGATATTGTTGCGCGCTGGGGCGGCGAGGAGTTTATATTTTTAATGCCCGACGCCAGTCAGTCAGCGGCTTATGTTAAGGCGAATGAAATCGGTCAATATGTGCAAGATTGTCCCTTGGTGTTGGACGACAAGCGTACCGTAGCGCTAAGCGCCAGCTTTGGCGCGGCCCAGCGCCAAGCAGGTGACAAAAGTATTGAAGCGGTCATCCTTCGCGCCGACTGCGCACTGTATCAGTCGAAAGCAGCCGGCAAAAATCGCGTAACGGTAAGTGCCGGTCAAATAGACATGAGCAATGGGGTGCGGTCGGTGAGCTGAGGGGCTCATTCTTATTCCTCGCTTTCGCGTTCTCTGCGCGCATCCTCTATTCCCCCCGCATTGTGCACATTCACGTAACCGGCTTTTTGCAGCGCGGTCATGGCTTTGCCGGCGCGGCCACCGCTGCGGCATTAAAGGTGAACTTCGGTATTTTTGTCAGGGACTATAGCGCTAATCTCCTGCACGATTTCGTCGTAGGAAATTCGCGCATCGCCTTCGATGTGGTCCCACCTGTGTTCAAGTGCGCTGCGAACATCTATCCATACGACCTCTGCGCGCGTAACTACGCTACAGCTAACAAGTAGGAGGAACAGCGAGGAAGTGCGAAGTAATTGCGAAAACATAGTGTATTTTTATCCCTAATTTCAAGCCATAAGACGCGCAGCATTTTTGGATTTATAGTGGATTAAAGCGGTAAGCACAATGCAGAAGGTGTCGACTGTTCGCGCGATCGTCAGCAAAGTCGTTTGCGCGGCATTCTTTGATGGTTTCGTTCGAGGCTCTCTTTCCTTGGTCTTCTGCTCGGTTCTATTGCGCAGGGTGGGCGCAATCCGGATAATGGGCAGCCTGAATTTATCGAGGTTTTGTGCCCCCGTGGCGCGCTCGTCATAACATGTGGCCTTTGGTAGGGGTCACCACTGGAAAAGGACACACAATGCCTGTTGTAACTCTCCCTGATGGAAGTCAGCGTTCTTTCGATCTCCCTGTAACGGTTGCTGAAGTTGCCGCTGATATTGGCCCCGGTTTGGCTAAGGCGGCATTGGCTGGCGTTGTTGACGGTAACGAAGTCGATACCAGCTACATAATTGCTGCCGACGTGGCGCTGGCGATCATCACCGAACGTGACGATGCCGGTCTCGAAGTCATCCGTCACTCTACCGCTCACTTGCTGGCGATGGCGGTTCAAAGTTTGTTCCCCGGCGCTCAAGTTACCATCGGGCCGACCATCGAAGACGGCTTTTACTACGATTTTGCTTTTGAGCGCGCTTTCACGCCGGACGACCTGGAAGCCATTGAAAAGCGCATGGCGGAATTGGCTGCATTAGATTTGCCTGTACAGCGCTTGGAAATGCCGCGTGACGAAGCTGCGGAAGCCTTTAAAAAACTAGGTGAAGACTACAAGGTCGAGATCATTCGCGATTTGCCTGAAGGCGAGGCCATATCCGTCTACAAGCAGGGCGACTGGATGGATCTGTGCCGCGGCCCCCATGTCCCCATTACGAGCAAGCTCAAAGCCTTTAAGCTGACTAAAGTGGCTGGCGCCTATTGGCGTGGCGACAGCAACAATGCAATGCTGCAGCGTATCTACGGCACAGCGTGGCGCAACAAAAAAGAACTGAAAGCCTATTTGACTCGTATTGAAGAGGCCGAGAAGCGCGATCACCGCAAGATCGGAAAGAAGCTGGATCTCTTTCATATGCAGGAAGAGGCTCCCGGTATGGTGTTTTGGCACAGCAAGGGCTGGACCATCTACAAAACCATCGAACAGTACATGCGTGAAAAGCAGAACTGGAACGGTTACGAAGAAATTCGGACACCCCAGGTGGTAGATTTGTCCCTGTGGGAGAAATCCGGACACGCGGACAAGTTTGGCGACGACATGTTTATGCTGACCGCGGACGATCGTGCATATGCGGTCAAGCCCATGAACTGTCCCTGCCACGTGCAAGTGTTTAACCAGGGCCTGCGCAGTTACCGTGATTTGCCGCTGCGCCTTGCGGAGTTTGGCTCCTGTCACCGTAATGAGCCCTCCGGCTCGCTGCACGGTATTATGCGGGTGCGCGGTTTTACCCAAGACGATGCGCATATTTTCTGTACCGAAGCTCAAATTCAGCCTGAAGTGGCTGATTTTATAGATTTCCTACACGAAATTTATGACGACTTCGGCTTCACTGAAGTTATCTATCGTTTATCGACAAGGCCCGAACAGCGCGTTGGCTCCGATGAAGACTGGGATCGTGCCGAGAAAGCTTTGGCTGAGGCCTTGGATGCTAAAGGCCTGCCGTGGGAAATGTTGCCGGGTGAGGGCGCCTTCTACGGTCCCAAAATCGAGTTTTCCTTGAAAGACTGTATTGGCCGAGTGTGGCAGTTGGGCACGGTTCAGGTGGATTTTTCCATGCCGGGGCGCCTTGGCGCCCAATATGTGGCTGAAAGTGGTGAGCGCAAGACTCCGGTTATGCTGCATCGGGCTGTTTTGGGCTCTTTTGAGCGATTTATAGGCATTTTGATCGAACATTACGAGGGCGCGTTCCCGACTTGGCTGGCGCCGACGCAGGCCGTAATCTGCAATATTACGGATAATCAGGCCGACTCAGTAAAAAAACTTGAGAATTTCTTGGCTCACAAGGGCTTCAGGGCAAATGCGGACTTGAGAAATGAGAAGATCGGCTTTAAAATCCGCGAGCACACAATTCAGAAGGTTCCCTATCTGCTGGTAATTGGCGATAAGGAGGTTGAAAATCAAACCGTGGCCGTGCGTGCTCGTCAAGGCGAAGATCTTGGAACCATGACTTGGGACCAATTTGCTGAATTTCTTGCCTCAGACGTAGCTCGACGCGGCCGTGTTGCATTGGAGAGTTAACAATCAGACGAGATAACGGTAAAAGCCGCGACAAAAGACCGCCGATTAACGATGATATTCTGGCGCGGGAAGTGCGCCTAGTCGGAGCCGATGGTGAACAGATTGGTATAGTGCCGATCGAGCACGCTCGGCAAGTGGCGTTAGAAGCCGCCTTGGATCTGGTACAAATTACCGATTCAGACCCTGTGGTCTGTAAAGTAATGGACTATGGCAAGCACGTTTTTGAGGCGAAAAAGCAACAAAACCTCGCCAAAAAGAAACAAGTGCGAACCCAGGTCAAAGAAGTAAAGTTCCGTCCCGGAACTGAAGACGGAGATTATCAGGTAAAACTACGCAACCTGATACGTTTCCTAGAGCACGGGGACAAAGCCAAGGTAACTCTGCGTTACCGCGGTCGGGAAATGGCTCACCAGGAACTGGGCTTGCAACTATTGAAACGGGTTGAAACTGATCTGCTTGAATACGGTGCTGTTGAACAGTTTCCAAAAATGGAAGGCCGCCAACTGACTATGGTCATAGCGCCCAAAAAACGTAAGTAGCGAGCTCAATGGGCCTACTTTTATATTTGAAGTACCAAATGCGGAGTATCTAACGATGCCGAAACAAAAGGTTCACAGTGGGGCAGCAAAACGCTTTAAAAAGTCAGCGGGTGGCTACAAGCGAAAAAGCGCTCATAAAAGTCACATCCTAACCAAGATGACCACCAAGCGTAAGCGTCAATTGCGCGGTACATCTGCGGTTCATACGTCCGACAAAGTACTTGTCGATCGTATGATGCGCGCTAACTAAGCCTGGTTAAGGAAAGGAGAAGACTATGCCCCGCGTAAAACGTGGTGTGACTGCACACCGTCGACACAAGAAAATATTGAAGCAGGCTAAAGGCTACTATGGCGCGCGTTCACGCGTATTCCGTGTTGCCAAACAGGCTGTTATTAAAGCTGGTCAGTACGCTTACCGTGACCGCCGTCAAAAGAAACGCCAATTCCGCGCTTTGTGGATCACGCGTATCAATGCCGGCTCACGTGCAAACGGATTGAGCTACAGCCGTCTAATCGCTGGTTTGAAAAAGGCCGAAATTGGCCTTGATCGCCGTGTATTGGCTGATCTGGCAGTACACGACAAAGACACTTTTGCGAGCATCGTAGAGCAAGCAAAAGCAGCCTTGGCGTAATACTGCTTGGCGGCTTGGCCGTCAGCGTAAGAAATCGAATAGGGAAAGGGCTGTTGCTCTTTCCCTATTTTTTTGTAGAGCGAATTCGCCGGAAACGCTGCGCTTAACCCGGCCTATCCGACTCGCTCTTCGTAGGCCTGAATAAGCGCAGCGTTTCAGGCACTGAAAGCAGGATATAGCGATGGAAAACCTCGACGTACTGGCTGACGAGGCAAGTCAAAAAATTCAGGCCGCAACCGATCCGCGGGCGCTGGACGACGTGCGCGTTGAATACCTTGGCAAGAAAGGGGCAATAACAGCCTTATTGAAAAGCCTTGGCGGACTGTCTGTTGAGGAGCGCCCAAAAGCTGGAGCTGAAATCAATCGCGTTAAAGCGCTTTTGTCCGACGCCATACAGGCGCGCAAAATCTTGCTGGAGAATGCCGCAGTTGCTGAAAGGCTAGGCAAGGAAACCATCGACGTCAGCCTGCCGGGTCGGGGGGTGGACAGTGGTGGTCTGCATCCCGTTACACGCACCATAGAACGCATAGAAGCTTTTTTCGGCAGCATCGGCTTTGAGTCTGTGGAAGGCCCCGAGATTGAAGATGACTATCATAACTTCGAAGCTCTGAATATTCCGGCGCACCATCCTGCGCGCGCCATGCATGACACCTTTTATGTTAACGACGCAACCGTGCTGCGCACGCACACGTCGCCGGTACAGGTGCGGGTGATGGAGAATCGCAAGCCACCGTTTAAGGTGATTTGTCCAGGCCGTGTATACCGCTGCGATTCCGACCTGACCCACACACCGATGTTTCATCAGGTGGAAGGGTTGTTGATTTCGGAGGACAGCAGCTTTGCCGATCTGAAAGGATTGGTTGAGTCCTTCTTGCGCGCTTTTTTCGAGAAAGAGCTCGCGGTACGTTTTCGGCCCTCGTACTTTCCGTTCACCGAGCCTTCCGCTGAGGTGGATATCCAGTGCGTTATGTGTGGCGGGGAAGGTTGCCGCGTCTGCAGTCAAACCGGCTGGATAGAAATTATGGGCTGTGGCATGGTTCATCCTAAAGTATTCGAGTCATCAAATATCGACCCTGACAAATTCAGCGGTTTTGCCTTTGGTATGGGCGTGGAGCGTTTGGCAATGCTGCGCTACGGCGTTAATGACCTGCGTCTGTTTTTTGAAAATGATCTGCAGTTTTTACGGCAATTTTCTTAAACCCTTGCGAAACCCTAAGCCTGCATAAGCGAAGTCTTGCAGGCGATTACCAATGACACAGAGTTGGAACAACAATGAAATTTAGCGAACAGTGGCTGAGAGAATGGGTTAACCCAGAGCTGAACACGCAGCAACTGGCAGACCAGATCACCATGGCCGGCTTGGAAGTGGACGCCATAGAAGCGGTGGCGGGCGAGTTCAGCGGCGTCGTGGTGGCTGAGATTCTCTCAGCTGAACAGCATCCGGATGCCGATAAGTTGCGTGTGTGTCAGGTGAGCGACGGCCAGTCCGAATTTCAAGTGGTTTGTGGCGCGCCGAATGCTCGCGCGGGCATAAAAGTACCTTTTGCTACCTTGGGCGCCGTTTTACCCGGCGATTTTCATATCAAAAAAGCCAAGCTGCGCGGCGTGGAATCCTTTGGCATGTTGTGTGGGCCAGACGAGCTTGGGCTAGGCGAGAGCACAGGCGGTTTGCTTGAGCTGAATTCTGGTCTAGCGGCGGGCCAAGATTTGCGCGAAGCGCTGGATTTGAATGACATGCTGATAGAGTTGGGCCTTACCCCCAACCGATCTGATTGTTTGAGCTTGCGCGGTATCGCCCGCGATGTGGCCGTGCTGAACGGCTTGAGTATTTCTGAACCGGATTGCGCTGCGATTGCCCCTGCTTGCGACGATGTACTGGACGTAGAGATAGCTGCGACTGAAGACTGTCCGCGTTACGTGGGTCGTATCGTTCGCAATATTGATATTTCCAGACCTTCTCCTACTTGGTTGCAGGAAAAGCTGCGCCGTGCCGGATTGCGTTCTATCGACGCGGTGGTGGACGTTACCAATTACCTATTGCTGGAATTGGGCCAACCGCTACACGGCTTTGATCTTGCCAAATTGTCAGGCGGCATTTGCGTTCGTCTGGCGAGCGAGGGCGAAAAGCTGACGCTGCTGGACGGGCAGGAACTGACCCTTCGCAGCGACTCCCTAGTGATTGCTGATCAGGACAAGGTGCTCGCGCTCGCGGGCATAATGGGCGGCAAGGGCAGTGCGGTAAGTGCACAAACCTGTGATATTTTTTTGGAGGCGGCATTCTTTGCGCCCGAGAAGCTGGCCGGCAAGGCGCGTGCCTACGGGTTGCACACGGATTCATCACATCGCTTTGAGCGCGGAGTGGACTACGCACTGCCTATGGTTGCCGTCGAGCGAGCAACCCGTTTGATTGTAGACATTGTCGGTGGGCAGCCCGGGCCGGTGGTGGAAAGAACCACGGCGGCGCTGCCTGAGCCACGCAAAATTAGCTTGCGTGAAGCGCGCATCGAGAAAATGTTGGGCATGCCCGTGGCCGCCGAAAGAGTCGTAGCGATTCTTGAAGGCTTGGGGCTTGATGTTAGCCGCGCCGATGGCGGCTGGTCGGTGATCAGCCCCAGTTGGCGCTTCGACCTCGAAATCGAAGTGGATTTGCTGGAAGAGATTGCCCGCATCGTCGGTTACAACAATCTACCGGTAAAACCTATTACCGATTCACTGATAATTGAAGCCAAGCCTGAGGCGGGTGTTGGCGTGGGTGAGTTGCGCAGGCGCATGACGTCCTTGGGCTACCAAGAGGCGATAACGTACAGCTTTGTAGACCCCGCTTGGCAAAAAGCGCTTTTCCCCGCTGTAGAGGCTGTCTCTTTGATCAATCCGATTTCGGCCGATCTAGCGGATATGCGCGTCAGTCACTGGTCGGGCTTACTGAAAGCGGTGTCGTATAATATTAATCGTCAGCAGTCACGCGTTCGGCTATTTGAAACAGGTTTGTGCTTTTTAATAGAAGATGGAGGTAAGTTGCGCCAAGAAGCGACCTTGTCGGCGGTGCTCACCGGCCCCCGTTCGCTCGAATCCTGGCACGAAAAGGGCGCTAATGTTGATTTCTATGACGTCAAAGGGGACCTTGAATCCTTACTCAAACTGAATTCAGGTAAGGATTTCCGTTTCGTCGCTGGCGAGCATTCGGCATTGCATCCCGGTCAAAGTGCGGATATCTTTCTGGATGGGAAAAAGGTGGGTGCCATTGGTGCCTTGCACCCCTCATTAGTGCAGCAGTTTGATCTTGGTCAGCCCGTATACTTATTCGAAATAACGCTGGCTGCGATCACAGAACGTCGGGTGCCGGAATTTCAGACACCCTCACGTTACCCGGAAGTCCGGCGCGATCTTGCTGTACTGGTGGATCGAATTACACCTGCTCAAGAGCTCCTCGATACCGCGCGCGCAGCGGCAGGAAGTTACCTTGCCAACCTGATCCTCTTTGATATTTATGAGGGTGAAGGTATTGATCCACAAAGAAAAAGTTTGGCATTGGGCTTGACGTACCGGCATTCATCACGCACTCTTAACGAAGATGAAGTGAATGAATCCATTGCCAATGTTATCAGTGCTTTGGAAGAGAGGTTTGGCGCAACTTTGAGGAACTAGAGTCATGGCAGCTCTAACCAAGGCCGAAATGGCTGAGCATCTCTATGAACAGCTGGGCTTTAATAAGCGCGAAGCAAAAGAGTTGGTCGAGCTGTTTTTTGAGCAAATAAGAAACTGCCTAGAAAATAATGAGCAGGTCAAGCTGTCGGGGTTTGGTAACTTCGATCTGCGCGACAAGAGCCAGCGTCCGGGGCGCAACCCCAAAACTGGTGAAGAAGTCCCTATATCCGCCCGCCGCGTCGTCACCTTTCGGCCGGGCCAGAAGCTAAAGGCGAGAGTAGAACAGTATGCTGGAACCGAGTCATAACGACGAACTTCCTGTAATTCCAGGAAAGCGTTATTTCACTATCGGTGAAGTCAGTGATTTGTGCTTGGTTAAACCACATGTACTGCGCTACTGGGAACAAGAATTTCCACAACTGAAGCCGGTCAAGCGTCGTGGCAATCGCCGCTACTACCAGCGTCAAGACGTCATTATGATCCGGCAGATTCGTAGTCTGCTGTACGATCAAGGCTACACGATTGGCGGTGCCAGGCAGCGATTGTCCGGCGATGACGCCAAAGGTGAAGAACTGCAATACAAGCAAATAATCCGTCAAATGATTACTGAGCTTGAAGGCTTGCTGACAGAGCTTAAAGCCTGAGTCTCAGCGCCCCTTACCCCACTCTAATTGCCCCAGCGATCTCACTTTATGGAGTGATTAGAGCTTCCTCGTTGTATCTTCCTTCAATAGCGCTCCGCCGCAGTTCGTTCGCCACCTTGTCTCGTCGTAATTAGCCAGATTCTCGCCGCCCAGTCTTGCAGTCCATCGTGTGGAATATGATCTAGCGCTGCTTAGAAGCGCTGGAGTGTATAGATGTTAGATCAGGTTGAACTTTCTCAGGTACATATTGCGCTGTTCGCACCGATATTCGGCCTAGCGGCCAGCACACTGCTGCTCATTGTGGCGGTTATCACGCTCAGGGCTCTCAGCTGGCGTTTTATTCGACGCATCGTCAATGCGGCGGAACTGCGCCGAAAATGGCTGGTGCAGTCTCGAAACGGGCTGGTACTGCTGGGTTTGGTGATTATCTGGGGTGAAGAGCTACGCACGCTGGCTTTGTCCATTGTGGCCCTTGCTGTCGCCTTTGTGGTGGCTACCAAGGAGCTGATTCTGTGCATCACTGGGTCAATTATAAAAACAGCATCCTGTTCATTTGATATTGGCGATCGCATTCAGATTAAAGACTACTGCGGCGACGTTATCGACCATAACCTACTGGCGACAACGCTGCTCGAAGTTGGCCTCGGCAAACACCCAACAACGTACCGGTCGACTGGCGATAATACCCAATGCGCTGTTCGTATCGGATGCCGTTATTAATGAAACGCCAACACGTCTCTACATGTTTCACGTTATAAGCGTGCCCTTCAAAAGAGACCACGACTGGCGCGCTGCGCAGCAGATCCTGCTTGCAGCCACAGAGTGGGAGAGCGAACCCTATATGGAAGATGCGCCGCTACCTGCTTCGCTTTAGCCATCAGCGTGCGCTGGATGCGCCCTCACTTGAGCCTCGCGTGCTGATTCAGTTGCCCAGCGCCGATGAAATCCATTTGATGGCGCGCCTACCGGTGTCTACCGAGCGTAGAAGCCAAACTCTGACAGGTTGGCGGCAAGCTATCGTAGCTTAAGCACCCGAAAATGTGCGTTCACTATTTCATTGCTTCTTTAGCTGCTGTATTATTCTGCCCCTGAAATCGGGGCGTAGCGCAGTATGGTAGCGCACCACACTGGGGGTGTGGGGGTCGTAGGTTCGAATCCTGCCGTCCCGACCAAAATAGCATAAAAATCAGGAGCTTAGCGGCTCCTTTTTTTTGCCTGAACAAAAGTGAACAAAAAATTTTACCGGCTTGAACAAAACTTTTGGGGCGAGTAACAGTTAAGTCCCTGACGAAGCTATTCAGTCGTGTTTCTAAATTGCAATACAGCCGTAATTCGGTAGAAGAGCTTTTCAGCAAGGTCGGCTTCGTCTTTCAACACTACATGATTATATTGTCGTGTACCGAAGTTGGTGTTCTGTAAATCGTCCTCTCGGACACTCCAGAAAACTGGAATATCTAGCCCCATCGAGTACCCGGCCTCAAAGTAAACTCCAGCTTTTTATTCTGTGACGTCAGCCATTACAAACCTTGATCTTTGGATCTCAGTCATGATTTTGTTATCGAGGCACGGTCGAGTCCTCGGAATACAAGCACGTTGTCCACTATCGCATACGTTGTTGGAGCTCCGTGTTGAAGTAGCCGGTATGAATAACTTTTCAGATCCGACGTAAGGCTTTGCCGACGAGGCGCTGGATACTATCGCGCACTATTGGAGTGTCCCGGTGCATCGTGCGAGGATTTTGTAGAAATGAATTGGAAATGCGTCCAGCCCACTCGACTATTTCCGGTAGGTCAAACTCCGGGTCGACGGTTTCTTCTCGGAGTGCTCGAATGTAGGCGGGTTGGAATAATTCAATCCAAGTTGTAACGGCCTTCTTTGAAGAAAAGTAGTAGTAAAGCGATCCAGCTCCAATTTCCTCGATGATGTTGACCTTGAATAGGGGGGAGTGAGGCGCGTGTTCGATCATAAAGACAATTACTTCAACGACGAAATCGGGAAACGAAAGATCAGGATCAACACTTTTGACTAGCTGTTGAGCAAGGTCGAAGGAATTTTTTTCAAAGGCGGCTTTCAGTATTAACTCTTTGGTCGCGTAGTAGCGATACACCGTTCTGCGCGAGACTCCTGCTTGCGCGGCGATGCTGTTTATAGTTGTCCCTCTAATGCCATCATTTTCAAAGCACTTCACCGCACCGAGCAGTATTTGTGTTTCGACCGCTGTTTGACGATCAGTCAGTTGGCGATTCTCAGTGGCGTCTGGCATGTGCTTCCTTTATGACTAATATGTAATCTGTTGAAAAATTGTGGCACGATATTATCATATCGTGCCACACATTGGCATATATTGATAATATTGTGTCTTATTAGGGGGTCAGATGGGCATTTGCATAAAAAAATTCATAAAGACGAAATCTATTGGTAGTTGGATAAATGCCCCTCTGCTCGTCGCATTCATGTCTGCGTGGCCGTGGAGCGCGATTGGCAGTGAAGCTGCTTCTGCTAGCAAGCAACTTGATGCTGGATGGAACTCGTTTATTGAAAATTTGCAGGAAGCGCGGAATCGGCTGTTGAACGAAGAGCACTTTCCGCCCGATGCGAGCGACAGGGTTCTGGCTGAGGGATACCGTTATTTACTCGGTCACGTAAATAGGGTGATTGAAATGGAGCTCCGAGCTGACCCGGAATTTCCGGAGTTCTTACGCTCGATGGATATGCTGCGCAAGTGGACCGGAGAAAACCCAGACACCATGTATTTGAAAGCGCCTATCGACGATACCGGCTATTACCGAATATCGGGGCGAGCGTCCAACACTCAGGAGTGGAAGACGTCTAAGCGCGCTGGGAAAGGGCCGAAGGCACCGAGAATGGTTACATTCCAAACGATAACTGGTGTGCCGGGTGGCACAGGCGAGCTGAAGGAAATGGCGGAATGTAAAAGCGTCACTCTAGATTTTCTTAACACCTTTGAGATTGATACTGATAGGAAGGGTCGGTTTGAAATTTTGGTTGGCCCTGAAAGGCCTCAAGACTATCGAGGAAATTTTCTTGTCTCACGAAAAAATTACACATGCCCAAGCACTGCGCAGGAGTTCGTTGCACGTGCAAAGTGGGTAGCTCTCAGAGAGATATTTTCTGACTGGGAGAACGAAAGGCCGCTTGAACTTGATATCGTTCGGTTGGGCAGCGAGGGAAAAAACCGTCCGCCTTATTCGCCGGAAAAAATCGCGAGTACGCTTTCTAAAATTGGTTCCGAGGTCGCAAATCAAGTTCGATTCTGGAATCTATTGATGGAATTTCCTTTGGAAATGCGAGGCGATCGTAACAACGATGGGAGTCGCGCACTCCCCGTGAATGGCATTAACCCTCCCGCTCCTCCGTTTACTGCTGGTGGTGTTGCGGGTGCGAAGCAAATCTATGCCGCCGGCATATTTGAGCTGACCGAGGACGAGGCGCTTGTCTTTAAAGTGGAGGCTCCTCTTGAACCGCACTACGTAGGTTTTCAATTAAATAATCTCTGGATGGAAGGGCCCGATCAGCAAAACTATGTGAGCAGCCTAACCGGGACTCAGTTGCGAAAGAGCAAAGATGGCGCTCGTTACTACATTGTTGCGCATCGCGACCCTGGTTACGACGGCTGGGTCGACACGACCGGTCTCGAGAAGGGTTTTCATGCGATGCGTTTCGTATTCAGGACCGACCCGCTGCCGGAAGAAATGCCAACGGCACATGCCACATTGGTTAAATTTGATGATATTCACCATTTTTTACCAGAGGGGACTACTAAGATTTCTGCAGAACAGCGTCGCGCGCAAATTGCCGTGCGGCAGGCGCATATAAAGCGTATTTGGGGTGGTCAGTGACAATCCACGTCGTTCTTCGGAGTCATCAAAACTAGACGGATTTAGCAGCTATGAAAAATGTATGTCCCTTAGTCTTCCATCACTCGACGAATTCATTGGCTTTTTCGATGCCATTTATATTTATTTTTATTACAGCCTTGATAGCCGATCCTGCATCGGCAGAAGTCGCTTCATCGGAAAAGAATTTCTCGACTCTAGAAGAAGTCGTTGTGACCGCTCGGCGTCGCGAAGAAAGCATGCAGGAGTCCCCCGTGGCTGTAACGGCGATCAGCGGCGATACGCTCCGGAACTCAGGTATTGTTAATACGGATGAACTTAGCAAAAGTGTACCAAGTCTGCAGATAAACGCAGGGCAGGATAATATGATTTTTATTCGCGGAGTGGGGCAGCGCGCAGCGGGGTCATTCTTACAAGTCGATCCGGCCGTTAGTGTCTATGTCGACGATCTTCTGCTTCCGCGTCCCGATGCACAGTTGCTTGATACCGTTGACGTGCAAAGTATTCAAGTGTTACGTGGCCCACAAGGAACATTGTTTGGTAAAAATAATACAGGAGGAGCACTCGTTTTTTCATTGATAAAACCTCATGATGAACGCCAAGGTTATATTGAGGCGGGTGTGGGAAACTACAATCTTCGTCGCACGAGAGTGGGATTAAATTTCCCTGTATCGGACGAGCTGTTTACTCGGTTTTCTTTCAACGTCACAAAAAATGACGGATATATGAAAGATTTAACGCAATCCAACACTAGCTCAGATGATCGGCTATCGTTGCTGTTTCAAACACGCTGGGATGCCAGTGAAACTTCAACGCTTGACACGCTAACCTACTACGGCAAAGTGAGGGAACGGCATCCGGTTACACATTGCCGTATAACTAATAAGAACTCTCTGCTGAATCAGGGCATAGGACTCCTATATTCAGGTGATACTGACCCATCCAATCCCACTGCTTTCACTGATAATTGTGAAGCTAATTCACCTGATAGGTTGCCAGACCTAACGAGCAACATCGGTAGTTTTAAGCCAAACTTTACCGTCGAAACATTATTGTTTGGTGTGACATTTGAAAATGTAATCAGTGGCGTCAGTTCAATCAAGCTCATTACCGGACTGCGCGATGAACGTAAGGGCCCTAAGCACCAAAACAACACTGATGGCGGGCCAGCGGCGTTCCGAGAGGGTATTCAGAGTGATGACAGTATGCGGCAGTCGGCGAGTGTTGAGCTGCAGTTTAACAGTAGCGCTTTTGATCAGCGATTGACCTATACAGCAGGGCTGTTTGGCATGGTTGAGCATAATACGGATAAAGTTTTACGCGTAACTGAGCTTAACGGTATTGATGCTTCCGCGTTGGCATTGTTATTAGCTGGTCAGAGCCCAGATTCCTCGCTTGTACCTCCGTTCGGTACTAGTCCTCCATTGGTCGGCCCGTTGGCTGGCGAGCCCAACGCTATTGATGACTCGGATTTGCGTAATTCCACTATGGCGGCGTTCTTTCAGGGTTCTTTTACATTGACCGAGAATGTCGAGATCACTGCTGGCGCACGATATACGATTGAGACGCGTGCGGCGGAGATTGAGCAAACATTGACAGATCGCGAAGCTTTAGCCGATATCATTGCATCTCATCCTCGGTTTGGGCCTGCCGCAGCTGCTGGACTTCACCCTTTTCTCGGTAGCTGGATAGAAGACCCCATCAGCATTGCCAATAGCTTGTTTGAGCGTAACGAATTTGGCGTGATCGCTGTTCCCCTTGATTATGCAAACGCTACGACCGAGAAAATTGAAGGTACGTTTAGCAAGTTTACACCCATGGTTTCGGCGTCCTACCTTGCGTCAGATTCGCTGCTGGATACCCTTTCTGCTGATAGCTTAATGTTCTATGCGACTTGGAGCTCCGGCTTTAAGTCTGGGTTTTTTGAGCCCAAAGGGGTGGACGGCCTACAAACCGTAGAGCCCGAGGAGTTGGAAAACCGGGAGGTAGGTTTCAAACTAGACACGTTTGACAGCCGACTTCGCATAAATGCCGCATTCTATTCGATGCTCTTTGAGAATATGCAATTGATACAGGTCAGCGCGGATTCAGCGGGCAATCTTGCAGTTGTGTTTAAAAATGCTGGACGGTCGAAGATTGAGGGTGCAGAAGTTGAAGTGAATTGGATACCCATTCCCCGACTTGCTTTAAACGCAAGCTTTAGTAAGAACTCATATAAATTTATCGAGTTCGAAGAGTTTGCATTGGGACCGCTGCTTCAGAGTGGAGAGCAGCATATTGTTGACCGCACTGATGAAGATTTTCCCGTGTCACCTGAGCTGAGTGCGTCGTTAGGAATTCAGTACACTTGGAGGTCGTCAGTTGGTTCGATCACGCCTCGTGTGGATATCAGCTATAAGGGAGATATTTACCAAGGCTTTGATAGAGGGTCTTGGATTGTGAATAAGCAAAATGAAGATATGGCAACATCAGCAGCATATACTCTGATTGATGCCCGCCTGGGTTGGCGCTGTAACGATGACACACTCACTATCACTGTATTCGGTAAAAATTTGGCCGATGAGCGCTATGATCTAACCGGTGTTTCCATTGGTGATTTGGTCGGAATATACCAGCAGAGCGTGGGTGAGCCGAGAACCTATGGTGTTGAATTGCGACATACTTTCTAGACTTGGTCGTCCTGAGCTTCACTATACATCCGCGATAATGTCGCCAGATATTAGAAGTATGTTTTGCCCCCTCGGGGGCTTTTTTAAAGATTTTTGTGAGGCTAGGTCGCATAAACTGATCGTTGAAAAATCATTTTTATGAATACCTATGTCCCCTGTTGAAGAGATAAAGCGGCGGCTAGATTCAAACAATCCATTTCATCTAATTCAGTGCAGTATCGGCTCGTAGCCTCTCTGCCATCAAATCAATAAACGCTCTGACTTTGGCCGAGGCCAAGCGACCTTCGCGATGCACAATATGTACCGGCAGCGCCGGTAGTTCGTAATTTTCCAGCACGGTTTTCAACCGGCCTGTAAGCAAATCATCCGCGACCTGGTAGGAAAGCAAGCGGCAGATACCAAAACTCTCCTTCGCTGCAGTCATGGCAGCATCGTTGCTGGTGACAGTGAGGCGCGGTTTGACTTTTTGTAGCAGCGGCTTTTCATTTTTCATAAAGCGCCATTCTTTGCTCAAATTGCCTGCGCGTGAATGAATAATGTTGTGTGCATCAAGCTCCTGAGGTGTCTGGGGAATGCCGTGCGCATTCAGATAGGCAGGCGAGGCCACCAGTACTAGCCGAACCTTGCCAACCGGCAGTGCTCGCATGGTCGAGTCCGGCAACGCGCCGATACGGATGCCGACATCAAGTCCTTCCTCGAGCAGATTGACAACCCGGTCATAAAACACCGCGTCCACTTCTGTTTTCGGGTAACGCTGTAGATAGTCGACTATACCCGGCATTACATATTTTTGACCGAACAACACTGGTGCGGTAACTGTCAGGTGCCCTCTCGGTTCGGCATTGATTCCCGCCGCTGACTCATCGGCAAGTTGAACTTCCAGTAATATGCGGCGTGCGTCTTCCAGGTAGCGCATTCCTGCCTCGGTTACGCGAACAAAACGCGTGCTGCGGTTCAGCAGCTTGACGCCAAGGCCGTATTCCAATTGCGCTATAGCCCGTGTGACGGCTGGAGGTGACATATTCAGCCTGCGCGCCGCCGCAGCAAAGCCTTCTTCCTCGGCAACGGCGACATAAACCTGCATCTGTAGTAAGCGATCCACTTGCGCCCCTTATATTATTCCACTAATCACAATAATCAATTGTCATTTATGCTAATTCTTTAATCAAGTGGAATTTGGCAAGGTATGCCCAGTCACTGCACAAGACAGGATTGCAGCGATAAACCAAGTCAATTAACTACAAAAAGGGCTACACAATGAGCAGGATTAACGTTGTTACCGTAGAACAGACTAGTCAGGAGCAGGCCAAGCTGTACGAGGCAATCCAGAGTCAACTGGGTATGGTTCCAAACTTTCTGAAAGTTTTTGCCAATTCACCAGCTGCGCTGCGCGCCTTTCTCGGACTGCACGGCATTGCCAATGAAGGCTCTCTGGACGCACCTACCCGCGAGCGAATCGCGCTTGCTCTGGCTGAACAGAATGCCTGCCAATACTGCGTATCGGCGCATACCGTAATTGGCCGCAAAGCCGGCTTGAGCAGCGACGAAATTCTGGCCAACCGTGAAGGTAGCAGCCAGGATGCCAAAGCGGCGGTCGCCGTGAAATTTGCCAAGGCTCTGGCTGAGCACCAAGGTGAAGTGAGCAATGCCGAAATACTGGAAGTGCGTAACGCTGGGTACAGCGATGCAGAAATCGTTGAAGTTATCACCCATGTTGGCATGAATATTCTAACCAATATTCTCGGCAAGGCGAGCCAGGTGGAAATCGATTTCCCGAAGGTCGAGCTGAAAAGTGCTGCTTGAGAAACTGGCCGGGTGGGAGATGGCATTCCTGCCCGGCCGCCTATTTTTACTTTTGGTTGAGACAACATGGCACATCAATTTGCAGCAGTTGCGTTTACCAGCGAAATCAAACAGGTCCAGCGGGAACTGGGCAGCCGAGACGGCTATGCCAGCC
>JBLHMO010000061.1:0-17986 GCA_047622145.1 Paracoccaceae bacterium | reverse complement strand
CTGGCTGGCAAATCAGGGCGCTGGTCGCTACGACATGCGTGATGTATTGGGTTTGTCGTAGGCGAGCGCAGAGGCCATCACGCGTCGACGCTTCAAATTGATTTCAGCCTAGTGTTCGCTTTTGTGTAGCTGCGGCAGAAACGTTGGGGCCTGCTACGGGAAATAAATGAGCTCGGCCTGTTAATGGTCCTCCTAGTCCTTGGGGCTTGCAGTCCGGCCCGCTACGACGGCCCGGTGAGCGATCATTTTGATGGCCGTCAGTTTCACAACGACGACGCCTTTCCGCATAGGTTTACCGATTTACTCAGCTATGTGTTCTCGCGCGAAAAAATTGAGTGGGCGGAAGACGCTGGGCTTCCGGAAAGGCCGCAGCCGTTGAATCGGCGCGGCCCGAGTCAGCTCAGTCTGACCTGGATTAATCACGCCACCGTGTTGATACAGGCAGACGGCCTCAACTTGCTGACTGACCCCATTTGGTCTGATAGGGCCAGTCCAGTAGGTTTTTCTGGGCCAAAACGGCATCACCCGCCGGGTATTGCCTTTGAACACCTCCCCCCATTGATGTTGTGATCATTAGCCATAGTCACTACGACCATATGGATTTTACGACTCTTGAAAAGTTGCATCAGCTTCACGATCCCTTGTTCGTCGTTCCTTTGGGCAATCGCGCCTTGCTGGAGCCGCTATGAATAGAGCGGGTGGTGGAGCTGGATTGGTGGCAGGCGACGCCATTGAGTAATGGTTGTTCGCTCAGTGCGGTGCCGGTCAAGCACTGGTCAAACCGACGGGTACTGCCCTCAGATCAGAATCTGAGTTTGTGGTCGGGTTTTGTATTGCAAACACGTGGAGGCCCCGTTTATTTTGGTGGCGACAGCGGTTATGGAGATCACTACCAGGCCACGTTTGAGCGCTATGGCGGTATGCGTGCGGCGCTCTTGCCTATAGGTGCCTACCTGCCCAGATGGTTTATGGCCTACCAGCATACGGGGCCAGAAGAGGCGGTGCAGGCGCACCGTGAATTGGCGTCGGCGTTCAGCATGGGAATTCACTGGGGAACCTTCAAGCTGGCACCGGAGGGCCGCTTTCAGCCCGCAGAGGTGCTGGCAGAGGTGCACCGCGCGCAGGGCCTTGGCGACGAGGAATTTATTGCGCCCGGTATAGGTGCTCGTTACGATGTGCGCCCCTTGGCTGCAGCGGCTGGATGTCGGCGCAGCCTTTGAGTTAGATCCGTCCGGAGGCACTGTTGCCATGTCTCGCGTTACTATCAAGCTGCCGGACCGCTTTGCCTACGTCACCGATTCTCATCGTTGTGGCTATGATCTGGTCTACAGAGTGTCTGAAAAGTACGGGGTCGCGCTATTGCCCGGCGCATATCCTCATCGATACTGATTCTGGCAAGCCCTTGTCCGAGCCAAAGGGCTACTTTGATTGTCTTCGAGATTTTGGCTGAGGGCGCTATTGGGCATAGAGTTCATATACTTACTACCAATATTTGATAAAACGGTTAGAGTGTCTAGAGACTTGTTGGGGAGGTTAGATATGCACTTAAAAGCAAAAGTGGTAGCCGGGGTGCTGTCGATGCTTGCCGCGGCCACTCTCGTTGCTTGTGCGCTGGTTTTCGCTGTAAACAGTTCTATTGATAGTGTGTTGAACCTGTTTCAGCAGGCCCAACTGTTAGGCTTGATTGCGATTGCGATTGCGATGGTGATGGTGAGCGTCAGTATCATTACTCGTCAATTGTCGAATCCGATTACCTTACTGGTAGCATTTATTGATTCCTTGAGCCGGGGTCGCGGCGAAGAGACTATCCCCTATTTGACGAATGAAGATGCCATAGGCGATCTCGCGAGAGCAATAGAGTCGATGTCGAGGCGATTTCAGCAGGAACTATCCATAATTATCGAAGCCGGTCGGTCTGCCAAGCGTGAGCTGATGGCATCGAACTATCGACTGGAGGAAACAAGCAAGGGGCTGGCACAGTCGCGGGCAGGATTCGAAGAGAGCAGTCGCCGAGTCGGCGAGCTCGAGATTATTGATCGGTCTACAGGTCTGCACAATCGCCGACATTTCGATCATGCGTATGAGTATGAAATGAAGCGTTTGCAGCGCAGTGCTCGGGCGCTGTCTATTGCTGTCTTTGAGCTGGCTTGTTGGCGCGATATTAAGGCGGCACTTGGGCAGCCGGCTGCCGATTCTGTTTTAATAAAAATAGCAGATACGATAATGGCGACGGTTCGAACAACCGATTTCGTGGCCCGCTACGGCGACAGTTCAGTCGCTTTGCTGTTGCCGGAGACGCAGGCGAAGCATGCTGCTAAGTTGACCGATAATATTTATACCTTGATGGAGTCCGCCGACTGGCTGTTACCCTCGGGATCCTTCGAGATTGTGATAGCGGCGGGGGGTGGTTGCTATCGATGTGATAACGTCAGAAGGGGGCCACTGTCGTTGAGCGCTTAGAATAGGTGGTTGCGAAGTCGCTCGCCAGCGAGGGCGGCCGTGTTAACGTCGCCTAGAGGCCGGATCCATGAATTTCGTGGTTTTTCTCAATCTTTCGGCCTGTGTCAGTGGACAGTATGCGGCCATTTCGCTTAAAATCGCGCGCCAGAATCATGTGGCCGGCATTGCCGGTTAGCCGAACGTCGGTATAGCGAAAGCGAGATGAGGTCAGGCCTTTATCTCGCTTTTTTGCGCGCCCGAATATTTCGTCCGTGCCTCGGCTACGACAGGGCACGGCGGTCTGTTACCCAAGGAGGTTTGCTTGACGGTTCCAGCTATACTCGCCCTCGCGGATGGCAGCATTTTCAGGGGTATTGCAATTGGGGCCGAAGGACATTCGGTTGGAGAGGTGGTTTTCAATACCGCCATGACCGGGTATCAGGAGATATTGACTGATCCCTCATATGCAAGACAACTGATTACCCTGACCTACCCCCATATCGGCAATACCGGTATCAATTCTGAAGACGAAGAAGCCAATGAGATCTGGGCTTCCGGTCTGATTATTCGTGATTTGCCGCTCGTTGCCAGCAACTATCGCAGCCAGCAATCGCTCTCTGATTACCTGAAATCTCGCAATATTGTGGGTATCGCCGAAATCGATACCCGGCGACTGACGCGCATTCTTCGCGATAAGGGCGCACAAAATGGCTGCCTGATGGCGGGCGATGTGGACGAAGAACGTGCACTGACGCTCGCCCGAGAGTTTGCCGGCCTTGAAGGCATGGATTTAGCGAAAGTCGTCACGACCAGCAAGCGTTACGCTTGGCGTGACGGCAGCTGGGACCTAGAAGAAGGCTACAGCACGCGCCCCGATTCGGAGCTTCCCTACAATGTGGTGGCCTACGATTTCGGTGTTAAGCGCAACATTTTGCGAATGCTGACCGATCGGGGCTGCAGGCTGTCGGTTGTTCCCGCCCAAACTCCCGCCGCTGAGGTGCTGGCACTTAAGCCGGACGGTGTCTTCCTGTCGAATGGCCCGGGCGACCCAGAGCCCTGCGATTATGCTATTGAGGCTATCCGCGAGATTGTTGACACAGGCCTGCCAGTATTCGGTATTTGCTTGGGCCATCAGTTGCTGTCTTTGGCTTGCGGTGCGAAGTCTCTCAAAATGAAGTTTGGTCATCACGGCGCCAACCATCCGGTACAGGATATTGATACCGGTGTGGTGCACATCACCAGCCAGAACCACGGCTTTGCAGTTGACGAGTCGACGTTGCCAGCGAATTTGAGAGTAACCCACAAATCGCTGTTCGATGGCAGCTTGCAAGGCGTGCACCACACGGAAAAGCCGGCCTTTAGCTTTCAGGGCCATCCTGAGGCGAGCCCGGGTCCCCACGATATTGCGCCCTTGTTTGATCATTTTGTTGCGCTTATCGAGGCCCACACGAGCTCTAGCTAGACGGGCTCGGACTTTTTTGGCCCGCCCCAGTGCGGCGGGTCGGACGTCGGACGCTAGGCGTCGGACGAAAAAAATACCGCGTCAGACGTCCGACATCCGACGTCCGACCCAAACTAAAGATTCAGAATCTGGCGGTTATTACGACACTATGCCCAAACGTACAGACATCCAATCCATCCTGATTCTCGGTGCCGGCCCTATTGTCATTGGACAGGCCTGCGAGTTTGACTACTCCGGAGCGCAGGCGTGTAAGGCCCTGAAGGAAGAGGGTTACCGCGTTATCTTGGTGAACTCGAATCCCGCCACGATCATGACCGACCCCTCGATGGCCGATGCCACTTATATAGAGCCAGTGCTGTGGCAGACGGTCGCCAAAATTATCGAGAAAGAACGCCCTGATGCTTGTCTGCCGACTATGGGTGGTCAGACGGCCCTGAACTGCGCGCTGGATCTGGCGCGCGAAGGTGTGTTGGAAAAATACAATGTTGAGTTGATCGGCGCGACCAAAGACGCCATCGACAAGGCCGAAGACCGCCAGTTATTTGATCGCGCGATGAAAAAAATCGGTCTGGACACGCCGCGCTCGGCGATAGCGCACAGCATGGAAGAGGCCCTTCAGGTGCTGGATTCTATCGGTTTCCCCACCATTATTCGGCCCTCATTTACCATGGGTGGCTCGGGTGGCGGCATCGCCTACAACCGTGATGAATTTATCGAAATCTGTGGGCGCGGCTTGGATTTGTCGCCAACGAATGAATTGCTGATTGATGAATCTCTTATCGGCTGGAAAGAATTTGAGATGGAGGTTGTCCGTGACAAGAATGACAACTGCATCATTATCTGCGCCATCGAAAACTTTGATCCGATGGGCGTGCATACCGGCGATTCCATCACGGTGGCACCGGCGCAGACTTTGACCGACAAAGAATACCAGATCATGCGCAACGCCTCTTGCGCCGTCTTGCGCGAGATCGGCGTTGAAACCGGTGGCTCGAATGTGCAGTTTGGCATCGACCCGGCGACCGGGCGCATGGTTATTATTGAAATGAATCCTCGGGTCAGCCGCTCTTCGGCGCTGGCGTCGAAAGCCACCGGTTTCCCGATTGCTAGAGTGGCCGCCAAACTAGCCATTGGCTATACCCTGGACGAGCTGAAAAACGACATAACCGGCGGTGCAACGCCTGCGTCTTTCGAACCTGCGATTGACTACGTGGTCACGAAAATCCCGCGCTTTACCTTTGAAAAATTTGGTGAGGCCTCGCCGCGGCTGCACACTCAAATGAAGTCTGTGGGTGAAGTGATGGCCATTGGCCGTACCTTCCAAGAATCTATACAGAAGGCTTTGCGAGGTCTTGAGGTTGGCTCTTCTGGCTTCGAACACAAAATTGATACTGACCGCGACGACGCTCGCGAAATTATCATTAGTGAGCTGACCAATCCTGGCCCCGAGCGCATCTGGTATGTGGCCGACGCCTTGCGTGCCGGAATGAGCGTCGATGAAATTTACGAACTGTGCGGCATAGATCCTTGGTTTCTTGTTCAGATCGACGACATCGTTCGAACCGAAAACAGCCTGAAGACGCAGGAACTGTCGGAAATTGACGCCGACAAAATGTTTATGCTCAAGCGCAAGGGCTTCGCCGACAAACGTCTGGCTGTGCTCTTGGGTGTTGGCAAGACGGCAGTACGGGAGCACCGCTATAAATTAGGAATTCGCCCGGTCTATAAGCGAGTGGACACTTGCGCCGCCGAATTCGCCACGTCTACCGCCTACATGTACTCAACCTACGAGGAAGAGTGCGAGGCTAATCCCAGCGATCGCGAGAAGATTCTCGTTATTGGTGGCGGTCCTAACCGGATCGGTCAGGGTATAGAGTTTGACTACTGCTGCGTGCACGCAGCATTGGCGATGCGCGAAGACGGTTACGAAACCATTATGGTGAACTGTAACCCTGAAACTGTTTCTACAGATTACGATACTTCGGATCGCCTGTATTTCGAGCCGGTTACACTGGAAGACGTTCTGGAAATTGTAGAAAAAGAAAAACCTGTAGGCGTAATCGTTCAGTTTGGCGGTCAAACGCCGCTTAAATTGGCTCGCGAACTGGAAGCTGCTGGCGTGCCGATTATTGGTACTACGCCCGATGCGATTGACCGCGCCGAAGACCGCGAACGCTTCCAGCAAATGATTAACAAGCTCGGCCTGCTGCAACCGCCTAACGCCATTGTGCGCTCTACAGAGCAGGCCTTGGCCGTCGCTGAGAGCATTGGCTATCCGTTGGTTGTCCGCCCATCCTACGTTCTGGGTGGTCGCGCAATGGAGATTGTGTACAAGGAAGAAGAACTGGCCCGCTACATGGTAGAAGCGGTACATGTCTCTGAAGACTCGCCGGTATTGCTTGATCACTTTCTGAGTGCCGCGGTAGAAGTTGACGTGGATGCGGTGTCCGACGGCAAGGACGTCGTTATCGGCGCCATCATGCAACATATTGAACAAGCGGGCGTTCACTCGGGTGATTCGGCCTGTTCACTGCCGCCGTATTCGCTGCCGGCTGATGTTCAAGACGAAATGCGCGCTGTCGTCAAGGCAATGGCCGTAGAGTTGGGAGTCAAAGGCCTGATGAATGTACAGCTCGCGTGGCAAGACGGTAAAATTTACGTTATTGAGGTTAACCCCCGGGCATCGCGCACAGTTCCCTTCGTGTCCAAGTGCATCGGCGTGTCGCTGGCCAAAATTGCAGCCCGCTGCATGGCTGGCACGACGCTGGTAGAGCAGGGCTTTACCGAGGAGCGGGTGCCGACATTTTTCAGCGTAAAAGAGGCAGTGTTCCCGTTTAATAAGTTCCCGGGCGTTGACCCAATTCTTGGCCCGGAAATGAAATCGACCGGCGAAGTTATGGGCGTGGGCGTTACCTTCGCTGAAGCGTTCTCAAAGGCGCAGCGTGGCGCCGGCGAACGTCTGCCCAAGCCGGGACTGGCCTTTATCAGTGTGCGCAACGCGGATAAGCCTGGTTCTGTAGATGTCGCCAAAACCCTCGTCGGTTTTGGTTTTACACTGTGTGCAACCCGCGGTACTCACAAGGCATTAACTGATGCAGGTCTTGAGTGTAAGCGTGTGAATAAGGTGAAGGAGGGGCGCCCCCATATTGTAGATATGGTGAAAAATGGCGATATCAACCTCATCATCAACACGACCGAGGGCAAGCAGGCAATAGCAGATTCATCAACCATTCGACGATCTGCGTTGGCGGGTAAAATCCCTTATACGACAACGCTGGCCGGCGCCGAAGCTATTTGTATGGCTTTGGAGTTCGGTGAAGAAAAAACAGTTCGCCGGCTGCAGGACGTCCATAGAGGAATTATGCAATGAGTCAGGTACCAATGACTGTTGAAGGCGAAGCGCGCTTGCGCGCCGAGCTCAAAAAGCTGAAAACGGAAGATCGTCCGCGCATAATTCAAGCCATCGCCGTAGCGCGCGAACATGGTGATCTGAAGGAAAACGCTGAATATCACGCAGCCCGCGAACAGCAGAGCTTTTGTGAAGGTCGCATTCAGGAAGTAGAAGGTAAGCTTGCTGACTCGCGCATCATCGATGTTAAAACCCTGCCCTCTACGGGGCGGGTCATATTTGGCGTTACCGTCACCCTCATTAACTGCGAAACGGATGAAGAGGTTTGCTACCGTATCGTAGGTGAGGACGAGGCTGAAGTGAAAGCCGGTAAGATATCGGTAACATCGCCCATTTCTCGTGCCTTAATAGGCAAAGAAGAAGGCGATATCGTTGTGGTTCGTGCTCCAGCGGGTGATATGGAATACGAAATCGATAAAGTCGAGCATTTGTAGTTTTAGGGTGCCGCGTCTGAATTCAGACGCGGAGCAGGTTTGAGAGTTTCGGGTTTGGCTTGCGCGCCGCTCGAAAAATCAGTAATACCTTGCCGATAGCTTGTACCAGTTCAGCCTTGTGCTTCTCGCAGATGTGTTGGGCGACCAATTTACGGTCGTCCGCTTCAGCAATGGCCAGCTTGACCTTGATCAACTCGTGATCTTCGAGTGCGCGCTCAAGCTCGGCTTCAACTCCCTCGGTAACACCTCGTCCAGCAATCATGACGACGGGCTTGAGTTTGTGGCCGATGGCTCGCAACTGTTTACGCTTGGCATTATCCATGATGCATGTGTGATCCGAGATCAAAAAAGGGCGCATAGTGTACTCAAAAGGTATACTGCGTGCGATACCCGTCGTGAAATACGGCGAACAAAAAAGGGTGAAATAATTGGCGAAAAAACGTTCAGCGTCCAGTAGCGCGTGGTTACGAGAGCATTTCGACGATCCATATGTCAAACAAGCTCAGCGCGAGGGCTATCGTTCGCGTGCTTGTTATAAGTTGTTGGAAATTCAAGAGAAAGATCGTCTGATTCGGCCTGGAATGACCATTCTTGACTTGGGTTCGGCCCCGGGCGGCTGGTCGCAGGTGGCCGCCAAGGTCGTTGGCGACAAGGGCCGTGTGATTGCCAGCGATATTCTACAGATGGATACATTGGCTGATGTCGAGTTTGTGCTGGGCGATTTCACCGAAGATCAGGTCTTCGAGGTTTTACTGTCTATGGCAGGTGATCAGCCGGTAGACCTTGTAATGTCAGATATGGCCCCAAACATTAGTGGTGTGAACGCAGTTGATCAACCTCGCTCGATGTATTTGTTAGAGTTGGCGCTGGATATGGCGCGACGAGTACTGCGCCCAGGCGGTAGTTTC
This sequence comes from Paracoccaceae bacterium, assembly GCA_047622145.1. Lineage (GTDB taxonomy): Bacteria > Pseudomonadota > Gammaproteobacteria > Pseudomonadales > Spongiibacteraceae > Litorivivens. Next base: position 9,334 of record JBLHMO010000061.1, on the reverse strand, counting down.
GTGAGTAAAGCCTTCCACGGCGAGGGGTACGAGGAGTTTTACCGGGATTTCAAAACCAGTTTTGAGAGCCCTGTCACGCGCAAGCCAAAGGCCTCGAGACCGCGATCCCGTGAAGTCTATATAGTGGGTAAAGGGTTTAAGCAGTAGGGCACTTTAATGGCCGCTTATACAGTTATGTAGTAAAGTGGCGTATTCAAGAAGCAGCTTACGGGTGCCGTTTGTGCCTGCAGCAGAGAGGTTTATCTTTTGAACGACATGGCTAAAAATTTATTGTTGTGGCTGATTATTGCAGCGGTGCTGCTATCGGTTTTCAACAATTTCAGTGTTCAGCCCACCACCGATACGCTGACGTATTCCCAGTTTATTCAGGAAGTGCGGAACGAGAAGGTTGAAAAGATCACTGTCGACGGTCTTATTATTAGCGGTGAGCGCGGTGATAATACCGTGTTCGAGACGGTGCGGCCGATGATTGAAGATCCCAAGTTAATGGATGATCTTTATAATCACGGTGTTCAGGTTGAAGGTACCAAGCCGCCAGAGCAAAGCATTTGGGCGCAGTTGCTGATAGCCAGCTTTCCGATTTTGATCATTATTGCTGTGTTTGTGTTCTTTATGCGCCAAATGCAGGGCGGTGCTGGCGGCGGTGGCCGCGGTGGTCCCATGGCCTTTGGCAAGAGCAAAGCCCGTTTGCTGAGCGAAGATCAGATTAAAACGACCTTTGCCGATGTCGCTGGTGTCGACGAAGCCAAGCAAGAGGTGCAGGAGCTGGTGGAGTTTTTGCGTGAACCCGGTAAGTTCCAGCGCCTGGGTGGTCGAATTCCCCGCGGTGTGTTGTTGGTAGGTTCTCCGGGTACGGGTAAAACCCTGTTGGCCAAAGCCATTGCCGGTGAAGCTAAGGTTCCCTTTTTCTCCATCTCTGGCTCCGACTTTGTTGAGATGTTTGTCGGTGTTGGTGCCTCGCGCGTGCGCGATATGTTTGAGCAGGCGAAGAAGCAGTCGCCCTGCATTATCTTTATCGATGAGATCGATGCGGTCGGTCGTCATCGTGGCGCCGGATTGGGTGGCGGTCATGACGAGCGCGAACAGACCCTAAACCAGTTGCTGGTTGAGATGGACGGCTTTGAAGGTAATGAGGGCGTTATTGTTATCGCTGCTACCAACCGCCCCGACGTACTCGACCCCGCGCTGCTGCGTCCGGGCCGTTTTGACCGTCAGGTTGTTGTGGGTTTACCCGATATCCGCGGTCGCGAACAAATTTTGAAAGTCCACATGCGTAAAGTGCCTTTGGCTGACGATGTGAAGCCAGCCATCATTGCGCGCGGTACCCCTGGGTTTTCCGGTGCTGATTTGGCGAACTTGGTGAACGAAGCTGCCCTGTTCGCTGCGCGATCAAACCAGCGCGTTGTTGGCATGGACCAGTTCGATTTGGCAAAAGATAAAATCATGATGGGCGCCGAGCGCAAATCAATGGTGATGTCGGACAAAGAAAAATTGAATACCGCTTATCACGAAGCCGGTCATGCTATTGTTGGCCGTATCGTTCCCGAGCATGACCCGGTCTATAAGGTCAGCATTATTCCCCGGGGCCGCGCCTTGGGCGTGACTATGTTTTTGCCGGTAGAAGACCGCTACAGCCATAGTCATCGCCACATTGTCGGTCAAATCTGTTCTTTATTCGGCGGTCGTATTGCCGAAGAGCTGACGCTGGGTAAAGACGGTATTACTACGGGTGCCTCCAATGACATTAAGCGCGCCACCGAATTGGCGCGCAATATGGTAACGAAGTGGGGCTTGTCGGACAAAATGGGGCCATTGCTCTACGACGAATCCGACGATGAAGTCTTTCTTGGTCGGTCGGCAACCCAGCATCACAAAAGCGTGTCAGAAGATACGGCGCGGAATATTGATAGTGAAGTCCGTCGTATCATTGACGAATGCTATCAGCGCGCACAGGGCATACTGGAAGAGCATCGCGGCAAGCTGGATCTCATGGCTGAAGCCTTGATGAAGTACGAAACCATTGATGCCAAGCAAATCGACGATATCATGTCGGGTAAGCCACCGCGTGAGCCCGCCGGCTGGAATGACAGTAATCCGCCAGGCGGCGATGACGACGGTGTCAAAACCGATGACGCAACGGATGTCTCCGAGGGCCCTATCGGCGGCCCGGCTAGCAATCACTGACGCTGCCCTCAATTTCATGAAAGCCCTATGACTGCGGCTCCGCAGCCGCCCGCACAGATCCTAAGCTGTGCGGGACGGGCAATTGACCTATCCCAGCCCCATGTTATGGGCATCCTCAACGTCACGCCGGATTCATTTTCCGATGGTGGTCGTTTTGTCAGTCGTGATACCAGTCTTCGTCACGCTGCCGCCATGGTTGCGCAGGGCGCGAGCTTTGTCGATGTGGGTGGAGAGTCCACCCGGCCAGGCGCAGCCGCAGTCAGTGTTGCCGAGGAATTGGATCGGGTTATTTCTGTTGTTGAAGCTATTTCACGTGAGCTGGATGTGGTCGTATCCGTAGACAGCTCAAAGGCTGAGGTGATCCATGCCGCGGCAGGCGTTGGCGCGGGCTTGATAAATGATGTTCGCGCGCTGCAGGAGCCAGGTGCTTTGCTGGCCGCGGCTGAGTCTGGCCTGCCAATTTGCCTGATGCATATGCAGGGTCAACCTGTAGATATGCAACTATCACCGAAATATTCTGGCGTAGTTGGGGACGTGTTGGCATTTTTGGACATGCGCGTACACGCATGTGAAGCCGCTGGGGTGCACCGGAGTCGTATTGTTATCGATCCCGGTTTTGGGTTTGGTAAAACTGCCGCTCACAATTTGCAATTATTAAACCGACTGCCTGAGTTTGTGCAAACCGGTTTCCCGGTATTAGTGGGCTTGTCACGCAAATCACTGTTGGGACGGATTACCGGTCGAGCGATAGACGATCGTCTTGCTGCCAGTGTGGCAGCTGCGGCACTGGCGGTGACCAAGGGGGCGCGTATAATTCGGGCACACGACGTGCCGGCTACGGTTGACGCCGTTAAAATGGCGCAGGCAATGATAAGAGAGTCACTTGATGAGTAGAAAATATTTTGGGACCGATGGTATTCGTGGTCGCGTCGGCGAGGGGTCCATTACGCCGGAATTTGTGCTTCGTTTAGGCTGGGCTGCAGGCAAAATTTTTGCTAAAGGCGCGGGCCAAAAAGTTATCATTGGTAAAGATACGCGTATATCGGGCTATATGTTCGAATCTGCACTCGAGGCAGGCCTAGTAGCTGCCGGTGTCGATGTGCGCTTGCTCGGACCCATGCCTACCCCGGCAATTGCTTACCTGACGCGCACCATGAAAGCTCAAGCCGGCATAGTTATCAGTGCCAGTCATAATCCCTATGAAGACAATGGCATTAAGTTCTTCTCGGCCAATGGCTGCAAGCTTCCAGATCAAACCGAATTAGCCATTGAGGCGCAACTCGACAAACCGATGACCACGGTTGATTCCGCAGCTTTGGGCAAAGTTTCACGCATTGAGGATGCTGGCGGTCGTTATATAGAATTTTGTAAGCGCGCACTGCCCATCGGGTGTTCGCTGGAAGGCTTGAAAATCGTGGTCGACTGCGCTCATGGCGCAACCTATCAGGTGGGTCCACAAGCCTTTCGCGAGCTTGATGCTCAGGTAACGACTATTGGCGCCAGCCCCGATGGTCTCAACATCAACAAGGGTTTTGGTTCTACTGCTCCACAAGCCTTGCAGAAAAAAGTGCTTGAACTTGGCGCTGACCTAGGTATTGCCTTTGATGGCGACGGTGATCGTGTACTGTTTGTTGATCATCGCGGCGAGCTCGTCGATGGCGATGAGTTGTTGTTCGTTATCGCGCAGCATGAAATGCTCAGAACAGGATCGGTCAGTGGTGTCGTCGGTACCTTAATGAGCAATATGGGTTTCGAGTTGGCATTAGCGGAGCTGGAAATTCCTTTCGCTAGGTCAAGTGTAGGCGACCGTTACGTCAAGGAATTGATGGAGTCGCGGGGCTGGACCTTGGGGGGTGAAAATTCCGGTCATATCATCTGCTCGGATATTACCAGTACGGGTGACGGCATCATCGCCGCATTGAAGGTATTGTATGCGGTGGTCGGCACCGGCAAGTCGCTGGCCGATCTTAAGTCGGGCATGAAAAAATTTCCTCAGGTCATGCAAAACGTACGCATTACCCCCGGCAACAATATACTCGCGAACGCGGATTTGCAGCAGGCCGTGTCCGGTGTTGAGGCAGAATTGGGCGCACGTGGCCGCGTATTACTGCGTCCATCGGGCACTGAACCTGTTATTAGAGTTATGGTGGAAGGCGAATGCCACGACACGGTATCAGCGCTCTGTCGTGATCTGTCATTGCGTGTCGAACAGTTAGCAGGTTAAGCGTGATTCAATCTTGTGTCGCTGTGGTTGTTTCTGTACCATTGGCGCCCATTTTGCGGTAAGGGTGAATCATGCGGCGCACGCTGGTTGCAGGTAACTGGAAGATGCACGGCACTCGCCGTAGCGTTGAGCAGTTATTAACTGATCTAAAGCAATCAGTGGCAGTTTGTGCAGCAGAAGTTGCGGTAATTCCCCCTTATCCTTATTTGCCTCAGGTAACCGTTTTGTTGGCGGATAGTACTATTGCAGTTGGTGCTCAGAATGTAAGCGAGCACCGGGGCGAAGGTGCCTATACCGGCGAAATCTCCGCGGAGATGCTCAAGGATATGGGTTGCCAATTTGTCTTGGTAGGTCATTCTGAACGCCGGGCTCTGTTCGCCGAGAGCGATCAATGCATCGCAGAGAAATTGGCAGCAGTGCTCGGTCAAGGAATGCAGCCAATACTCTGTCTTGGCGAATCGCTGGCGCAGCGCGCAGCAGGAGAAACATTGCAGGTTGTCAGGCGTCAACTACAGGCGGTGTTGCAAGGCGTTGATCAGTCCTTAGACGATATGATCGTTGCCTACGAGCCGGTATGGGCCATTGGTACCGGTGAAACTGCAAGCCCGGCGCAAGCGCAGGAAGTGCACGCGTTTATTAGGCAGGAATTGGCCACCTTTAATGCGGCGCTGTCTGCTAGAATACGTATTCTTTATGGGGGCAGCGTTAAAGCGGCCAACGCGGAAGAGTTATTTGCCCAGCCAGATATCGATGGCGGGCTAGTCGGCGGAGCTTCACTGGATGCCAGTGAGTTCGCCGCCATTTGCAAAGTGGTTAATTGATAATTATGGAACAGTTAGTCCTCATTTTTCACGTCCTCGCTGCGCTATCGATAGTGGGCCTTATTCTATTGCAACAGGGCAAAGGCGCGGATATGGGTGCGTCCTTCGGCAGCGGTGCTTCGCAAACCTTATTCGGTAGTTCAGGCAGCGGTAATGCACTAACGCGCGCTACCGCGATATTGGCAACCTTGTTTTTCTGCACCAGCTTAGGCTTGGCGTATGTTGCCAAACATAAGGCCGGCAGCGAAGGCCTCGAATTCGACGATCAGATTCCGTCCGCTGTAGAAAGTCGAAATGTCGCCCCGGTATCGTCAAATGACGACATACCCGAGCTGCAAGGGATTGAACAGGGCAATGGAGATATGCCCGAGTAAGACCAACAAATTAGCCGAAGTGGTGGAATTGGTAGACACGCCATCTTGAGGGGGTGGTGAGCATAGCTTGTGCGGGTTCAAGTCCCGCCTTCGGCACCAAACACAAAAAAGGGGGTTCCATGCGGAACCCCCTTTTTTGTGTTCGGTACGGAGGGAACCCTTTGCGGGCGCTACCTCGTCGGCTCTAACACCACGACTGGAATTTGCCGGTCAGTGGCGGCCTGATAATTAGTATAGGGCGCATAATATCCCACCATTTTTTGCCAGAGTGCTTCACGCTCCTCACCTTCGACGATGCGGGCTGTTGCATCGAACTCGTCATTGGCTACTTTGACGTGCACCTGCGGTTGATCCAGCAAATTTAGATACCACGCGGGGTGGGCAGGTGCGCCACCTTTGGAGGCGATCACGCAGTAGCCACCGCTGTCGTTCGGTCGGTAGATCAGGGGCAAGCTCAATATTTTTCCCGACTTGCGGCCTTGGGTTGTTAACAGGAGGGTGGTTAATAGACCCTTACCGCCGCCGAGAGCGGCATCCCACAGGTGGGCAGCTTCGCCGTCGTGTTGGTATAGCTCAACGTGATCTTTTATCCATTGCGGTAATGTGGCTGGTAATGTCATTGCACCTGCTCCCTGTAAATTGCGATGCAGGGATGATAACAGCATGGCAGCCGTTTTGAGGAGTCTAGGACGCCGTCAATAGGTACGCAGGGAAGCAGCGCCGCAGCTCGACACTTGCTAAAGCGCTCTGCCGAAGCCTCGGCAGAGCGTAAGCCCTTTGTTTAGGGGCAGGTGCTGTCGGTGGTGATTATGTTGAAGGTATTGGAAATCGCTTCATAGGGCTGCGCCTCGGCCGACGTCAGCCCCCGCGAAGCGCCCACCACCCTTATGCGATAAGTGCCTGTGGGCGTATTTGGGGGAATCGTCCAGTTTACAAGCCCCGTGCCGCCGCTGCTGAACTGCGGCCGTTCCTGTGCCACTGGAGCCTGCGTTATTGGCAACCATTCGTAGAGCAGTTCCGGGGTGCGGTCTTCTTCAATAACTTCCCACTCGCCACTGGGCAGTTCCTTCTCAATGTATACATAGCTTTCTTGGATGCGTAGATCATTGCCAGGGTGGCCTACGACAAATTCGGCATCCAGTACCTGGCCCGCTGAGATAGAACTTGGCGGTTGTGTGACGACGGTGCCGGGGCTGCCACTAGGGTGTGGCGATTCTTGCGGACCGGCGAACAGAGTCAGATCGGGGCGAGCTCCGGGCGCGGCGGGAGCTGCGGGCGCAACATTTTCATGCATGGCGCGCGCCATCTTGAGAGACTCCTGGGCAACGGCGGCTTGTGTCCACGGGCCGTAGAGTGTCGAGGCGCCTTCGTATTGTTGCGAGGAATACTCTTCGCGGGTGGTCAGGTAATGCACGTAATCGTTTACCAGACCAGCAATCACGATGGTGTCGATACCCACGGGGGCCAGTTCTTCGAGCAGCAGCGAACGAATACGTCGTGCCGACATGGTGGTTACTTCCCAGGGCAAGCCCAGCAATGCGAAATTACCAACGCGAAACAGTTGGAAAGGCAGCACCGAGCCACCGCGGGGTAACAGTAGAGGCTTCTCAGCCTGACAGGAAAAGTCGCCTAAAATGGGCGGCAGGTCCTGCGCATTGCACATGACCGCAGCGGACAGGAACTGCCCCGGAATACTATTCTCCGGCCAACTGCCGGGAAAACCGCCTAGGCGCGAGCCACTCAGACTGGCGATATCAGTCTGTGCAGCTTCGAGTACGGCAGGGTCGTCACTGCATTTCAGGCCTTCCTGCGTGGGTCCGGGACCGTCTTCGGCGCCTGCACCAAAAGAGGTACCAAGAATACCGTCGCACGTTCTTTTCACTTCTTCATCGAGTTCGGCCGGATGCTTCAGGCTGGCAATAACCGCAGGGTCTTCAACGGTGACGTCGGTAATGGGGATGCGCAGGAACTGGTAGTCCACCGGGCCAGTCACTGCGGTGCCTTTGCCGTAGAGTTCAATGGCGCGGGCGAGTTGCTTGATGCCGGAAATTGCGTTGGCATCGAAATCGTTCGCGCCGCCGCCGCGCTGCGGGCTGGGGTAGGGGAATTCTTCAATGGCAATATTGGGCGAGGCGTCGCCCTCATCGGCTTGGGCAAAGGCGCTCACAAAGGTGCCTTGGGCAGGGTCGGCACCATAGTTGGTGCCCATCAGTCGCTCGAAACCCAGTGAGGCATAGCCTTTTACGTCACCGCTCACAAAGTGTTGGTTGGGGCCTATGACCGTGGGGTGCACACCAAACCAGTTGATCAAACCGGCCGCATTGCCGCCGGTGCGGGTGAGTTCCAACTGCACCATGCGCTTGTTGACCTGTGTTTCTTCGTTCCTTGAATTCAGGAACAGCTTGCGTTCGGCCTCTGTATTTTTGGCGTAGGCTGGTTTTGAGCGGTTGATGTTGGTGTTCAGGAGCTCGCCAGACGAGAGTGCAATGCGGGCTGGCTCGGGGTTGGCAGCAAGGTTGGCCTGCGCTCGGGTAATCGCGCCGACAATGCCGCCGACGATTACCGCATGGCCGTTGCCCACACCGGCGAGGCCTTCACCTGGATCGGAATGAGTGTGCGTTACCGACAACATCACATTGTTGGCATTGTAGAGTGTGCTCAGTTCTTCATTTGCGGCAATTTCTGCCAGTACGTCTTGGCGAATCGACGCGCTCATGAGCCCAGTGTCGATGGATACAAACATCACGCGCTTGTCATTGCAGGGCGAGGCCATAGCAAAGGCACGTGCATAAACCCGTGAGTGTAGTCCGCTGAATACTTGCTGGGGGTTAACCCAGGCTAGGCTGGCGGTATCGGCTATTGGCGCTGTTATATCGTGCAAACCCGTTCCCACTAGGTAGTCTTGATTGTTAGCACACTGCGCAGGGCTGCCTAGTGGTGTGTTTACCACGACTTCAAGTTTGCCTGGGGCATCTAACTCGCTGCCAACCGAGCGGCGTTGATCATTCACCACACATTGCACCGCGGGATCGTCTGTCAATTGCCGTTCTACGCTTGGATTTGTTGGGTTTGGGGGAGTGACATTATTGGTCCTAGTACGGCTGCTGCCATCGTGGCAGGCGCTCAGAGCCAAGGTGCAAAGAAACAATAAACCGAGTCGTAGCAAAGACATACTGACTAATCCTACCCGTTAGGGGCGAGTTGTGCGCACGACGCACTGATTGGTGATTGTGCGAAAGAATTTGTTATTGCCTGATTATAGCGTAGGTGAGAGTTTACGCGTGCAGCTTTGCAGGGTTCATTGATTTTATGTAAGAGCGGCATCAAGCTGGAGCACCGTAAAGGTGACCACAACATAACGAAGTAGTTTCCCTGTGCCCATCAGTAGTATAAACCAACGTAGTTTAATACGAAGAATGCCGGCTATGAGGGTCAATGGGTCTCCGATGATGGGTATCCAAGTAAACAGGAGTGAGAGCTGGCCGTAACGGGTGAAACGCTGTTTGGCCCTCAAGAATTCAGACTCCGACAGCTTTAACCATCGTTTGATCAAGTCCAGGCTGGCCCAGTAGCCTAAAGAATAATTGGTGAGTGAGCCCAATACATTTCCCGCCGTGGCGACGAGAACCAGTGGCAGTGCTGGCAGACCGCTAATCAGCAGCGCGATCAATACGACCTCTGACCCCAGCGGTAAAATAGTTGCGGCAAGGAACGCGGCGATAAAAAGGCCT
>JBLHMO010000060.1:0-17986 GCA_047622145.1 Paracoccaceae bacterium | reverse complement strand
GGGGAGTCGGGCACTACGCCGACCATCCACACAGGCTCGATATACTCGGACCGCAGTGCCTTAATCAGTAGGTCGGTACCAATATTGCCCGGCCCAATGATCGCTACCTTGATTTTTTCAGCCATGATTTACTCTCTCCAGTTTGTTCCTACCCTTGCTCCCTAGGGGAGCGTTAGGGTGAGGGAAAAATTACACGAACTGACAACTCGCGCAGCCAATCCCTTCCAATTCCATTTCCATTTTGTCGCCGGCCTTCACATCTTCCAAGGGCACTAGCGAACCCGACAAAATAACTTCACCGGCCTTAAAGGGAATGTCGTATTTACCCAGCGTGTTCGCCAGCCAGGCCACCGCCGTCAGCGGATTACCCTGTACAGCACTACCCATACCCTCGCTTAAGAATTTGCCGTTCTTTTTGACGGTCACTTTCAAATTCGGCAGATCGTGCTCTCGCGGGTCAGCGGTTTGATCGCCCAGCACAAAAACCCCACAGGAGGCATTGTCGGCAACCGTGTCTTCGATTTTGATTTTCCAATCTTTGATGCGCGAATCGACAATTTCAAAACAGGGCATGATGTAGTCGGTAGCATCGAGCACATCCTGCTCGGTGACGCCGGGGCCGATCAAATCTTTCTTCAAACGGAAGCCGATTTCTGCCTCAGCGCGCGGTTGGATCAAATTCCCGGCTACGGGAATATCCGCGCCATTGGCGTATTCCATTTTGTTGGTCAGAAATCCAAAGTCCGGCTGATGCACACCGAGCATGTCCTGCACCACTTTACTGGTGACACCAATCTTCTTACCGATAACGGTCTCACCGGCCTCTACCCGGCGGCTGATCATACGCAGTGAAATAAAGTAGGCATCGTCAATAGTGATGCCCGACTCACGCTCGGTAAAAGGCCTTAGCGTTTTTTGCTGGCTCAGGGCTTCATAGAGCTCGTCGCCTAAGGCTTCGCGCTTGGCATTATCCATGTTGCAAGAAATCCAGTGTCATGCGATTGAAAAGGTCTTTGTGTTCAACCATTACCCAGTGCCCGCATTCAGAGACAATCATCAGGCGAATGTTTTTGCACTTCTTGGTGAGTTTGGCTATGCCGGTTTCCGGCATCATATTTTCGTTGGCACCCCAGAAGGCAATAATCGGGCAGCGCAGTTCGCCCAATTGGTCTTCCATGTTCGGCACCACCATCGAGGTTATGACTTGGGTGTTTTGTTGTTGGGCAATCCCCCAGCGCTCGTTGACCAGCTGCTCGTCAACGACCGAGTCGTCGTACACCAAACCGCGACGAATAAACTGCTCCAAGCGCGCCTTACTCGGGCCGCCGGTAAAGACCTCTTTCATGATCTGCATGCCGGGCATGGTGAAATAGGCCGGCTGATCTTCAATGCCGCCCGGCGCCATCAGATTCAGCTTTTCCACCAGATCGGGATAGCTCAGCGCGCAGCGAATAGCAATAGCGCCACCCAGTGAGTTGCCGACTAGACTCACTTTATCAATGCCGATGACGTCCAGCGTTTGCTTAACGCATTCCACAAAAAAGTCGATATGGTATTCAACGTCATCAGGCTTATCCGAGTAACCGTAGCCAATCAGATCGGGAACGATAACGCGATAGCCGTTTGCGGCCAAAAAGGGATAGTTGAATTTAAAGTTGCTGTGACCGCTGGCGCCGCTGCCGCTGCCGTGCAGAAACACCACCACGGGGCCAGTGCCCTGATCCAGATAGTGAATTGTGCGGCCATTGGCCAGTTTGGCGTATTTGCCTTCCGGCAAGCCTTCTACCACTGCCATACCATGCTCCATGCTGATTACAGGTTCAGATCGGTGTTGTCGAGACCAAACTGTACACCGCCAAAGTTGCCGGCGTACAGATTAACGTTGTTCGCCACATGTGCCTGACTGGCCATAATATCCAGATGCCGTTCAAGCACTTCATTGCCCAAGAAAATACCCTTGCTGCCCGAAGCCTTGAGCATTTTGGCACACAGTTCCGCGCAGCGATCCGCCACCACCGCCGAATCAAAGCGGTATTGAACGCGGTCGTCAATCGCAATCGGCTCGCCTGCCGCTGCACTGGCCATCATCGCGTCAAAGTTTGAGTACAGGGTGCGTTGCATTTCCGTGATGGCGGTTTTCACATCCGCGGCCAAACGGCGCACAAAGGGGTCGTCCATCATTTTTGACGGGCCAACCATACGAGTCTTGGCGGTGGCCACAAAGGCATCCAATGCTCCCTGCAGAGCGCCTAATGAGGCCGTGCACACCGCGCGAACGAAGACCTGACCAAAGGGCAGCCGGAACACCGGCGCTCTGTTGACGGCATTGCCTGGATTATTGCAGCTAAAGCCGTCACTCAATTTGTGGGTGCGGTGCTCGGGTACAAAAGCTCCCTCAACACGCACATCCTGACTGCCGGTCGCTTTCAGACCGACCACATGCCAGGTATCGACAATGTCATAGTCCTTGCGCGGTACCAGAAAAGTTCGGTAATTGCGCATATCAAAGGGCGCGCCCTCTTCCGGCACAACAGCGCCCAGAAACACCCAGTCACAGTGCTCAGAGCCGCTGGAAAAGCCCCACTGCCCGCTAAGTGTGTAGCCGCCCTTCACTTTTTTGACCTTGCCAACGGGTGCGTATGAAGAAGATAGCAAGGTGGTGGCGTCTTCAGCCCACACGTCCTGTGCCGCCTGATCGTCGAACAAGGCCAATTGCCAGTTGTGTACCGCAACAACCCCAAGCACCCAGGCGCTGGACATACAGGCTTCAGCGATTTTCAGCTGGACCGCATAAAATACCTGCGGGTCGAGTGCATAGCCGCCCCACTGCTCGGGTTGCAGTATTTTAAAGAAACCAGCGTCTTGAAAGTCTTTGATGGTTTCATCGGGAATGCGCCGCAATTCGGCAGCTTGAGCACTGCGCTCACGCAATACCGGTTTGAGAGCCTCGGCGCGCACCAGCAGGGTTTTCGCCAGTTCTGAATCGAGGCTCTTGCTATTAATGCCCGCATTTTCGACCTGAGCTGTTCCATCCATTGCCCGTTTCTCCCACAAAATATTAAAGGTCGAAATTTTAGCGGAATCGGGCGCCCCGCCTATAGTCCGAATAGGCCATATTCGCAGCGGTAATAGGGTCAGCCGCTTAACATTACTGCCCTGCGAGCAAGGAGTTAGCGTTGATTACTTGCCGGTCAGAGTGGCCAGCGAAGCCAATGCCGCTTCAGCGATGGCGACATCCTGTACCGTGAGCGCGCCGCCTACACCAATGGCACCAATTACCGCGCCACCGTGGTGGATAGGCAGACCGCCTCCCAGCAGCGTTATGCCCTTCATGGTTAACATTGACAGTAGAATGGGCAGACTGTCGGCCATCGCCTCACCCAACTCCTCGGTACTCAAACCCAAAAGTGCTGCCCGTGCTTTAGCCTGAACGGTGTCCACCGCGATAACGGGAGTGCGATCCATACGGTGAAAGGCTTTGAGCTGGCCTTCGGTATCTACCACGGCCACCGCAACGGCTAGATTGATTTCAGCCGCCTTATTCACGGCTGCCGCCACCAAATGCATCGCGGCGTCTGAGGAAATAGATTCAGTACTACAGGTTAATTTCACAAGACTCTCCTCCCGGTGCAGTGCTTTGCTTATTCGATAACTGCGTCGCTGAATGTCGGTGTGTCTCCCAGCATAGGACGGTGCGAGGGCGGCTGCTTGCCATTGATATCCAACACACCGTATTCCTCGCCCAATTCAGCACCCACCCATACATTGCCGCTGCGCTCCATCAGCGCCGGATCTTTTGCGAGCGCATCAATCACGCGGCCAGAAAATTCCGGAGTCTCCGCGGTCGCTTCCATATCGGCGTAAAGCTCCGGATTCGCATCAAATACCCGTTGAGTGCGCTCGGTTTTCAACAGTCCCATCCACAGCGAGATAACCGCCACCTGATAGGGTTTGAAATCTACCGCCATATCGTGGGCCATTTTGTCCACGGCGGCCTTGCCGGCGCCATAGGCTGGGCCATGCATATAGGCGCGACCACCAAAAGACGAGGTATTAACCACCAGCCCAGCACCGGCGGCAACCAGCAGTGGCGCAGCGTAGTAGCTCGACACATAGCTAGAGCGCATGCCGACATTTAAAATGTCCTGCAGACTCAGAGGTTTCTCCCAAAACGGGCCTGGCAGCACCAGCTCTGGCGGCACATACAGCGCATTATTGACGAGTATATCAATGCGACCCTGCTCCCTCGCGACCCGCTCAAACAGTGCTTTCACTTGCGCATCGTCGGCATGGTCGCACACGACGGCAATGCCTTTGCCGCCGCGACGATCAATTTCAGCCGCCGATTCATACACGGTGCCCGGTAGCGGGGCATCGCCGGCTTTCTGACTGCGCCCGGTCACATACACGGTCGCACCGGTAGCGCCCAAGGCCAGTGCAATACCCTTCCCTGCACCCCGACTAGCACCCGTCACCACAACTACTCTGTTATCGGCCAATGGCATTAGCTATTCCCTGTTACTGTGTTTGGTTACTATTACGACAATACTATTAGTACGAAGCCTTCACTGGGTGGTTATCACTGGAAAGTATGGCACTCGCAAGTATTACACTATGACATGCAGCCGCGCTTCATCCATTTGTAGCAGCAAAAGCCAGATTACTGCACTTAAGCGTAAAAGGAACATCGGTTCGTGGAATTAATAGAATCTCTGGTCGGCTCAAGATTGGTCGCTCACGGCCTGATGGCGCTGTTCAATATTGTACTGCTGCTGGCGGCAGGGCCAATATCCCGCGTCTTCAATGACGGCCGCAACAGCGATTTCCAACAGGGCCTGCTACGCGTACTCGCCTATTTACTGCTCATACTGACCGTTACCGACTTGTTATTGGTCTGGCTGCTGCCCGGCTACCACCAATTCTTTTACCGGCTGGGCCTGTCTCTAGTGCCGGTTTATGGCGCTATATTTTCCTTCAACATCATCTCTCATTTTATTCGTCAACGCTTCGGCTTCGAGCGCAAAATTGACGACAAACAAGTCTTCCTAGATTCCTACAACAGCCGCCTTATGGATATCTTCGCGGTTGTCCTACTGATACTGGTCGGCATCTACGCACTGATCAAAATTTGGGGCCTGGATAGCCTGCTGGAAACCACCGGCATCTTCGGCCTACTGTTTGCCTTCCTCGCCCTAACCAACCAGATTTGGGCGCCGGACATCTACTACGGCATGGTGATTCTAAACTCCGATATGATGTCCGACGGTGACACGATCCGCATGGAAAACGAAAAAAATATTTACATCATCAACAAAGTCACCTTTATCTACACCATTTTACTGAACATTCAAAACAACCATCGCTCCCTGATTCGCAACAGCCGACTAATCAACGTCACCGTAGAGAACCTGACCAAACGCGCCTCCGTCGACGGCTTGCGCGAGGTGCTTCAATACAACATTGGCTATCCGGAAATGCACGGCCACAACCGCGAACAGCGCGAGCTGGATATGCAGAAATTCAAGCGCCGCGTCGAGACCATGTTTACCTCAGTGACGGAACAACTCGACGGCCGCGAAAACACTAAAATTAATGCGAATTGCGAGATGGAGTGGGCGCTAACAAACGCGGGGGATTACGCTCTGCAATACAGCTTGTGGTACTACCTTGAAGCGCTGCCTAACACCAAGGTCACGCGCAATATCAGGCAACACCTGTTGGCCACCCGCTACATGATCAATCAGTTGGTGTTTGAACAGTCGCTCATCGATGGCGTCGATCTCTCAACACCCTTATTGGTAGCACAATCAGAAAGGCCTGCGCGCAAAGCCTTGCCCCTCAACCACGGCTGAGCGCTTCACAGCAAGCTGCTGAGCACGAAGACAATCGCCGCGGGCAGCACGGCAAACAATACAAACAAGATAGTGGCAAGTATTTTTATGATCCGCCCGCGCTTAAGCGCTGCCTCGCCTCCCAGAATCCGAGTATCGCGATTCACTTTGCCACCTGCCGGCGGAAATCGCTTGCCGGCGATGACACGATTCGCAAAGTGCCACAACCAAAAACACAAAAGCAGCATGGGTAAAACCAGAACATAAAGAACCAGCGCAATCAGCGGGAGCTGGGCAGACAACTCTGCAGGCCTATCGCTCCAATGCCGCAGCATGGGTTCGAACTTCTGGAGCAGTAGCAAAGTCGGTAAGCTCAACACCAGCAGCCAGACAATACTGCATCGTCGTGCTTGTTTGTCCGCTTGCTGTACTGGCACGGTTTACACATTCCCCCTTAATTTGAAAGGACGTCCGGATCCTGCCTCAATTCGCGACGCGCCATCGCTTCCCATAAAAACGGAAAGCCATTGCTGTCGATCATCTCACCCAGTGGCTCGGACACCTTTGGGGGAACCGGCTTGCCGCCACCGAGCGCCTCAACTTCAAACGCGGTGCGGCAACGCCATTCCAGGGTCGAGGCACGCAAATAAGCCTGCGAAATGCCGTTTGCGACCACAATTACGCCGTGGTTAGCCAGCAGTGCCCACTTCGCATCGCCGAACATGCTGGCGCAACGCGCGCCTTCGCTCGCGTCGTTGACCGGAGCGTTATACTCATCCAATAATTTGAGCTCGCCGTTTACTTGCGCGGACGTTTGGTCATAAACGGGCGGTACACGCCCGGCGTTAGCCCACACGGTGCCGTAGCGCGCGTGATTATGAATAATCACTTTAACCTCCGGTCGACGCGCGTGGATTTCAACGTGCAGATTGATCGCCGGGGTGACATTCCAGCCGCCCTCAATAACCTTGCCCCCTTTATCGAGCCGAACAATATCGCCTTCTGTCAGCTCGTCCCAGGCCAGCTCCCAAGGGTTTACCAGCATAGTGCCATCATCTTGCAGGGAAGTGATGTGGCCCGCGATATGATCGTTGTAGCCTTCCTTAAACAGCACGCGGCACAACAACGCCAACTCAGCCTGTGGCGACAAGGGTGGCAGCAGCGGCCGCTTGCGTGGCACCGGTGCTAATTGCTTCATGAGTTCTTCGTTCATTGGAATATCCTTTTTCTGTCGGACGTCGTCCGCTCTCAAACACGCTCACCCAACACTCGGTCACCCAATATCGTCGTTCTATGTATCAAACGCTTGGCGCCAGGCTTTATTCCGGGCGCAGAATGCATATAGCGCCAGTTATCCCACAAAATCATATCGCCGGCCTGCCATTGATGCTGGTAGCAAAATTCGGGGTGGGTTACGTGGGCTACTAATTTGGTGAGAAGCGCATTGCCCTCGGCCTCATCGAGGCCCTCAATTTTGACCAAAAACATGGGGCAGACATTCAAAATCTTTCTACCGGTTTCAGCGTGAACAAGCACCAAGGGATAACGCGAATCCCCAAAATCCGGAAAACCCAAATCAGAGGGTTTGTCCGGCGCGCCAGGCCCGGCGACATAGGTAGAGGTATCCAAAAATGGCATCCGATTAAGATTAACCTCAAAACGATAAATCACCTTTAGGTCTTTAATGCGCTCCTTCATAGCATCACTTAGCGCATCGTAGGCTTTCGCCTGATCACCGTAACCGGTCTGGCCATCGTGTTCAGGCAAGTGCACCGCACGCAGAATGGCTCCACGATTGGGTTTGCCTGCGTAAATCAGATCCTTGTGCCACCCCAAGCGCCCAATCCATTCTTCGCCGTCCCAGACCGACTGAGGGCTGGTACGCGTGTCTTCGCTGCTCAGCTCCATCAACTCGGGAAACTCACCATTGCGAAGACTCTCCAGCGGGTGCGCCTCTAGCTCGCCGAACAAGCGGCTAAAGCGAATCTGATTCTGCGGATTGGCATGGCTGCCGCGAATCAGTACCAAGCCGTATTCCAGCCAGAGTTTACGCAAGTCCTCGCGCGTTTCAGCATCGGGCTCCAGTGAAAAATCAAAGTCTTCTATCAATGCACCCAATTGATCGCAAAGTGCCGTGTGTTTTATGCTCATTATTGTTGCTCCAGCGCGGTGAATACCGGCGCGATAAAGGCCTTTGTCTGCAAAGGTTTTAATTCCTCAAATGCGACCATCAGTGGCATATCGCAATAGGGCTCCTGCCCCTCATCGAAAAACAATTGCGTCACCAACTGAACACTCGGTGCATCGTCGGGAATCACAATGGCGGGTGTGTAGGGAACATCAAATGATCCGTTAATTTGGCGGCGAACCGTTGTCCACGAGAGCAAGGTCGCGCTGCCGCTCAGCGTTCGCCACGACAGTGCACCCTTGCACGTCGGACAAGACTCCTGCGGGTACCAAATATCCATTTTGCAGCCCTCACAGCAACTTACTTTCAATTGCTGTTGCTTGGCAGCTTCCCAAAAGGGCGCGGTGAGCTGGTCTTGCAATTCTGGCGTCATCATCGAAGCTTTCCTATAGTCCCTTGCGCAGTATCAGGGTTGAACCTTCATCTGCGGTGAAGCCTGCATAAGCGGCGAGCTGTGCGTTTTCAACCTGGTTCTGGGCCGTGCCGCGCAACTGACGGACCAGCTCGATGATATGAGCAATACCCAATACGTAAGCATGCGATAGCAAGCCGCCGTGGGTATTGCAGGGAATACCGCCCTGACGGCGGGGCCGGTCAAAATGCAGGCGATTATTTTCGACAAAATCGCCGCCCTCACCTTTCTTGCAAAAACCCATATCCTCGATCTGCATAAGCGCGGTTCCGGAAAAGCAATCGTAGATAGCAATCACATCAAGCTCTTGCGCACTTCGGTCGGCCATGGCGTAGGCCCAAGGCGCAGCAAAAGTTTGCGGTGTGGCAGTAATTTTTTTCTGTTGACTGATATAGGGTGCACCTTCAATACAGCCCCGGCCAACGCCTTCCACCACCACGGGTATATGGGGCCGGTCAGCCGAGTGCTCCGCCGCGCACATAACAAAGGCGCCTGCCCCGTCAGAGATTAAGCAGCAATCTTCAACCCGAAAGGGATCTGTCAGCATGGGCTTTGCTAGGTAGGACTCTAGCGTCATGGGGCGTGCGCGCATCACCGCACCGGAATGCGAATTGGCGTGACGGCGAAAAGCCAGCGGCACCTGCGCAAGCTGTTCGGCCGTAGTACCAAACTCGTGCATGTGCCGGCGCATAAAGGTCGCAAAGTACAAAGGCTGCGGAAACCAGCCATAGGGCAATTCAAATGCCGCTTTCATGGCTTCGCTCGCGTGCCAGTCACCCGGACTGGCCGAACCGGCACTGCGCGCCGTGGCCCAGTCCACAGAAAAAACATTAACAATCGTGGATGCCTGCTTGGCACGCATTGCATGCGCGGCGGTATGTGCGCAAGTCGCTCCCCAGATTATGGCGCCACCTTCCTGACTGAACCAAATATCCCGCGAGGTGCCAAAATGAGCGCGGTAGTCATCCGGAGTGAGCTGGTCGGCAATACCTCTACTCACCATCAAGCCATCGATATCAGCGGCTACCAAACCCGCGTCTTCAATCGCCTTGGCAACCGCTTCCAGCGCCATCGCTTTAGCGGTTCGGCCCGACACACCGGTGTACTCGGTTTCGCCAATGCCGATTATCGCCACTTCATTTTTAATATCGTCAAGTTCGACCGAATGACCCCAGTCGAAACTGCCGGCCCGTTGTTTGATCTGGCCAATGGATTGCGCCACCTATTTCTCCCTATCGCTCAATCACGAAGCCGGCGGCTTTCGCATCCCAGGTGTTGGCTGTTAGCCCGCGTTCGCGCAGCTGGTTTTTCTGTACCTTTTGCGTTGGCGTCATCGGCAAGCTCTCTACGCATTCAATATAACGCGGAACGAAAAAATACGGTGCGTTGTCGTTGATGAATCTCGCCAGAGCTTGTGGATCAATGCTGGTATTTTCTTGCGGAATGACGGCCAACATAATTTCGTGCTCCGAGCTAAGCTCCTCGGATTCTATGCCGTAAGCTGCCGCGCTCGCCACCGCAGGGTGGTTGCGCGCCACGGCTTCGATTGCCACCGAAGACACACTGCGGCCCTTATAACGAATAAGGTCTTTTTTGCGGTCTACAAAATAGTAGTAGCCTTCGGCATCCTGTTTTAGCAAGTCGCCCGTGTGATACCAGCCGTCTTTGAAAGCCGAGCGAGTTGCCTCTTCATTATTAAAGTAACCGTTAAACAGAACATGCGGTGACTTTTCCTGAATGCAGACTTCCCCGGCCTCGCCCACGGCAACCGGCTGCCCTTGCTCATCCAGCAGCGCCACCTCAATATCCTTGGCCGGCGCGCCCAGTGAGTTCGGCGGCCACTGAGTTACGCCATCGTCAATTCGGCGCATGAGCAGCATGATTTCACTTTGCCCAAAGCCCTGATGAATAACGGGAATACCAAAACGCTTCTTAAAGGGCTCACGAATATCGTCCGGCATCGGCACCATTTGTGCAGATCGAATGACATTGTCAGCATCATTCTCTGCCGCCGGTGCGGCCCACAAAAACATATGCATAGCACCCAGAGTAAAGACATGGGTCGCGCCATAGAAGCGCACGCGATTCCAAAAGGTACTGGCAGAGAAAGCCGGATCAATAGCACAGGTAGCGCCAATCATCAGGGCGGGATAGACACTCGTTACCCAAGCGGCAGAGTTATACAGCGGGAGGCAGTTGTAGGACACATCGCTAGCAGTCATTTTTCCCATTTCGTTTGCACTCAGTGCGCTGCGAATCCAGGCATTGTGACTCTGCATGACACCTTTGGATTTTCCGGTGGTGCCGGAGGTCCACATAATGGATGCGGTATCACCGTAGACGAGGTCTTCGGCTTGAAAATTAGTCGCAGGACGCGAAAGCTCATCGAAGGAGAACCAATCGTCACTGGATGCTTCGCAGTCGCCAAACACGCAAACCGGCAAAGACGTTGCTACCGCCTGCAGGCGCTGCGCGTACTCCGCATCCGTCACAATAAGGGCCGGATCACTGTCAACAATGGTGTCCGCCAGCCAGACACCGCGATAATCGGTATTGACCGGAATCCAATGCGCGCCAATCAAATTGGCGGCAAACGACACTACGACAAACTCCGGGCTGCTGGCCATAAATATACAGAGCCGATCATTTTTACCCAGGCCGCGCTCACGTAAACCCTGCGCTATCTCGCAGGCCTGACGATAAACGTCTGCGTAACTGATACGACGCTCGCCAAAGGCCAGAAATACAGCATCTGGCGTCTCCTGCGCATAGTGCGCGAGAATGTTACCCAGCAGTCGGTTCCCCTTATCGAAATAGTCCAACTGCGACATTACACCGCCTCCGTATAAAACTGTTGCGCCCACTTGCGATAGCGAGCAATGGGGCCGTCGCCGTCACAAAGTTGAGGGTTGGCTTCAAAGCGTTTGTTTTCCCAAATAAAAATATCGTCAGTTAACTGGCGATTCACTTCCTTATTAAAGGCCGCGCCTATTCGATCGATCTTGGGGTCGCGATCAGGGTTTTTATAGGACACATGGAAATACTGAATCACATTGTCTTCATCCACCGGCACATTGGTGGTGAGCATGCACACGTCTATCAGCGTTTGATAGCGCACTTCCGCCCAACCAAAGCCAATGCTGGTGGATTTCAGCGTACCCTCAACCGGCCCGCCAGAACTGGGAAAGGTCTGAGTGCTTTCCATAATCATAAACTGGTCGCGAAATTCAAAATTGCCGTACTCGGCCTCACCGGGGTGGCCGTGCACAGTCATAAAATGCGCGCCGTCTGCGGTGTTCTCGCCCATTTCCTGCAAACAGGTCTTAATGTGATGCGCCGTGCTAATCGGCTTAGCGTAGGCCTCGTCTTCAAGCTCCGGTACAGTCGACAACTCGTAGAGGGGAGCCGCGTCGTTGGGGTGATACCAAGCCATCACAATGCCGTGCCGCACTACCAGCGGATAGATTCGCACGCAGGCTTTTTCGTTCAGGCGTTTGGCGTAAGGAATCTCAATGACATTGCCCTCACCGTTAAATACCCAATGATGGAAGGGGCACTTAATACCTTCGCCAACCACCTCCCCGCCGGTACCGAAATTCGCGCCTAAATGCGGGCAGTAGGCATCCTGTAAATGCAGTTCCCCCGCCTCGCTACGCCACAGCACCAAATCGCGGCCAAAGTAGCGCACCGGCTTGATCTCTCCTGCGGCCACATCATTGTCGAAGCTGACCTGAAACCAGCCGTAAGGGATGGGAAAGGGGAAGCGTTTTTCGCGGGCGACAAGCTGGGTCATACGACCTCCAAAATCTATTTACTGACATAACTGTCAGTCAAGACTAAGTTTTGCTAACATGCCTGTCAATGAAACATCGGTAATCTTCTATGGCCGCGCTCAACAAACGCGAACAGCAAAAGGCTGAAACTCGACAGGCTGTTCTCGACGCCGCTATTGAGAGCTTCGCGCTACTGGGGTTTGACGGCACCAATTTTCGGGAAATCACCCAGCGCTGCGGCGCCGACCGGCCCTTGATTCTGTACCACTTCAAAAGCAAAGAAAATTTATGGAAGGTAGCGGTTGAGTTAGTTGAAAAGCGTTTTACCCGGCAATTCGAATCAAATTATCAGCCCCAGAAACAAACACTGGCCGACGATAAAGCCCGCATCCGCTACCTGATGAGCACTTATATTGACGCCCTTATTGCCATACCAGCCTACGGGCAAATACTGCTGCGCGAGGGCAGCAGCGAAGGCCCGCGCATGGAATGGCTTGCGCGTCATTTTGTACCCGGCGCGGCGCTGAGCATTGAACTGGATGACCCGGACATTATTCGCCGTGTTCAGAAAACCGTATTGCGCGACATTCTGGCGAGCGTTCTGGTGTCTTTTGTGGCGCTGGGGCCCTTGATGGACCGATCACTAGCGCTAGTAACCGGCAAACAGGCCGCCGGCATTCACCCGCTTGATGAGCACAACAAGCAGGCCTTTATTAATTACCTGCTGGCGATGGTTTTTCATTAAAGGGGCCGGACGTCCGGTGTCTGACGCTAAAACCCGCCCGAAATGCTGCGCCTATTCCCCCTTAAATTTCGGACTCTGCGGTAGGCCGGATTAAACGCAGCGTATCCGGCAATACCCCCGCTCTCAGATCAAGACTCCAACAGCGTTTCCGCCGCGATAAAGCCAAAGGTCATGGCCGGCCCCAGCGTGGCACCCGCGCCCGGATAACTGCGGCCGGTCACCGAGGCCGAGGTATTGCCGATGGCAAACAATCCGGGGATCACCTCACCGTCTTCATTCACGACCTGCGCTTTGCCATTGGTCAACAAGCCCCCTTTGGTGCCGATATCGCCAGGGAAAACCTGCGCTGCATAAAAGGGCGGTTTAATGACCGGTGCAAGACAAGGATTCGGGCTGATACGCACATCGCCATAGAGCAGGTCATAGGCATTTTCGCCGCGATTGAAATCCTGATCTTTGCCCGCCGTGGCGTACTGATTAAAGCGGGCGACCGTGTCTTTCAGGCCCGTGGTATCCACGTCCATTTTTTCAGCCAGCTCGGCAATGCTATTGGCTTTGGTCAAAATGCCATCGCGAACGTGCTTGGGCTGTAAAAAATTCAGATGCATGCCATCGGGCAGTAAAGGTCCGAAGGGGTATTCCGCCTTATAGCGGCTGTCGAACACGATGTAAGCCGGCAGATTGCCCTGCTGCTGCATCGCCTGCACTGCGGCCGTATAGGCCACCGATTCGTTAACGAAGCGCTTCCCGTCTTTGTTTACCATGATCGCGCCGGGCATTGAGCGCTCGGTAAAAAGCTGGCGACTGCGATCTTCGCCGTCAACCATCATGCTTGGGCCCCACCAAGCTTCATCCAGCAAAGCGGTTTTGGCACCCAGTTTCTGCGCAGCCACCAGCATGTCGCCGGTATTGTAGGGGCTGGCCGAAGACCAGCTCGCCTCGGTGGGGTTGGGTAAATATTTCTTGCGTAGCTGGTCGCTGTGCTCAAAGCCGCCCGCCGCCAGTATCACGCCTTTTTCAGCACCAATATGACGAACTTGGCCACCTTGCTCAATCACCACGCCGCAGACGCGGCCATTTTCCACCATCAGGCTTTTAACGGGGGCTGATAAACGAATCTCGACCGGAAATTTCATCAGCGACTTACGCAAGCGGCCTATAAGCGCATTGCCCATGGTCAGGCGCCGTGAACGCTTGGATTGGAATCGCCATGGGATATCGCTGAAGTACTGAACGGCGAGCTTGCAGACCAAGCCAAACCAACCGGGCCGCTTACCGAGTAATACCGCGCCTTCGATATTGCTGTAAGCCATCATGCCCATTACCGTGGTTTGCGGGTGGGATGGCTGCATAGTGCGGAACGCTTCGCCTAGCGCCTTCGCGGTGTAGGGATAGGGGTCAAGCGAACGTCCGCCCGGTTTGGCGCCTTCTACGGCCTGATAATAATCGGCGTAGTGCTCCATCGACATATACTGCACTTCGCTGTGATCTTCCAGCCACCTCAGCATTTGTGGGCTCTTGTCGACGAAAGCCATAATGTTGTCATCGGGCACTTCGCCATCAGCCAGCTCGCGCATATACGCGAGTGCTTCTTCATTGCTGTCGGCAATGCCCACCCCCGGCATCAAGTGATTGCAGGGGATCCAGATGCCGCCGCCCGACGTAGCGGATGTGCCGCCGTAGCGCGGGGATTTTTCCAACACCAGCACGCTGAGCCCACCGTGGGCCGCGCGTAAGGCTGCAGTTAAGCCACCAGCGCCGCTGCCTACCACAATCACATCCACTTCTTCGTGCGTCATCTACCCCTCCCTTTGTAAATAGCCTCGACTAACAGCCTTGCCTGATAACCGTTTCCTTAAATACTGTACGCCGCCCCGCCGGGGCTCAATTCGAAACCCATCGCAACGCCAGGAACCAACAATTCTCTATTATAGAGTGTCCCAGAAATCATTGATTTAGTAAATATTCATTTTGATTTTAGTAAATATATGTTTACTATATACACCGGACTGCCAACACTGGAGTTATGCCCGAGCTACACGGGAATACACAGTAAATAGACCAAACTACGGAATCGACAAATGAACTTTATTTACAACTGGCAGGCAACGCTGGCACTCATCGCCACCCTCGCCATCGTTTCAATGATAGGCAAAGCGCTGGTGTCGCGAATTCGTGCCTTTGATGGCATGCGGGAAATCAATCGAGAGCAAGACCGCGAGAAAAAAACGAAGGACAAATACCCGCCGGTCATCAAATCAACCCGCATGATCGGGCTCTACACCAATCTAGCCTTTTTCGCACTGGCGGTGCCGTTTATCGTCACGCTCGAGCATACGTCGATTTGGAAGGTACTCGTGGATCTAGTTGCCATACTGATGGTCTACGATTTCTTTTACTACCTGACGCACCGTTTTCTGTTTCACGGCCAAGGCTACTTCCGCCAAATTCATGCTCTGCACCACCAAGCGCGCAACCCAACCCATATCGACGCATTTTACGTGCACCCGCTGGAAACCGTGATTGGCATCGCCTTGTTTATGGTTTCAGCAACACTGTTAGGCGTTTTTATGGGTCCCTTTCATCTATCGACGCTAGCGGTTGCCATGCTGGTGTTCAGCAATCTGAACGTGATTAATCACTGCCATATCCGCATGAACAGCTTTCCCGGTAAAACCCTAAGCTGGATTTCGCTCAAGCACGCCAAGCACCACAAGGACATGCAGCAGGGCAACTACTCAACCATCACACTGATCTATGACAAGGTATTTAAGACCTTGGTGTAAGGCACTACTAGCCCTGCGCCGCTTGACGCTGCGCGAGGCTAGTATCACGGTGTTAATTTTTTGATTCGATGCTCCTGCCCACCACGCACCAACACCAGCTCATTCACCTTACCCCGTGCGTCTTCTTCAAACCTGAATAACAGCACTTCTCCGCCCTGCTTCACGCTAAAACTATTGGCATCGACCTGCTCCATCGACTCCGTTCCGTAGATAGGCGCACTCACATTCAGGCGCTCCTGCTCGACGCTAACAGTAAATGTGATAAAGCTGATTTTGTACTCGCCAGTGAAGCGATTCAGCGGCGTAACATAGGGCACCGCTTGAATTGTGCTTACTGTCCATGGCAGCGCTTTAGCAGGCAGCTGCCTGATAGCAGCGACATCAGCCAACGAAGGTACTGACGCTCGATTGGCTCCCAAGCGGCGCACATGCATAAGCAAACCCGTGAGTGTTTCATCATCCAGCTCAGGAAATTGCCGGTGGCCCGGCATTAGGCCATTCCAGGTTTTGCCGTTCACATCAATTGGCCCACTCAAGCCGTCCAATACAATTCGCGCCAGCCATTCAACTGGGCCGCCCACCCAGCGTGAACCCGACAGCTCCGGGGCTAGTCCGGTAACGCCCTCGCCATTCACACCATGACAGGACGCGCAGTGGCGATAAAAATGTTTGCCCTTTGCAAGCAACGCGGTTTGACTGCCCGTTAATGGCTCCAGCCCCGAAGCCAGCTCATCACCCGGCCAAGTAAAAGCTCGCCGAGCGGCCAGACGCGCCGTCCAGAGTGGATCGGTTTCCGCCAAGGTTTTATCTTCAAAAATGGCCGGGACCGAGGCCAGCTCAAATGGAGAACGTGCCGACGATGCCGATTTAGCCAATCCTTCGAGCAAGGCCAACTGTCGCCACTGATGATCGCCGTTTTGCGCGTTGGCAAGCGCGAGCCATTCATAAACGGTGGCGGCCACTGCCGTGTTGTGGCGATAAAAACTTTGGCTAAGGCCGGACAGCAGCGCCCACCAATCAGCATCGCGGTGTATATTTCCAAGCGCAATCAACCGGTGTAACAGCGCTATTTCTTGGCCCTGCGCCGCTCGTATTACGGCTTCGCGCACATACAGATCCCTATAGCTAGTCTGTAAGGTGTCCGCCAGTAGCAGCAAAACCGCCGGCTGCTGATTATGCCTTGCTAGTGCATTGAGCCACGCAAGGGTTAAGGACTGATCGTCGACTTGCCGGACATAAGCCTCAAGCGCCAGTAATGGCTCGGCACTCAGCAGTTCACCACCTGCCCGCAAACTCTGGACAGACAATCGCGTGTGCTGTTTCGCCAACACGGCCAATACGGCTCTACTCGTCAGTTCACGGCGACCTGCCAATGCCCACAGCGCATGAATCGATGCCAGTTCGTTCTGACTTTCGAGCAAAAATTCTGCTATCGCTCTGGTTGCGCCTGCGCGCGCAATTAATAAGCGCTGGGCCGTTTCCCGAACCCAAGGCGTCTGGTGAGACAGTGCCACCAACAAATCGGGAGTCTCTGCAGCCGCCAGTTTGGGAAACGTCAACCTGCTTTGTTCAGTGTGAACAATACGCCAGATTCTGCCCTGCCCCAGCGGTTTATCAAGACCGCGTTCCAGTATTTGTTCACGCAACTCATCTGTCAGAAAATCCTTGTGCTGGATAATACCGCGATACATATCAATGAGGTATAGCGCACCGTCGGGGCCAACTTTGGCATCGACCGGCCGAAAACGCTCATCCGTCGACGTTACAAATTCGCGCTTACCCCAGCGATCATCCGGGTAAGCCATGTGTTGCGCCTGCACCTCAAAGTCTTCAAAATTAGCCCGTAGTTGCACTACTGCATTGGCTGCGGGTTCGGGCACAAAAACATCACTCCAAAAATTCTTAGGGAATTGCCCGCCCCTATAAACAGCCAGTCCACTCACCGCCGTGGGCGACTTAAGGCGCCCGTCAGCGCGCAGTACACCATCGATATAGGCGCGATTTACGCCAGTGTTTACTCTGCTACTGAAGACCTCGTCGTTGTCTGCAATGAGTACAGAAACACCTTTGGATATGCCGCCAACATCATTCGCCGGAAAGTAATCCCCGCTCAGAAAGTTTGAGGACGGTTATACCGCGCTCGCACGACACTGCTTATATTCGCTCTCAGCGGCTTAGTCAGTGCCTGCGATCTCGCTAAAAATATTTGGCGCGCTAGCGGCAATGCCGAGGTAGTTTACGACACCCTGGC
>JBLHMO010000059.1:0-18252 GCA_047622145.1 Paracoccaceae bacterium | reverse complement strand
CTACAACACCGCCCGTAACGAGCAAAATACGGTTAAGGACTTATCAGGTCGCATCAAGTTGAAGTGGTTCATCTCCGACAGTGCCGATGTTTTGTTAAATGTGTGGTCTTCCAGGCACCGTGAAGTGGGTTTGATCACCCAGATCAAGAAGGCGAGTGCGAAATCCTTAAACGAATTTCAGAAGAAGGACCCCGGCGCCGAAGCCGATGAGTACAACGACACCACCTCGATGAATTCGAATACCTTCTCCGATCGCGACACGGAATCTTCGAGCATCAAGTACCGGCAAGATCTCGGCTCACCGCTGTTGTTTAATGCACTCAATATGGAAGTGATCGTTGGTAAATCCAGGCTGAGCGCGCCCTATGCAATTGATGGCGATTTTTCGCCCATCGATTTTATTGATTTTGGTACAGAAAAACCCAATTACTACCGGCAAGAAATGGCGGAACTGCGCTTTTCCGGTGGCCTGCCTGCGCCCTTCGGCTGGGGCTTCGGCGTCGACTTTATTGCCGGCGCCTTCGCCTCAAGCTCGGAGCACGGCGCATCTATTAGCCAGACTAACGGCGCTGGTGTGGTGTCTTACGCCGCTGCCGGGGCTTACTACGATCCGGCGAACGACTTTCCGTTTTTGGAAAATACCTTTGTGCCGGTCAATCTTCCGGATATTGAAGATGACGGTCAGGCAGAAAACTTGTTCGCCATCACCGATGTAGAGTCGAGTAGTGTTGCCTATTTTACCCAGTTTGATTGGTATCTGACGGAAACAGTCACTGCAATTATTGGTTTGCGCTACGGCGAAGACAGCCGCCAAGGTCGCATTATTTCCGGTCGCCGCGGATTGCCCGCCGCTGGACCGATTACCACTGGTCAAGAAAACTTTGATATCACCATTCGCGCCAACGACTACGACTTCACGCCGAAACTGACCGTGAGCTGGCAGCCCTATGACGAGCTGACCTTGTTTGCAACGGCGACCGAAGGCTTTAAAAGCGGCGGCTTTGCCGCCGCAGTTTTCACCGACGACAATCTAACCTTCGAGCCAGAGACGGCTACGGCCTACGAGGCTGGATTTAAAAGCAAATGGCTGGGTGGCTCGCTGATGTTGAATGGTGCGATTTTTCACACGAGCTACCGCGACCTACAGGTAAGGAGCTTTGATGGTCGCTCGCTGTTCGTGAAAAACGCGGCGGATGCAGAAACTAAGGGCTTCGAGTTCGACTTTTTCTGGTTGCCGCCGGTGCCGTATCTGAGTATCGGCGGCAGCGCCGGTATTGTTGACGCGAAATATATCGAATATTTGTGTGCGCCCTCTGTGGCCGGCACCGCTGCCGGTGCCGGCCACGAGTCCTGCTTTAACGAGCGTACCGGCTCGGCCGACCAACCCACCGCGCCTTCGTTTCAAAACTTGTCAGGTGAATCACTGGCCTACGCCCCGGAAGTTAGCGGCAGCTTGTATACCGTCTTGAATATGCCGCTGTTTGATTCGGGCATTAATTTATTGCTGGGTGTTGATGCGGTGTATCAGGGCGAACACTTTATTGATACCGATAATGATCCTGTGGCTACCCAGGAAGCGACCACCAAAATCAACGCGCGCATCGGCCTGAAGGCAGAGCGCTGGTCGATTATTATGAATGGAAAAAACCTGAGCGAAGAGCAGGAGTCGGTGTTGGTTCTCGATCAGCCTGGCCTGCCGGGTAACTATGTATCTGCTGCGCTTCCTGACGAAGCGGTTTACCAGCTGGATTTCCGCTATCACTACGATTAAAGCTGTCGCCCGAATTTAAGGGGAGCGAGATTGCCGGTTTCACTTAAACCGGCCTGCAGGGGGTCAGAAAAAACGATTTCTCAGTGGTTGATAGCTTCACCGGTTTGTAAGATGGTTTTTACTCTGCCCCCCACTTTTGATCAGAGCGGCTTCAGCTCGTTCAAGTCAATAACGTTGTCGCGCAAAATCTTCTTTTTATCCACGGCATTAAACTTTGTCAGCTCCGGCAGGTAAGCCATCGGTGTTGGCATGCCTTCAATATGCGGCCAATCCGAGCCGAAAATCACGCGATCCGCGCCCATGATGGCTTCCACTTCGTAGACATCGTCTTCCCAAAAAGGGTTGATCCATACGTGATTTTTGAACAGCTCGACCGGGTCTTCTTTGTAGTAGCCCATCGTGGCCATACGATCGCGCGACTGCTTTAGCTTGCGCACTAAGTCGGGCAAAAATTCTGCACCGTTTTCAATGGAGGCAATGCGGACATTAGGGAAGCGTTCAAACAGTTTTTCGTAGCACACGGTCACGAGGAAATCGTAAGCCGCGCGTTCGATATTGAAATGTTTGATATTCGGTGCCCAGGACGCGAAGGCGCTGGAGCCACCGCTGCTGAAGCCATCGGGTACGTAGCCGTGGGTGGTGTAGCCAGAGTCTGAGGCGTGAATCACCACGGTAATGCCGGCCTCGTTTACGCGCGACCAAAAGGGGTCGAACATGGGGTCGGCGGGCGACTTCGGGCCGTATTGGGTCTGGACCGCGGCTGGGCGCATACACACGCTGCGCGCCCCTTGCTTAACTGCCCACTCCAGTTCTTCACAGGCAAAATCGACGTCGGCCAGCGAGATGTACGGTGAGGCGAATATACGGTTCTGGTAGTTGCAGCCCCAGTCCTCATCTAGCCAGCGGTTAAAGGCGCGGAACTGGGTTTTTACGGCGTCGAGATCGTCTTTGAGTAACTCTTCATAGAGTACGCCTAGCGTAGGGAACAGCCATATCGCATCTAAACCTTGTTGGCCTAAGGTGGCAACACGCGCGTCGCGATTGATATAGCAGTCGGGCAGGGGTTCGGGGTCGCTCATCAACTCTTCGGGCTTGAGTTTGTTGGGGTTGCCGCGCAGGAAGTCGGAGATAGAGCCGGGTTTGGCGATAGGGTTCCAGGTTGGGTTGGTCACCGCGTAGGATACCTTGCCGCCGACGACGTGGCGTTTTCGGCCCTCTATTTCGGCCCACTGTACACAGCGGGCGCGCATATTTTTAGGCACGTGGCGGGTGAAGGCGTCTTCGGCCTCGTAGTAGTGGTTGTCGCAGTCAAACGGGCGATAGCCTAGATCAGTCATGGGGTCGCTCCAAATAGTAAATTCTGTATCAGCTTAATATCATAGGCCTTAGAGCGTGGTTCAGCGATGGGCCATTCGGTCAATTTAAGGTGGCAAATATGAGCGGCTTGCAGGTGCTTGATGGCCTCGATAAGATGCATTGATATAACAATATAAATATTGCGTTCCGGTCGGCTGAATTGCGGTTGGAGCCAAGCCAAGGCAAGAGGTACGCGGCGTGACGATTGAATCAATGCACTATGGTATTGCGGCAGCAACAGGTCTTCTTTTGCTGTTGTATGTGCTGCGCTATCGCCAGCACCCGGCTGAGGTGTTTTCGCCGGTGGCGTCGTGGTTGCGGGCCTTTATTTATTTTGGATGCTGCTTTTTATTTGCGTGGGCCACTGGCGCTACCGAGGCCGTTCTGGCGTCTCCCTTCATTCCCCTTGGGGCGATTGAAAGCGCTTGGTACTTGCCGGTCACAGCGGCACTGCTGGTGTTTGTGCTCATTGCCTATTGGGGTGTTTGGGCGAAATGGACGTTGCGCTTTGGCCGCAAACTCGATGTCCCAGCGCAGCTGCTGTTCGGACTAGTTTGGGGTGTCAGCTATCCCCTATGCTTTTTGGGTTTTTGGCATTTAAGCCTGAATATCGTCCCCAGCTGGCCGCTGTGGGCTGTATTCCTACTGGCTTATACCTTCATTTCACTCTGGCAATATTTGTGGCAGGATTTGTATTGGGATGTGTATATCGCACCCGAGCACGACACGCCTTGGACGATCAAATGGAAAGTGCCTTGCACCCACATTCCCAACGTGACCTTTTGTCTGATTTATTTCGCGGTTTACGACGCCTACTGGATTTTTATCGGTCTACAGGCGGTGGCCCTAACGGGCTGTTCTTTTGCGATGCGCATGCCTGCGCCTTGGAGCAAAGACGTGACCCCGCCGGCAAAACGCCATCCATTTGTGTTTGGGCTGCTTCACGGCGGGGGCTATGTATCCGACGACCCGAAAAATGATCCGCACCTTAAAGCGATAGGTGCTCCTTACTAGTCGTCTCGCCTTTAGTCAGCTTGCCTGCAACGCCTGCGGCTTATGAAGGCCTACGATTGCAGGGTAGGCCGGTTTAAGCGCAGCGTAGCCGGCACAAGGTGTCACAATAGAGCGCACGCGAATCTGTAGCCGCCGAGACTTTGCTGTAGAATAGCTAGTCGTTTTGGCCCGAGCTTAGTCTGTGGGCCGTCAATCGCACACGGTTCTGGCTTTGATGGACAACTATTCCGATATTCGCCCCTATAACGACCCCGAAGTCTCTCTGGTGTTGCAGCGCTTGCTCGCCGACCCGGAGCTGCTGGATACCATGGCAAAGCTTCGGCTGCCTCGTTTGCAGAGTCGGTTTCCGGCCCTGTTGCGACCGCTGGTGCGGTGGGTGCTTCGGCGCCAACTGCGTGGGGTGACAACGGTTCGCCAGTTTCAGCACATCGTCAAAACCTATATGGATAAGATGATCGAGACGACGACGGCGAGCTTTACCGTTTCCGGCCTTGAAAATATCGATCTCGGTAAACCTTGGCTGCTGATCAGCAATCACCGGGATATTGCGCTTGACCCTGCCTTTGTGAATTATGCTATTTACCGTAACGGTGGCGATACCGTGCGCATCGCGATTGGCGACAACCTGCTGGCAAAGCCCTTTGCCGCTGACCTGATGCGTTTGAACAAAAGTTTTATCGTTAAACGCTCGGCTACCGCGCCGCGTCAGATGCTGGCGGCCTTCAAAAACCTATCGGCCTATATTCGCCACTCGCTGAACGATGAACGTGCAACGGTCTGGCTGGCACAGCGTGAAGGTCGTGCCAAAGATGGCATAGACTCAACCGAGCCGGCCATTATCAAAATGCTGTGTATGAGCTTGCGCAAAGGTGAGGAGGACTTCGGTGAGTTTATTCAAGGTCTGGGCATTGTGCCGGTCGCCATTTCCTATGAGTGGGACCCTTGCGATGCCGCCAAGGCTCGGGAGCTGAGTCTGCGCGAAACACAAGGCTCGTACCTGAAGGCCGAGTTTGAAGATCTGCAGAGTATTGGCATGGGAATTAGCGGCCAGAAGGGCAGGGTGCATGTGCATTTTGGTGAGCCCCTGACCGCTGATTTCACAAGCCCCATTGAAGTGGCGGCTGCGGTGGATGCCCAAATTATCGAACAGTACCGACTGCAACCGAGCAATATTTGGGCTTACAAGCAGCAGTGCGGCAACGACGATTGGCGCCGCTTGCCCAGTGAGGTGTTGACCGAATTGGGTGATCTCGGCGATGCCTCGCGGGCCGCTTTCGAGCAGCGTATGGCAACGATTCCCGCCGATTTTCGTGAAAAGGCGGTGGCTATATACGCCAACGCGGTTATCGCCAAACTCCGGCGTCTGCCCTCTGCAGAGAGTATATAGCCGGTGGTAGAGGCGAGTATCAAAGAGGAAATCCAGTCGGCCTATTCGCGCTTTTTGGAATCCAAAGAGCTGAAGGCGCGTTACGGTCAGCGCCTGATGATTGCCCATATTGCACGTAGTTTGTCGGGCATTAGTCACGACAGTGCCGGGCATCGCAAAGGCGGCAAGCCGCTGTGTGTGGTAGAGGCCGGCACCGGTACCGGTAAAACACTGGCCTATATTCTGGCAGCCTTACCCATTGCGCGTGCACGCGGTAAAACCCTGGTTATCGCCACCGCCACCGTGGCCTTGCAGGAACAAATTCTGCTGCGCGATATCCCCGACATCATCAAACACTCGGGCTTGGATTTTGATTTTGCGCTAGCCAAAGGGCGGCAGCGTTATCTCTGCCACGCCCGCCTTGATCAACAGCTGTCCGGCGGCGGTGCCCAGAATCAATTGCTCTATCCCGATGAAATAGCAGCCCAGCCACAGGCGCAGGAGCTGCACCTGTTCCAGTCTATGGCCGATGCGCTGGCCAAGAATCAGTGGGACGGCGATCGCGATCAGTGGGCCGATGCTATCGATGACGAAAGTTGGCAGCGCCTGACCACCGAGCCGGCGCAGTGCACCGGCCGACGCTGCAGCTTTATCCGCGAATGTGCGTTCTTCAGTGCCCGCGAAAATCTGCTGGATGTGGAGGTCATCGTCGCCAACCACGATTTGGTGTTGGCTGATCTGGCACTGGGCGGTGGGGCGATTCTGCCGCTGCCCGAAGACACGATTTATGTGTTTGATGAGGCTCATCATTTACCGGATAAAGTGATTAATCACTTCAGCTTTCAGCTGCGCTATCACGCGTCTGAACGCTGGCTGGACCAGACTCTGCGCTCGGTTCGGGCGATGGCGGATCAATTGTCCAGTCAGACTGGGCTGCGTGCTTCGGTCGATAGTTTGGCCACGCATATGGCGGTTTTGCTAGAGGCTATGCAAGCGGCGGCGCCCCTGCTTGAAGGCTGGGTAGCCGAGGGGCTGGAAACGTCGAGTCGCAGCGACGTGCTGCGTTTTGAGCACGGCCTTGTCCCTGAGCCTATGCGACGGCAGGCAACAGAATTGATGCAGGCCTGTTACGCCGTGCTGGCCGAAGCCGAAGACCTGCAAAAGGCGCTCGAGGAGGCGCTGGATAAGCGCGAGTCTGATATTGATCGTGAGGTGCTGGAGGCCTGGTTGGCGGCCATTGCCACGGTGCAGCGCCGGGCCGAGGGTCAGGCCGGCTTGTGGCGCAACTACCAGCTTGATGCCAGCAATGAAAAGCCGCCGATGGCGCGCTGGGTGCGTATGGTTGAAAGTGCCGCAGGGATGCTGGATATGGAAATCAGCTGTAGCCCGATTTTGGCGGCCAATACCCTAGTCGATACGCTCTGGAAGCGCTGCTATGCGGCGGTGCTGACCTCGGCAACGCTGACGGCGCTGGGTGATTTTGGGCGCTTGAGCATGCGCGCGGGTTTGGCTGAACTCAGTGAATGCACCATTGTGCCCAGCCCGTTCCATTACGCGGAAAAGGCTGACTTGGTGGTGCCCGCTATGGATTGCGATGCCGGCAATGCCCAGGCGCATACCGAGGCCTTAATCAGCATGATGCCGGAGCTGCTGGCGCGTGAGCGCGGCAATTTGGCCTTGTTTTCTTCCTGGCGACAGATGCTGGCTGTTTATGAAGGTTTGGCGAGTGACATTCGGGCCCAGATAATCAAACAGGGCGACTCGTCGAAGCACGAAATGCTGCGCTGCCACCGCGAGAAAATAGATAAGGGCGAGCGCAGCACCTTGTTCGGTCTGGCCAGTTTTTCCGAGGGCGTGGATTTGCCCGGCGACTATTGTCGCCACGTTATTATTGCCAAAATCCCCTTTGCGCCACCGGACGATCCTGTCGAGCAGGCGCTGGCCGAGTGGATAGAAAAAAATAACGGTAATGCCTTTATGGATATCTCTGTGCCCGACGCCGCCTTGAAGCTGGTGCAGGCCAGCGGCCGCTTGCTGCGCAAGGAATCTGACAGCGGGCGCATTACTTTGCTCGATAGGCGAGTGCTCACAAAGCGCTACGGTCAGAAAATGCTGGATTCGATGCCACCGTTCCGGCGGGTGTTTGAATAGTTGTTTGTTGCCGCGGCAGTCATTTGCCCGGCGTTCACGAGCGGCGGCACCGGGTGCACGTTACGGGCCTGCGCGCTAACAAACGACAGCGAGGTAATCTCATGGACAGCCATCACGAAATTGAATCCCTGCTGATTGATCTTGAATCAAGCCTGAGAGCTAGCGGGTTGTGGACTTTGGAACCACCGACACCTGAGTCTCTGGCGAGCATTGAACCCTTTGCAGTCGACAGCATGCCTCTGCAGGATTGGCTGCAGTTCATTTTCATTCCCCGAATGCGACAGCTGCTGCAAGTGGGGGCCGCCATGCCGGTTAAATGCGAGGTGCGAGCTGTCGCTGAAGAAGCCTTTGATAGCAGTAACAAAGCGTTACTTGAGGTCATCACGGCGCTAGACAAAGTGATTAGTGAGGCCTAGTGCCAAGGCGCCGCGTGCAGGTGGGGCAGCGCGGCTTAAGAAGTGTGGGCGTTTGAGCCTAAGGGTTAGTTACCCTGCTTCATCGCCATAGACATGCGAACGAGTTGAGCTAGCGAACGAGCCTTCATTTTTTCCATCACGCGGGCGCGGTGAATTTCAACGGTGCGCTGGCTGATGTCGAGATCAATGGCGATGACTTTGTTGGCTTTG
Organism: Paracoccaceae bacterium; assembly: GCA_047622145.1. Classification (GTDB taxonomy): domain Bacteria; phylum Pseudomonadota; class Gammaproteobacteria; order Pseudomonadales; family Spongiibacteraceae; genus Litorivivens. The sequence continues at coordinate 9,968 of JBLHMO010000059.1, read as the reverse complement.
CCATCAACCATCATGACCATCACTTCCCGTTCTCTGGGCGTCAGGTCGCCATAGCGTCCCTCAATAAGCTGCACTTCTTTCAGCTCCTGACGGTTTTCAGCATCTTGGGCAACCGCGGTCTGGATTTTGTCGAGCAGCTTCTGTTCGCGGTAGGGTTTCTGCACAAAATCGACCGCGCCCTGTTGCATCGCTTCCACAGCCATCGGAACATCACCGTGGCCGGTCACAAAGATAATCGGCAGAATGGAGGTCATGGCGTTGAGTTTTCGCTGCAGTTCCATGCCATTCATACCCGGCATGCGTATATCCAGAACGATGCAGCCTGGCAGCTCTGGGTCGTAGGCTTCCAGAAATTCATCTGCTCGACCATAGGACGCCACTGCGTGTCCGAGGGATTCCAGCATCAGCCTCAGCGAATCACGCACGGCCTCGTCGTCTTCGACGATAAAAACAGTCGGTTCTGGTGTTGCCATACCTTACCCCATATCTTGAAATTATTTTAAGTCTGTTTGGGACATGCCGAGCTACTTACGCACGGCCACGCATAACCCTCATTGTAGCGCTTGGAAAACATTGGTAAAGCAAAGAGTTGCGGTACTAGTAAGAGAGTTTAAATGGCTGGTGATCTCGGCGGGTCGGTTGTAGCATGGTTTATTACCAGAGCCGCCAATTCAGGCAGGAGCAAGATGCGGAACAAACGTAGCCTGATCCAGATATATCTGGTCAGCATGATCGCTCTGGCGGCTGTGCCGGTAGCGATTAACGGTGCTATCTGGATCGCCACGGAATACGACAGTTTTACGGAACAGTCTGAAAACCTTCGGAAAACCTTCGTTGAGTCGCGAGCCGAGTTGCTGAAGCGCGAGGTTGGCAAGGCCGTCGACTATATCGAGTACAAAAGGTCCCAGTTAAATCGCCGGCTATACCAGGAACTACGGCAGGAAATAGCCGTGGCACTGGCCTTGGTGGGGAATATCCACAAGGAATCGGCCGGGTCAGATAGCAACCAGCAAATACTTGAGCGCGTGCGCAGCACCATCGAGCCGCTGCGCTTTCACCAGCAGAAGGGTTTCTATTTCGCGCTGCGCGGGAATGGCGAGACGCTGTTGGCCCCTTTGCATCCCGATTCACGTGAGCGCTTACGCCAAAGTGCCATTCTTAAAACCTTCGCTCGGCAAGTGCGCGATGCTACGCACGAAAAAGATCAGGACTATCTGGAATTCCATTTTAGTGATGCCGGCACCCGCAATGGCGTGCAGCGCAATATCAGTTTTGTGTACTACTACCAGCCGCTGGATCTCTATATCGGCGCCAGTGTCTACCAGCGTGATGAAATTGAGATTATTAAGCAGGAGGTCATTGATCGATTGTCAGCGGCAGCCTTTGATACCGATAGCTCGGTGCTGATCGTGACCGACAGCCGCGGCAAACAGTTGGTGAACCCCTATAACCCAACCATGGTAGGCAAGTTGCAGCCGGGTATGGCGGCGGTGGCGGAAAAACTGCAAAAACCCAAAAATCAGGAGGGCACCCTGGTGGAGATGGAATGGCAGCGCCTGGGTAGTAAGGGCGCATCGCCGGCAGTGACCTATGTGAGTTACGAAGCGGGTTGGGACTGGCTAATCGGTGCAGGTTTTTTTCTCGATGAATACTATGCGCTGATGGAGGAAGAACGGCAGGCGTTGGAATCGCGGGTACTGCGGCACACAACATTTATTTCCTCGATTGCCTTGGCCTTGATCCTGATAGCCACGCTGGTCGCGCGTCGCCTTGCACAGCTCAATGCACAGGGCTTCAATAAATTTCGGGAGTTTTTTGCCCTGGCCAGCGAGCGCTCCACCCAGATTGATGTCAGTGAGTTGCCGTTTGCCGAGTTTGAGGAATTAGCCCGCCACGCTAATCATATGGTGGATGCTCGCAGCCAGACCGAGTATGCCCTAAAGCTCAGCGAGCGACGCTTTCAGCTGGCACTTGATGCGTCCCAAAGCCACCTGTGGGATTTGGATATGAAGGCTGATGTCATTATTGTTGGCGAGGGCTTTTACAAAATGCTGGGCTACCCCGATCCCGCCGGTGGTGTACCTATGCAGCGTTTTGGCAGCATTTTTCACCGTGGTGATTTTGCTGAAATGCGGAAAACACTGGGCAGCTCCGATGTTCTGGATCGGGGGGTCAACATTGAATTCAGGGTGCGCGACGATGGCGGGGTATACCGCTGGATTCTGACCCGTGGCGATATTGTCGAAGCCGACAGCGACGGCAGCCCCAAGCGTGTCATGGGTATTATGAGCGACATCACTGACCGCAAACGCATGGAGACCGAATTGGTCGCCGCGCGCATTACCGCAGAAGATGCCAATCACGCCAAGAGTCAGTTTTTGTCCAGCGCAAGCCACGAGTTGCGTACCCCGCTGAACGGGGTGCTGGGTTATGTGCAGCTGCTACAAAGACAGAATAAGTTGCCGAAAGAAAGTCAGGGCTATCTCGATGCGATCGAAAACTGCGGCCAGCATTTACTGACCCTTATTAACGACGTGCTCGATCTAGCGAAGGTCGAGAGCGGCAGGGTGAGTGTGTTACGACATAGCGCCAACCTGCGTAACACCCTCACGGGTGTCGGCGATATATTGCGGCAGCGCGCCGATGCCAAAAATATCGCCTATGAACACAAGATTTCGGTGAGAGTACCCAAAATGGTTCGCACCGACGAAGTAAAAATACGCCAAATTTTGGTGAATTTGCTCGGCAATGCAGTGAAGTTTACCGACAGCGGGAAAATCACGCTAGACGTGGATTTCGACCCGGAAAGCAAGACGCTGCAATTCAGCGTCATCGATACCGGCGTCGGTATTCCTGCCGATACAATCAAAGATATTTTCGAGCCCTTCAGGCGCGTTAATGAACATGACGGCAAGGGAACCGGCTTGGGACTGTCTATCGCTCGCAGGCTGTGCGAAGCCATGGGTGGCACGCTGACGGTGAGTAGTATCGTTGGGACGGGCACAGTGTTCAGCTTCGATATTCCGCTGCTGGAGGAGCGTGCTGATGTTGAAATAGATCGCCGGCGGCACGGGAACGTTCAGCCTGAGGAGACTGGCCGCAGGGTGGCCAGTGGCTTGGTGGTCATTATCGCCGACGACAATGTCGACAATCGTTTGGTGTTGGAAGGTATGCTCGCGGGCGTCGCTGCCACTACCTATGCCGCCAGCGATGGCACCGAGGTGCTTGCGCTCTTGGCAGAGCACACTGTGGATTTGGTGCTGATGGACTACCGCATGCCGAATATGGATGGATTGGAATGTACCCGAAAAATTAAATCCGACCCGGCCTTGAAAGATACCGTTGTGATTATGGTGACCGCCAGCGCCAGCGCCAGCCCGGACACTGAAGCCCGTGCGCGGAAGGTCGGTTGCGATGCCTATCTGTCCAAACCTGTGCAAATGGATGAGCTGATTGCCGTCATCACTCAGCGCAGCGGACAATCTGCACCATTGGAAAGTGGTGATACAGTTGGATTTTCTGCACCGGTAGACAGGGAGCTAGAACCTGAGAAGAATGAGTTTGACGGTGAACCCCTGCCGCCCAGCGAGATAGAGGTGCTACTGGATTTACTAGCTTTGGGTGATATCGCAGCTATGAGTGCGTTTTGTGAATCCCATGAGCAGGGCGAATACGCTACTTATGTGCGGCGGGCGCAAGCCTTTTTACAGAGCTTTGATTTTCAGGGCTTAAAAAAATTGTTGAACGGTGAAAATTGGAAATGAATTCAATGGATGGGCGCGCGCGAACCTTACAAGAGCAGATCTTGCTGGTTGACGATAATTCCACCAATTTGCAGGTGCTGTATAAAACCCTGGAAGATTCGGGCCAGACGCTCCTCGCGGCACGCGATGGCGAGCAGGCATTGTCGATAGCCGCTAAAGCCATTCCTTCGCTGATACTGCTCGATATCATGATGCCGGGCATCGATGGCTTTGAAGTGTGCAGGCGCCTGAAAGCCGACCCGGAAACTCAGGGCATTCCCATCATTTTTCTCTCGGCGCTGACCGATACCGATGCAAAAGTGCAGGGCTTTGCGCTGGGCGCCGTCGATTATATTTCTAAGCCGTTTCAGGGTGACGAAGTTAGAGCTAGGGTGCGTACCCAGCTGCGTATTCACCGCTTGGAAATGGAGTTGGCGAGACGCCATGCGGAGCTTGAAGACGAAAACCGGCAAATTTTGAATGCAGTGACCGAAGGTATTGTTGGCCTCGACAGTAAGCTCCTCGTCAGTAGCCTAAACCCGCAGGCAGAGCGCTTGCTGGGGCGCAAGCTGCAGCAGTGCATCGGCGAGCCGCTGCGTAAAGTACTGCAGTTCAACGAACATGCCGATCGCATCGGCGCCGCACTTGTCGAGCGGCGCAATATTTCGGTGGAGCAGGTGAGTGTAACGGGTTTGCCGGGCGCGCCATCCGCAACGGTGGCCATGTATGGCTCGGCTCTTGAGGGTGGCGGTATGGTGCTGGTCTTGCGCGATATTGGCGCGTGGTTGGAGAATCAGGCCGCACTGAGCGCGGCCCAGGATGAACTGCATAACCAGCGTCAGCATCTAGCGCACATGGAGCGCCTGAGTACCGGCGGCGAAATGGCTGCGGGTATTGCCCATGAAGTTAATCAACCGCTTACCGCTGTGAGTAATTACGCTCGGGTAGCCCAGCGATTTCTGGAAAAGACAGACTTTGATCGCCCGAAATTGACCGAGGTACTGGACAAGATTGTTATTCAGGCCCAGCGCGCCTCGGATGTTATACAGCGTCTGCGGAGCTATATTCGAAAACCCAACTCAGAGGGCCGTGGCCCGCTGGATATAAATACCGTGATGCAAGAAGTGGTTATGCTGGCGGAGGTGGATTCTCGTATTAACGGTGTGGAGATCAGTTTTGACCCAGGGCCGGATCTCCCGGCAACCATGGCGGACGATGTGCAGGTGCAGCAGATTGCCTTGAACCTGATACGCAATGGTATGGAGGCGATGCGGGGCGCCCCTGCAGATTTTGGCGGTATACGTGTGTGCACATACCGCGATGCCGACTTTGTCGGCTTTGAAGTGCGCGATCGCGGTTGCGGGCTAAGCCCAGAGATGGAGGAACAGCTGTTTGCCCCCTTCGTAACGACCAAGGAAGGCGGTATGGGCGTTGGCCTTTCGATCTGTCAGGCGATCGTGCAGGCCCATGGCGGCAGTATTGGTTACCGCGCCAACCCTGACGGCGGCGCGATTTTTTATTGTCAGTTTCCCATTAAGTAGAATTTTTCAGGCGTCAGGCGCTTGGCGCCTAGGCATCACGCCACTGCCAATCGCTAAACTGTTCGCGCAATTGCCGCTTCATGAATTTTCCTGTGGATGTTTTGGGGATTTCGTCGACGAAGGCCACGTCGTTGGGAATCCACCAGTTTGCGAATTTGCCGCGCAAATGGGTTTTCAGTTGGCTTAGGCTAACATCTTCTCCGGCCTTTTTCACGACCACCGCGAGTGGTCGCTCCATCCATTTCGGGTGTGCGACAGCAATCACAGCGGCTTCGGCGACTTGCGGGTGGGCCATCAACTCGTTTTCAAGTTCAACCGAGCTGATCCATTCGCCACCCGATTTAATGAGATCCTTGGTGCGGTCTGAAATCTGCACATAACCCAAGGACGTTAGCGTGGCGACATCACCCGTGCAAAACCAGCCATCGTCGGTAAAGCTGTCGGCGGCTTCGGGGCGCTCGTAGTAGCTGGCGGTAATCCACGGGCCGCGCACCTGCAGCTCGCCAACACTTTCGCCATCGCAGGCTGCAATAGCGCCCTCATCCCTTTGTACCCGCAGTTCTACTAGTGGCAACGGAATACCAGCTCTTGCGCGATAGCGCATTTGTTCGCCCTCGCTCAATTCGCTGATTTCGGGTCGCAAGCTGGTCACACTGGCAATCGGCGAAGTCTCGGTCATGCCCCAAACGGTTTGCAGTGTTATGCCGATATCGCGAAATTTTTCAATAAGCGACGAGGGTGTGGCGGAACCACCGACAAACATACGCAGCGGCTTCTTAAGCGGCCAGCGATCGGGTGTTTTGATGAGTTCTTCGTGTATGCGCATCCAGATGGTCGGCACGCCTGCGGTGAAATTGACCCCGGTATCACGGTACAAGTCGAGCAGACTTATTGGGTCCAGATGAGGCCCCGGCATTACCTGGCGCGCGCCGACCATGGCTCCGGCATAGGGCAAGCCCCATGCCTTGGCGTGAAACATCGGGACGACCGGACAAATGGTATCGTTGAAGGAAAGATTGCCCGCATCGGGCAGGGCAAAGCCCAGCGCATGTAAAACGGATGAGCGATGGCCGTATAAAACGCCCTTGGGTTTGCCTGTTGTGCCCGAGGTATAGCACATGCCACAGGCCCAGTTTTCGTCGATGTCGACTTTCTCGAAGTTGGTGTTGCCGCTAGCGAGAAAGCTTTCGTAGTCTTCGAGGTTGATATGTTCGAGTGGGGTGCCGTTGAGTTCGCGGTCATCGCCGCCATAATGGAGAACGATGACGCGCTCGAACTGAACCTTGTCTGCAAATTCCCTAAATAGAGGCAGCAGAATATCGTCGATAATCAGTATGCGATCTTTAGCGTGCTCGGCGATATAGGCAATATCGTCGGGGTGCAGCCGCAGGTTTAGGGTGTGGATCACCGCGCCGATGGCGGGAATGGCGAAATAGCATTCCAAGTGGGCGTAGTGATTCCACATCAGCGTCGCGACCCGGTCGCCGGGCTCGATGCCCACCTTTTGCAGGGCGCTGGCAAGCTGGCGGGCTCGTGCAGCGATGTTGCCGTAGGTGGTTTTGTGAAGTGCTTTCGAAGGTGTCTGTGAGATGACCTCGACGTCGGCAAAAACGCTGCCGCAGCGATCGAGAATGCTGTTCAGTGTTAATGGCATTTGCATCATCGTGGAGTAAAGCATGGGGTTTTTTCTCTTATTTTTGGGCCGGCAATCGGCTATTGAAAAAGGCCGGAGCAATCCTGCGTGCCACTTTCAAATGCGCTTTTTTTGGGGTTTGCCAGAAAAAAGTTATAGCTGGCCACGGTAATGTTTGGCCCAATCGAGTCGACGAAATTTCCCTCGGGGTTGCCCCCCGGGTAGTTGTGCGCGAGCCCGTGAATAATCCAGAAATCAATTAGCGGGCAGCCGCGGCTATCGGCGTAGCGTTCGATGGTGAAGGGGTAGTTTTGCAAAGCCAGCACACCACCAATACAGGGCGAGTTTTGATTGCGTACGCAGGTGTCGCCTTCGCTGCCGGCATTGGCTAGCAGCGATTCATCAAAGCCGATATTGAAGGTCTGCGCCGGAGCGGGGGGTACTGACAAGTCCGCTTGACCATTGTCTATCCAGTCGTTGGTTCCCAGCCATTGGTGCAATGCGTCGATACCCATCGGGAAAGGCGCAATTTCGTCGGCGGTGCCGTGAAACAGAATCACCGGCAGGCGCCGGGCCTTGTCGGCCATAGTTTGAAAGGCCAAGCTACCGGTTGGGTCGCCACAAGCGGGGTAGCCGCAACCGGCGACTATGGCAATGGCAGCGTACAGGTCCGGGTAAGTGGCAGCCATGGTGCTGGCCATAATGCCACCGGCAGACATGCCGCCGAGGAAGACGCGATTGGCGTCGATGTCGATATCGCTGCGGGCAAGTACTTCGCGGGTGATGCCGGCGATAGTGGCGGGCTCGCCGCTATCGCGATTTTGATGTTGAGGGTTAAACCAGCTCCAGCAACTGATGCCGTTGCCGTCGTTGGCATGGCCCTCCACTTGGTCTGCAGGATCTTGCTCGTTGTTAGGGTTTTTCTGCTCGGGGTAAACAACAACAAAACGGCGCTGGTCAGCAAGCTCGTTCCAGCGTGTGCCGACGAGCGCATCGCTGGCTGTTTGATTGCAGCCGTGAAGATAGACCACCATCGGCGCGTTGGCCGGTAGCGACGCGGGGAGGTAAACAACGTAATCGCGCTGCGGCAGGCCGTCTGCGGAAAAGGTAAATTGCGTAAGCGATGCGGGTGTCGCTGGAGCACTGCTCGCACCCGGCGTCGCGTTGGAACTTGATGAGCTATTGCAGGCGCCCAGAATAAGTAAGGCGCTCGTTACAATGATGAAGTGTAGAGCTGTCGTGCCGCGATACCGCATAGTCAATCTCGCTCTCAGAAGCGCCAGTCAAGCTGCGCGTACATCGTGCACGGTTGTTCCGCAATTTCAACAAACACACCGGAAAATAAATCGCCCTGACGGATGCCCGTTTTTTCGTCGCTCAGGTTTTCGCCAATAACTTTCAGGCTCCAGCCTTGTGAGGGGTGGGCTATGCCAATACTGGCCTTGTAGCGCTCAAAGCCTCGTTGTGTTTTGCGTTCGTCCAGATCGACGTCCAGCAACTGTTCAGAAAACTGTTCAACCGTTGCACTGGCCGTGAATTCCAGGCCGCTTGCAAACAGGGGCACTCTAACGAGGCCGGTGAGCGTGTTGTTCCATTTGGGTGCAAAGGGAAACGGCTTACCACTCGCGTCGCCGCAGTTCGGGTCGTCGGTCTGATCCGGCGCGCATTCGTTGTCGATAAATTTGAGGTACTCGGTTTCGTTGTAGCCGATGGTGCCGATCATCGTAAACCAGTCGGTGGCGAGCCATTGGATGTCACCTTCGACGCCTTGCGAGCGTGCTTGGGCAGCGTTCTTAACCAGTGTTACACCGATGCCAATGTTGGTGCGCTCCGGCGCGCGACTAAGTACTTGAAAATCGTCAACGTCCATGCGGAAAATCGAGAGATTGGCAGCCAGAGTGTTGTCCAGCCAATTGGTTTTTGCATTGAGGCTCCACTCCGTGGTGTATTCAGGATAGAACACCAATTCGTCTTCAACTGCACGGAAAGCAAAAGCGTTAAAGCCGCCACCTTTTACGCCTTCGGCGCGGTGCAGGAATAGACTCAAATTGTCAGTTGGCTGCCAGTTGACAGACACTTTATGTTGGAACTGACTTTCGTCTTGTTCGCGCGCGGCTTCGAATTCATCCAGCCCTGCTTGCGGCAGCACAACGGCTGGCTGAGCTTGGTTGAAAAATTGCCGCCACTTCGCTTCTTTGGTTTCTTCGCCGTAGCGCATGCCCAGTTGTAATGTCCAGTCATCGACAAACTGCCATTTAAACTCAGTGAATACAGCCTGCGATTCAGCTTTCTGGTCAAAGGTTTGGGTAACATCTTCTACCAGTTGATCTTCACCTAGTGGCGGTAGCAGTGAAAAAGCATTGGCGGCGCCGTCGGAAGAAGCCGCTGCAATCAGCCCTAAATAGGACGGTAAATCAAAGATAAAGCGGAAGTAGCTGTCGTTGATCTGGCGATCCTGGTAGAACACGCCAGCGACAAAATCGCTGCTGCCCAAGTCGGCGCCGAACAGGTTTTTCAAGCCGAAGAGGCCTTCCAGTCGCGGAGAGATAATGCGGAATTCGGCGGTGGTGGTCGGTGACTTATCGCCACCCAAACCCAGTGTTGCCGGTGCCGGTGTAAAGTCGGTGTCCAGACTCAGAAATTGCTCGAGTACCGAATGGCCGCCGATAAAGACCAGCCCCCAGTCGTGGATATCGTAGCTGAGTTCTAGGTTGAACGTTTTAATGTTGACCGAGCGGCCGTCTTGATCGTCCAATGACGCGACATGGTTACCTTGTTCGAAGTCGGTGTTGGGGTCGTAGGCACGCAGGAATTCTTTGACGTCGTCGGAGGCGCGAATAATTTCAAAGCCTGTACCTAAATCCGTTAGTTCAACATCTTCCCAGCTAAGTTTTAGATTGGCACCGGCTACATCGGGAAAGTCGAGTTTGAAGCGGTAGCCATTGCGGTCGTGGCCGCGAAAGTTTTTCTGGGCTTTCGGATTGACGTTGTCCGTGGTGTTTTCGATAAAGCCGTCGCGAGTGTCGGTGAAAGCGGCCAAGCGAAAGCGCA
>JBLHMO010000058.1:0-19134 GCA_047622145.1 Paracoccaceae bacterium | reverse complement strand
CATCGCCATTGGCGTCGGGGAACAGCGCAGCTGCAATGCCGGCTGGATCATCCCGCCAGCCAAGAGGCCCTAAATAGGGGTAGAAGCCCTCTGCGCCTGGGCCAAATACCCCTGCGCTCAGTCCATTGCCAAACAGGCCGCTTCCGGTTATGCGTTGACCAATGGCGTCCATGTCCGCTTCTATAACGCTTAATTCTGATTGACGCTTTTCGGCGGTAACACGAAACCCTAGGGTCACTTCTAGATTCTCAGTAATATCGAATGAACCTTGGGCAAACAGGGCGGCGGTGGTGTTGGCAAGATCAAAACCCGAGGCAATCAGTGGTGCGCCGACAAAGCCAATCAGTGGGGTAGTGCCGCCGGGGGCTGGGCGGGTGGGTTTTGTTCCTTGGGCGATTTCAGCCAAGGTTTGAGCATCGAAACCTCTAAGTGTATTGGTGACATTGAAATTTTCTGTATTGGTCTCTTGCATCAAAAATAAGCCAGTTGTGTAGCTCAGCCGTTGGGAAAACGCATCGCCATTTAACTGGAGTTCGAAGCTGTAGGAGCGGCGGTCGCTGTCCTCGGTATTCACATAGCTGCCCCACAGCGCTGGGCCGCCGTCGGTATCGCTAGCTTGGATAGGGCCTTCTTTTTCGCCGCGAACGCCGATCACGGTTTTTAAGCTCATGCTTTCACTGATTTCCCATTCGGCTGTCGCTGCCAGCAGCAGGGTGTCGAGGTCTTTGTTGAGCTGAGCATTGGGGCCTTGATTGGCCTTCAGGTCACCCAAACGCTGTCTAGAGTTGCTTTCGCAGTTTTCACGAAATGCGGTCAAATCACTTGGGTCGGTGTCGCCAGGGTGAGCGACCCAAAGTCCCTCTATGTACAGCGCATGATCACTGGGCACATTACAATTGGCACCGGGAAAGTTCTCACGTACTTTACCCAGAAATGCTTGAGTGTCGAGGGTGAAGGACTGGCTAGCTTCCCAGCGGGTTTGGAAGAGCAGCGATTGGCGATCGACCGAGGTATTGTTTCGGCCTTGGGAGATGTCCTCCATATAACCTTCATTCTTGTTGATGTTGAAGGCAATTCGGCTGAAGAAGGTGTCGCTAATTGGGATATTCTTCGCAGCCTTAATATGTCGCTGAGTGTAATTACCCAGTCCGATTTCTACATACCCTTCGTTACTGTCATTGGGTTTAACTAAGCTGACCACCATGGCGCCGCCGGTGGTGTTCTTGCCAAACAAGGTGCCCTGTGGACCACGTAATACCTGAATACTTTGCACATCAACGGTGTCGAGAAGCTGACCGTCTGAGCGGGGTAGGAATAGGTCGTCTAAATAGACGCCCACCGCGGGATCAACACGGGCAAAGCCGGTGCGTTCGCCAATACCGCGGATATAAATTTGATTTGCTTGGCCTTCGCGTATTTCTAAGCTTGGCACCATTTTGGTGAGTTCTTTGGTGTTGCTGATGCCCTTGTCAAGAAGGTCTTGGCCGCTTAGGGCGCTGACCGCAATCGGGATATCCTGCATGCTTTCACTACGCTTTCGAGCCGTAACCAAAACCTCTTCGAGTGTTCCGCTGGTGTTGGCGGCAAGGGTGTATATGGGCACAAAGCCGCTGCCGGCGATGACCAGGGATAATAAGGCTGTGACTGTATTGCGCTTGTTACTTATCTTTTTTTTATAGTTATTCAACATTTTGACCTCAGGGTGATGGCGTCAAGCTTGCCTACATCTCTCTGTGATAGGGTAACTCGGATATATTTTTATACCGCAGTATAACTATTAACTATTAACTATTAACTATTTCCACCTTGATTTGCAATAACAGATGATAGTAGCATTTACCTTTTCGTGGCTTACACTGCCGGAACTAATTTACTAAGCCCTCAAATATTTATCGTGGACACGATGCTTATATTACTTTGGACGGGCAACACATTGGCGACATATGCTGCATTTAGTCGGGCAGCATTTCTACTTGATTTCGCTAGCCCCAAATACACCTCTCCAGCGTCTGCTGGCATCGGGTTCTACCCCGTTTTTGCGGACACTTCAAAGAAGCCCGTCGACTTGCACTACACGCAGCCACCTCGGCGGCGTCAGCCCAGAAGCCTTTGAAACAGCCTCAAAAAGGCAGCCCTAAGTGTCTAGGTTAGACAGGGAAGTCCAAAACCGTATTTTGTCTTTATTTAACAACTTGTTATGTGACGATGGGCGCGACAGTAACTAAAAAGAATATTATTGTGATCCAAATATGAAATGCAATCGTAAAGTGATGTAGGACATTTTAAAATAAGAGGACAGATTATGAAAGTATTTGCACTTAGGATATATGATTACTACAAATATATTTTTGATTCTAAAATAAATCCACTCAGACATATCCCTGATCCTGTCAGTAGATTTTATATCATGGTGATTTTAGCTGGCCTGTGGAGCTTTTCTTTTTCAATATATATTGGAAGTATTATTTACTTCGGCATAAGTCTAGCCGCTCACGCAATACTACTACTCATGTTTTTTTTCACCATGGCTGTATTTTACGACGCGGAAAAGAATCAATCTTCATGGTTACTTAAGTTACGTCGAGATAAAACTTAATCCCTAGAAAATATGCTATCGACAGGGCTGGTATTTAAATTAGATGACGCACCGTTAACAGAGAATAATATGGCGGACTAGAATAAGCGGCTATGGGGCAAAGCCCGCAGTATTTTGACCTTTTTTAACAGCTTGTTATGACTGTGATTTAAGCCAGACCAGAGCGCTGGCTTTATTGCCGAAATTTTTTGAGTGTTGCGATTTTCTTGCAGGAGTTCTACTTTCTAATATTTCCAAAATTGTCTCTGATTTTATCGCTAGTGCCTTTGCAGTCATGTTCTTACTGTTTAACCAAACGTTACATTCATTTATTTTTTCAAACACTTCGGGAGTTCCCCCCTCTGCATTAGTATAATCAAACAATAATTTAAATTCATTTTCACCGAAGCCATCAATTGCAGCTTTTAAATTTTCAATTGATTTACTAACTCCCTCGCTGTTAAAAGATCCTATAACTTCAACAATTATTATATCATCATCAACAGTGATGAAACTTTCCCCATGCTCAGTATTCATAATATGGACTTCCTAGGGTTCGCTAGACAGTTGCTGCCTTTGAAAAGTACGCCTCTTCGAACTTGGCAGGCGATACGCCACCTGCATACGAATGTCGCTTTACAGAATTGTAGAACATCTCTATAAAGTTGAATATCTCCCCTTTGGCTTCCGCCCTAGTTTAGTACCTCCTTCGTGGGTTCTGATGTAAGTAAAGTTACTCACCCACTCGCTATTAGGGGCTTTAGGGTTGAATTAACGAGCCAATATATTGTCAGCGATCTTGCCGGACTTGCCCCTTTGATGTGTCGGCGCTTGTAACCGATCTGAGCTCTCAGGATAGATGTCGCATGATTTTAGCCGCACGATTCGGCTTCATCACGCAGATCTCGGTGTATCCCGGGGCTGTCATAGGTGCCACCGCTAGCGATTTAAAACGTTTTTATCGGTTTCAATAACCGCTGATTTTCAGTGGCTCGGTCAGACAATGATTTGCTCAGACAAGCATAATACCCACTGCGATTGATCTTAAAGACACGACACATAGCTTGGACAGGGAACTCAGGTTGATTATCGTGGATAAAGGCGTACTTCGCTCTGGGTTGTTGGCAAAGTACTTTTCGGCCCTTTTTAGGATGTCGCGTTCCTCCGTCATGCGCTGCAGCTCTGACTTAAACCGAGCATTTTTAGCAGAGAGATCAATTTTGTGTGAGGCCTGGGGATTAGGTTCGCCAAACGTCTTAAGCCACGGGTATAAGCTGTGCGTAGTTGTATCAAAGCGCTGGACGACATCGGCGACAGAATAGCCGCGCTCAGTGACCTGCTTGACGGCTTCTTTCTTGAATTCATCTGTGTAACGTTTGGACTTCATAAACACCTCTCGTAGAACTATATTCTAACGTTATTCGGTGTCTGGCAAACTCTGGGAAGTCCATACAAAAAAGCCTCGCTCAGGAGAGCGGGGCTTTTTGTTTGTGGCAAAGGACCGTCCCTGTTCGACAAATTTCACTTATTTCAAAGGGAGTTGCATGTGAAAGGTTGTGCCCACGTCAACGCCAGATGTTACCGCGATATGACCTTTGTGATGCTCGGTTACGATAAAATGAGAATAGGATAAGCGATGCTCTACCGGACAGGCAGGCCGATCAGATGAGTTTGAGAAAAAAGGTTCGAATACATCGTGCTGCTCTTCTGGGGAGAGGCCTACCCCGTTATGTTGTATTTTTATCCAGGCCGACTCGTAAAATTCGCCGACTTCAACATGAATAACTGGAGAATACTCCGAATTTTTTTCAACTTTTTCACAAATTGCATGAAAGGCATGACGTAATAAACGTAAAAATACTTGCTGTATTTCGCTTGCATAGCAGGGGATTGAAGGCGCGTCAGCGTCGTAGTTGCGGTGAACCGCAATATCATTAAACCGAAGTCCATTGGGCTGCGAATAGAGTGTGCCCGCGAGTGTTAGGCTGTGATCTAACAGTTCAGCAATGTTCGAGCAGGTCATGCTATCGCCATGACTGGCTGCAAAGCTTAGGAGGTTTTGTACAATAGCGGTTGCTTGCTCCCCGCTTTCCTGGGCTTTGTTGGCGACAGGTGTCAGTGCTTTGCGTTGTTTTTCATCAACATCGCTCAATTGTTCATGAAGAGAGTCGATGGCACTACAGATTCTCTGCAGAGGAATATTGATGTCGTGAGCCATCGCTGAGGCAAGCTCACCCATCGCTGACATCTTGTTGCGCTCGACCAACTGATTTTCTGCTTTCATATGCTTAGTAATGTCGTCAACTAAGATGACAATGCCGGTATCGGTCCCGTCAGCTAAAGTATACATCGTGATATCAAAATAGTATTGACCGCGCTGACTTCTCTTAATCGTTGTGGTCGCCTTGCTCATTAGAACCTTTTCAACCTGCTTCGGACTGAGCGTGATTGTCGGGAAGGCGTCCCAGAGGTTAAGGCCCTTTACCGCGCTAAATGGAAGCCCCGTAATTTTTTCGGCAACGTGGTTCCATTGTGTGACGGCCATTTGGTTATTCAAACCAATGAGCATAATCGGCATTGAGTCAACAATACTCTTAACATACGCCTCGCTATGGGCGAGCTGGGTCGTTGTTGCCTCGAGGCTTTTAGTGCGGCTTGCAACGCGCTCTTGGAGTGTGGCTTTGATATCGGTAAGTTCGCGGTTAGATTGAGTCGCTTTGCGGTGTGCAAAAAACAAAAATACTGACAACGCTAACAGCGTAATAATCAAAACGCCGCTTGAAAAGTTAGCAACGTATTGCCATTTGGTTTCGCCATCTTCGTCTTTAAACGGTGATAGCAGGCCTGCTTGAGCGCAGGCACTAAGACAAAAAAGCAGGCAGGAGTAAAGCACTCTGGTCGGAGTTTTCATTGTTGAGCTCTTTCGGTACAACGTGGCGTAGTGGCATTGATCTTAGCAGAATTGTAGTCAAAGGGGGCATTGTCGAATGGCATTTACTTAAGGTGTAGCGAGACGTTTTTGCGCCTTCTCCAGTTGGGAGAAGCCTGGAATGAGCGGCGGTGCAGCTGCAAGAATTCTCGAGGCAACATCACTATTCCGTTCTCGCACCCCGTCATCAGGGGATGGACCATCTAGCTGCGGCCGGTGTCGCTGGTGCTAAAGCGTGGGAAAGGTCAGTTTTAGGGATACAATCAGCTAACCCCATTATAAAACCCTACAGGTGAGCGAATGACCAGCCAGAAAAAAACACTTGATCAGGTACTCGCCGAACAACGAGATTACAACGCGAAACGCGCAACGGGTTATCGAGAAAAAGCCTTAAAACTCTATCCTTGGGTATGCGGGCGGTGTGCACGTAATTTTGAACGTAAAAATGTATCTGAGTTGACCGTTCATCATGTCGACCACCATCATGACAATAACCCCGCTGATGGCAGTAATTGGGAGTTATTGTGTATTTATTGCCATGACGAAGAGCATACCAAACACGAAAACTTAGTGCGCTATGGCAGTACCACAGAGAAAAAATTAGAAGCTGCCACGTTCAGCCCCTTTGCAGACCTAAAGGCGAAGATGGACGGTAATGATAAGTGATAGGGATCAGGATTCGTGGATTTTACTGACGCTCAAAATATAGGCTTAGTGCAGGCTATCCCATTCGGTCTAGGCAACTAATCCTAGCCCTGGACATGGCAAAAATATTCTAGAGAGCTCGCCTATGCCCCTGAGGGTGTAGTCGCTGGACTTACCGATTGGCTATGGCCACGAAACACGGCTTAATACGGCTTTTAGATATCGGGTCTCTGGAATGGCGGGATGTACGGGATGATCTGGTCCCTGCATGCCTTCGCTGATGATTTGAGCATTACGATCACTATTGCGAGCCGAGGCGCGTATTAAATCGAGCAGTTCTTCTCTGGGCATATGCATGGAGCAGGAGGCGGAGATCAGGAAACCGCCATCATTCAGCAAGCGCATGGCCATTTCATTGATGCGACGGTAGGCAAGCATGCCTTCTTTCTGATCTTTTTTACGCTTAATAAACGCGGGTGGATCGACAATGATGACATCAAAGCGTTCGCCAGATTCCTTAAGCGATTTTAGCGTAGTAAAGGCATCACCCTGCAAGGTGCTGAGTTTATCAGCCACGCCATTTAACGCGGCGTTTTTATGCACCATGCCCAGCGCCGTCTCGGAAATGTCGGCACACCAGACGTCGTTTGCTCCAAATACGGCGGCTTGAATCCCAAAGCTGCCGACATAACTAAAGACATCTAGCACCCGTTTGCCGGGGGCGATTTTCCGCAGCCATTCACGATTGGGGCGCTGATCGTAAAACCAGCCGGTTTTTTGGCCGGCGGCCAAGGGTGCTAGAAAACGCACACCATTTTCGATGAGTTCAACCTCGTCCGGAACTTCGCCATAGGCGGTGACCACTTCCTGCGGTAAGCCCTCCAGCTTGCGAACGCCGGCATCATTGCGCAACAGAATGGAACTGGGTTGTAACAGGCTAACCAGCGCCTCAATAACCATGTCACGCATAGCGTCCATACCAGCGGTATTCAATTGCACGCAAAGATGGCCTCCAAAGCGATCGACAACTAAGCCCGGCAGTAAATCACTTTCACCAAAGATCAAACGGTAACAAGGCGCATCGAACAGTTGCTCGCGCAGGGCGAGAGCCGATTTGATGCGCTTCTTCATAATGTTTAGGTCAATCGGGTGTTCGTCATTGGTCATCATGCGCGCACAAATCAATGACTGGGGGTTAACGTACGCTACGCCGACGATCTTGCCATTTTGATTCTCGACAATGACCTGCTCACCCGCGCTGAAATTGCGGAGTGGCGTGGCTTGGCTATTTATTTCATTGCTATAGACCCATAAGTGGCCGCTGCGAAGGCGTTTTTCTTCATTTTTAGCGAGGCGTAGACGTTGCAGGGTCATACTTAGTCCTGGGATGGAGGGCGAATTCGACGGTCATTATCATAGATATAGATGAGCAGTTGGGATTTTTCTGGAAGTAACGAGGACGAAAGCATGGCGCAAGTACGCTATACACCCGGGATAGGTAAATCCGCTGCTCGATGCTTCACGTGTGGCCACACATGCGCCTCGAAACATCTTAGGCTCTGCCAGGCGAAGTCCGGATCCAGCCCTCCCAGTAGTGGCGTTAATATAAATGTGCTGATGTCGTCTAGATGACTAATCATATCTATCGCTTGTTTCGGCGTAAGAACCTGATAGGCGCCACTTTTACGGATATTGGCCGGGTCTACCTTTGCTGCAAAGGGGCCGGTTGCTCGGCCATAGGCTTCACATGTCCATTCTGAGTATGAATTCACGCAATGTAGGGCGTGGGGTAATATCGTTGCCCACGCTCCCTCTACATCATGTGTGACATAGGTGAAAATTGGGCCCAGTGCGTGGAATTTTTCGCCGGGGTCTGACTTCCCCAGTTTAATGCGTTCTTCCCGGTAGACCGTCCAGTTCTCCCCACCCGGAGGAAAGAAGCCGTCGGCAATGCGGGCTGCTCGTCGGGCTACGGCCGGGTGAGCGCCGCCCAGTAACAGCGGAGGAGCTTTGTCCGGTAGCGGCCTAACAAGTACCTTCCTGCCTTGATAGTCAAATTCAGCGCCTACCCAGGCTTTTCGTAGTACCTCAAAGACGTCGAGGTAGCGCTGCTTGCGCTCGCTGCGATGGGTTCCAAACATTTGGAATTCATAAGGTCGATAGCCGGCACCAATGACGACCTGCAGTCGACCGCCACTAAGAATCTGGAGAACTGACAAGTCTTCTGCGAGCTTGACGGGTTCGTATAGTGGGGCGACCAGAACATTCGGACGAATGGACACAGACCGCGTTCTCGCGGCAATGGCGGCGGCCATGGGTATAGGCGAGGGGAGATAGCCATCATCACTTGCATGGTGCTCGCCAAGGCTCACACAATTAAAGCCTATGCGGTCTGCCCACTCACTCATGTCCAGGGCTGCGGAATAAAGCCGTTCGGGCGAAGCGCCAAAGTCGGGTGCGCGCATATCGAAACTAATAACAAATTCCACTGTGCTGACTCCAAAAAATATAATACTTGGCTAGATAGTCATCGCAATCTTCGCCTACGCGATGGCATGCATTCGTCCTCTATCCACACATCATGCCAGTACCCATCTCGAAAGAGCAGTCGTTCGACTTGTGTTTCAATGCCATCGGTTAACCCGCTGTAAAAGCTGCGCTACCGCCTTGAAGCGGTTAATCAGTAGGGACATAAATATTAACGCGCAGCCCACCAATTGTGCGCTACTCATGGATTCCATAAACCATACCGTCGCGAGCAGGGCGGTCCATATGGGCTCTAACACCATGATAACGACGCCGTGACTGTTTTGGGTCAGGCTTTGCGCGTAGGTCTGTACTAAAAAGCGCAGGGCCGTACTGACGAGCGCGGAGAACCCTATCCATACAGCAAGCACGGGTTGAAAATTGTCGAATGTAGGATGCCAAGGCTCCAATACCAGCGACAACAAACCGGTAACCAGCCCGACAACGGTTAGCACCACCGTGGTCAGTGCCATCACCGATATCCGCGGTGTGTCGATACGGGTGCCGTCGCCCAAGGTCGTTGACTGGTTGTTCGCTGCGCGAGTATTCAAATTGAAGTACAGCGCGAAGATAGCTGCTGAGCCGAGTAGCAGTAATTGGGGGGCTTCAAAGCGAAGCTCATGACTTAAGGACAAAAAGCCCAGACCCGTTATGGCAAAGGGCATTGCCAGCCAGGTATTAAGTGGAATCGCTTCCTTAAAAAAACCCGGCCTATTATGGGTACCATGATAATGCCCAGGCTTGCGATAAAGGCCGCCTCGCCAACGTGCAGGGATTTCGCTAGGCCGACCACCCACAGGCTCATGGCAATACCGAAGACGAGGCCAATTCGTGCGCAGCGAGCCAGTTCGTTTCGGGTGAGCAGGGTAAGTTGACGGCGCGCGACGCAGGCGAGCAAAGCGCTGGCCAGAAGAAACCGTATGGCCATAAATAGTAGCGGCGGCATCGCTAGTACGGCTTCTCGTGAAAATATCCAGCCAGCCGCTGCGAGTAGGGTGACGACTACGAGTAAAAGGTCTGATTTGGCGGCGTTTGATATAGCCAAGCGGGTATTCCGTTTTTGCAAGAAAGAGAAAGAATTCTAAGCGACGCTAACACTAATTCAAGACAAGCCTGTAGCTCCAATTTTCAGGGGAGACTACGCTTACTTCGGTATCTATGGCAATGCCGGCGTCTACCCGTACGAAAGGACGTTACTTGTTTACTTGCGCAAAAAAACATCACTACTCAATGAAGCAGCTAAACTCAGACACTGTAGAATAAAGCACACGGCCATCTATAGAGCCACGGGAGTCAGCACATGGTAGGCGACAAAAACGAATCTCAAGCAGCGTGGCACTTTTACGCTCAGGCCCACAGAACCAAGTACGTAAGGCGCTGGGGCATCAAGCACTCTCATGTTCCTGAGAACACCCTGGAGCACTCAGCCGAGGTCGCGATGATTTGCCATGCGCTGGCCATGATCCGCAGCCATATCACCGGTGGCGATCCCATCGATCCTAATGCTGTTGCCGTACACGGACTGATGCACGATCTGTCTGAGTCGATCACCGGCGATGCCATTACCCCGGCCAAGAATGCGAGCCCAGAAATTCTATCTGCCTTCAAGGCCATGGAGCGCGGCGCAGAACAACTGCTGATCAACACCCTGCCGCCGGAATTGCGTGAGCACTACAAACCCTTGGTGAAGCACGACCATATGCCGGAAGCGTATCGACGGCTGGTTAAGGCTGCTGATCTGATCTCGGCGTTGAACCACTGTGAGCGCGAAACCCATATGGGCAATCGTGAATTCACCGAGGCACTGCTCGATATTCGGGAGCGCCTTGACGCCTACACCGACATGGCAGAAGTGGCTTACTTTATGGAGCGTTGTCAGCCGTCGTATAGCGCGTCTCTGGATAGACAGCTTGCTGATGCTGTGCGCGATGCCTAGAAAGTGTGTGGTCAGAGTGAAAACTATTTCTCAGTCAGCACGCGTGTCACTGGCCTGTAAGATAGTTTTCACTCTGGCCCAAAGCTACCGGCCTATTACAGTGAAATACTCAGCATATTATCGCGCTGGCCCATCGTGACTTCGGCAACATAGCCGTAGTCCACGGGAATGATGCAGCCACTGATAAAGCCGGCCAGTTTGCTATTGAGGGCGACCAAGGCATGACCCATGTCGGCGCCGGTGGCGAAATCGCCATTGCTGGGGCAGAACAGTGAGGTGACGTCTTTGCCGATGCCAGCCGTGGCGAGGCTATCCATAAAGGCTGAATCGGTTGGTGAGGGTGCAATGCAGTTAATGCGTTTGTGCTGTTTGGCTAGCTCGCCGGCCATCTGCAGGGTGTAAACAATAATGCACTGCTTTGAGAAGCCGTAGGCGTCGGCTTGTTGGCCCAGTTCGTTGCCGGCTTTGAGCCAGTCGGAGGCGGCTTCAAAATTGTCTAGGGCCAAAAATTCCTGAACCTTATCGAGATTGGAGCGCCAGGCCATGCCGGCGGTCGACGCGATAGAGGCAACGGCGCCGCCCTCGCTGATGCGCGGCAGGAGTTGTTCGGTTAGGTAGCGCAGGCCGACAAAGTTGATCATTATGGTTTCGTAAACGGGTGTCGGTGGATGCGGCACACCGGCGCAATTGAACAGGGCGTAGATTGAGTCTGGCAACTCTGTCAGCGCAGCATCGATAGAAGCCTTGTCCATGATGTTGACTTTCAGCGCTTTGGTGACGGGTGCGCTAACATTGCCAATATCCAGAGCGTAGACATTGGCGCCCGCTTCGATTAACAGCGCGGTTGCCGCCGCGCCCATGCCAGAGGCCGCGCCGGTAATGACCACATTTTTATTTTGATAGCCGAGTATATTGTCCATTTTATTTTTCCTTGTCGGTGGTGTGCGGGTAAGTCTGTTTAACCGTGCGCTTTAGACCGCAATGCCGAGAGTTTTAGTTTCCAGATATTCTTCAAAGCCTTCTGGCCCCATTTCACGGCCGATGCCGCTTTGTTTGTAGCCGCCAAAGGGTGCATCGGGGCCGAAGAAATTGCCACCATTTATATTCAGGGTGCCGGTGCGTACTCGCCGTGCAAAGGCTATGGCGTGTTCATCGGTCGCCGCGTATACCGCGCCCGACAAACCGTAGTCTGAATCGTTGGCAATACGTAAGGCGTCTGCTTCGTTGTCGTAAGGGATGACGACCAGTACCGGTCCAAAAATCTCTTCTCGGGCAATAGTCATATCGTTAGTGACATTGCTGAATACGGTGGGCTCTACAAAATAGCCTTTGTCGAGGTGCGCCGGACGACCGCCGCCGCAGATCAGTGTGGCACCCTCGGCTTTTCCTTGTTCAATATAAGACAGTACCCGATCATACTGGCGCTTATTAATCAGTGGCCCGCCCATTTCACCGCTGGTGTCCTTGCTGCCAATAGTTATGCTGTCAAAAATCGCTTTGAGCATGGTTTCTGCTTCAGCCAGTTTGCTGCGTGGTACCAAGCAGCGGGTGGTAATGGCGCAGCCCTGACCGGAGTGCGCGCAGACGGCAATGGCGCCGAACAGGGCGCTGCCAAGATCGGCGTCTTCTAATACCACCATGGCGGACTTTCCACCCAGCTCAAGAAACACTTTCTTGACCGTGTCGGTAGCATTGCGCATAACGTGTTTGCCCACCGCGGTAGAGCCGGTGAAGGACACCACATCGACGCGTGGATCGCTGGTCAGAAAATTGCCAATTTCGGCAGGCTCAGACGCTGTCAGTACGTTGAAGACGCCGGCTGGCATATCGGTTTCAGCGGCGATGCGGCCTAGCAGCGAGGCTGTCCAGGGGGTGTCCGGCGCCGACTTGAGTACTACGGTGCAGCCTGCCGCCATGGCTGGAACGCACTTGGCCAGATTAATCTGAATGGGAAAATTCCATGGGGAAATTGCGGCGACCACTCCGGCAGCTTCTTTGAATACCAGACGCTTGCTTTTAATGCCCATGACGTCGTATTCGCCAATTTCGCGGTCCCATTGGAACTGTTCAAGAAAGTCGATGGGCCAACTGGCCATGGCAACGGGGCCGTCACACTGGGGGCCGTTAACAAAAAACTGGGTGGCACCGGTTTCGGCGGCGGTTGCGGCGCGCAGCTCATCGATGTGCTTGTTGAGACCGTCGACAAACTGGCGCAGGCATTTCGCTCTGAAGGCGTGATCACGTGACCACTCGGTGTTGTCGAAGGCGTCGCGCGCGGCAGCCAAGGCTGCTTCAGCATCTGCGAGGCTGGCGTCGGCGGCTACGCCTATTTTTTCTTCGCTTACGGGACTGAAGTTGTCGTAAACACGGCCGTCGTAGGCTGCGCGCAATTCGCCGTTGATAAACAGCCGCTGTTCGCCATAGTCTGGTTGACTCATACTTATTCTCCTTGGTCGCTACCGTTCGATGTCGGCATGACACCCTCGGTAAAAGTCTTGCGAATGCCCTCTCGAATTTTTTCGGTAACCGGCAGGGCAATATTCAACTGTGAGGCAAGGTTTAGCGCGTGATCCAAATCTTTTTCACCGAGCCCGGCAAAGGGGCCAAAAAACTCGTCCATTTGCTCGGCCGTACAGCCGGCCAACAAAGCTTCGCGCCCGGAAATAAACTGCTGCCCGGAGGGTGTGATAACGCCGTTGGCTTTGCCTACCTCGTAAAGCCGGTCTGGCTCCAGCCCCGCATTTTTCATCAGCGCAATAGCCTCGCTACACGCGGTGAAGGCCGCATAGGTAATCATATTGTTGGCGAGTTTTAATACCGCGCCCGCACCAAGCTCGCCCGCGTGAACAACCACTTTACTGGTGCCGGTAAACATAGGGGTGGCCCGCTCAATCACGCTGTCTTCACCACCCACCATAATGCAAAGACTGCCGTCCGCGGCACCGGATGCGCCGCCAGTTATCGGTGCATCGATTACGTGAATATCGTATTTGGCGGCGTCGTTGGCCCAGCGAATAATATTGTCGCGGGTGACGGTGCTGTGAATGGCGATGATGGTGCCTTTGGCGGCGTTGGCCAGCATGCCGTTATCGCCGTAGAAGAGATTTTCAACGTCACCGTCATTGCGAACACAGAGTCCGATCAGTGCGCATTTTTCCGCGATTTCGCGGCCACTGTTGGCGGCAAGTGCGCCCAGTGCCACCATCTCTTGTATGGGGTCGGGCATGACGTCGTAGACGTATACCTGTAGTCCGTTCTTACCCTGGTTTTTGACGAGGTTGGTACACATGGGCTTGCCGATATTGCCTAGGCCAATATATCCCGTTGCGATGGTCATGGGCTTGTCCTCTTAGTTAACAAATTTGTTATGGGTAGGTGCAAAGCTAGCAGGTGGCGAGGTGTAGCCGAGGGCGTGAAAGTGCGGACTGCATTCAGGCCCACTGTTGTTAACCTGCATTCTCAGAGCCCCCTGCGTTTAGGCTTTTTTTATAAGGCCACCAGCATACCGCGCGCTGACCATATAGTAAATTAATGTAACGTAATTAATATATACGTAATTTGCTTGTGCCAAAAGCCCCGACGACCTGCGTTCAGGGGGAATGAATGCGTATCGACACTGGCACAGATTTAAACTCGGGGGTATGGCTGCGAGGGTCTGATGTGCGCGAGCACAGGACGTTGGCTTCGGGGTAATACACGGCAATGCATTTGGGCGGTATATCAAATACTTTGACCTGCACTTTTATCATCTCGCCGCTGTTCGACTGGATGTCGACATAGGCTCCATCGTTGATGCCCAGTTCCAGTACATCCTGACGGTTGAGCAGGGCGGTCCAGCGATGCTTCACCTGGCGGTAGCTGTCTTTCTCTTCGTAGATAATGGAATTGAACTGGCCTTCACTGCGAATGCTCATCAAGGTGTAGGGTCGATGTGGTTCAGGCATTTTTTGAGAAGGTGGCGGAATAACGAAGGCGGCGCGCTTGTCGGGGGTATTGAACTGGGGCGTGTGCAGTATGCGCGAGCGCACGTAAAATTCTTGCTTGGCTACGTCGATATCCGCAAGTTGTTCCATGCCGGGAACTACTTTGGCAATGGCTTCACGAATCGTGCTGTGTTGACGAAAACGACTGAAATCGATCGGCGAATTCGGCAGTAGTGTACTCGCAAGTTCGGCGAGAATGGCTATTTCTGATCGTACGGTGGCGATGCGCTTGATGCCACCATCACTCATGCGCACGTAATTGAACATAGATTCCTGGGTGGTCGGTTCCGGTTCTTCATCGCGCGCACAGACCGGCAGTATCAGCGATTCACCACGGTCGACCCCGTGAATATGGCCCTGATTCAGCGTTGTTGTTAAATACAACTTAAAGCCAATACGGTTGAACGCTTCTTCTGCCCAGCGGCTGTCGGGTGTGGCTGAATAGAGGTTGCCACCCATGATAAGGGCGGCATCCATCTTGTGTTCGTGTGCTCGCTCAAGGGAAGCGAGCGTATGCAAGCCTTTGGATTGTGGGAGTTTAACGCCGTAAACCTGCTCAATGCGCTGGAAGACCTCTTCCGGTAACACCGGCTTTACCCCGATGGTGCCAATACCCTGAACATTGCTGTGGCCGCGCAGGGGCAGCAAGCCCGCATAGCGTTTCCCGATCATGCCGCGCAGCAGCGCCAGATTGCTGATCCATTCGATATTGTCGACACCGTGCTGGTGATGGGTCATGCCCATTCCCCAGGCAAAAACAGCGTGTTGCGAGGCACTGTAAATGTCGGCAAGTTGGTCTATCACGTCGCGCTCGATGCCGCAGCTGTTCAGCAGTTCGTCCCAATCGGCCTTGTCTACATGTTTGCGAAGTTGTGCAAATCCGCGGGTGTGTTGTGCGATAAAGGCAGAGTCGGTTGCGCCTTTTTCAATCAGCGCCTTGGCCAGTGCTGTGAATAGCGCAATGTCCGATCCGGTCTTGGGCTGGATATATATGCTGGCGATCTCGTCGCCGCCCTTAATGAGCGAACTCACCATTTTCGGCGCGGCAAATCGCACCAGACCGGCTTCCTTTAATGGATTGATGACGACGACGGTGCCGCCGCGCCGTCGCAGTTGAATCAGTTTGTGCAGCAGGCGAGGGTGATTGGAGGCTGGATTCGCACCGATCAAAAAAAACAGGTCGCAGCCACTTAGATCATTGAGTTCGACGGTCGAGGTGCCAGTGCCAATCGTGTTGTGGAGTGCCTCGCCCGTGGCCTGATGGCAATAGTAGGAGCAGTTGCTGATATTGTTGGTGCCATACATGCGAGCGAACAATTGCAGCAAAAAGCCCGCTTCATTCGACGAGCGGCCGGAGGTATAGAAGAATGTTTTATCGGGCTCTACCTTACTAAAGGCGGCGGCACTGCGCTGCATGGCCCATTCCCAGGAAACCGTTTGGTAGCGGTCGTTGTCCTCGGCTTTATAAATGGGTTGGCCCAGCCTGCCGAGATGTTCCAGTTCATGCGCGCTTAGCTCGCGTAGTTCAGCTACGCTGTGGTCGAAAACGGCCGCGGGTATCGGTGCTTGAATGTCGGTGGACTGTGCTTGAATACTTTTATTGCACACGGATGGGAACTCATCCAGTTCGTTGGTCATTCCCCCGCGTTGCCCGCCCATGCCCAAACCGCAGGCCTTGCAGGTATTTTTGGCCGACAGCGCTTTGGCGCTGTTCAGCAAGCCGATACGCCTTGCCGTGTTTAGTGTGTAGAGTACTTTTTTGGAACCACCGCCGATGGGCATGTTTGATAACTCTGTATGTAAATCTATCGTTGCTGTAAGTGCTGAGCCTTATAAGTGCAAGGCCGGACAAGGCGTCAACTGAAACGATTCGCTGTTTTATGCGTCAGGTCGTGCAGCTCAAGTCTACGATGTCTCGATAGCGAATAGTCATAATATACGCGCGATTGAATCCGTCGCGCTTATAAAAACGTGAGACTTGCACACTATTTGCAAGATTAGGAATTTTCGCCAAGGCTAGGGTCGGCCGCATTCTGGCGTGCAGCTCGGAGATCATAAGGGAGAGTAGTGCTTGGGATATTTTTGCCTGAAGCGCAGACTTTTACCCTTAGCTTCGCTAGTGTGTCTCACGTATTTCAACACCTGATCAATAATAAAGGAGAAACCCCATGTCTGATCTGGAAGCCAGATTGAAGAATCTTGAAGCCCTTGTTTCGACGCTACAGCATCGAGAAGCCATTAAGGATCTGCGTCATACCTACTGGTACAGTATTCTCGACAAGAATGTAGACGCTTTGGTGGACTGCTTTAGCGACGATGCCGAGTTGGAGTACGGTTTCAATATCACTTTGAGTGGGCGCGACAATATCCGCGATTTCTTCACAAAATTGATGGAAAATGATGACTTGTTGCGGCAGATACCCGTCGGCGCCAACCCGCTGATAGATATTCTGGATGACAATAACGCTAACGGCCGTTGGACTGTTGAGGTCTCTACCTTGGCCGTGTCGGATGCGCCTTCGCGTCGTATTGGCGTCCAATACTTCGAGAGTTACCGCCGGGACGCGGAGGGCTGGAAAATCTGCTACATGAAGAACGACTATCTCTACTTCGAGAAGCCGATACTTGACACAGAGATGACCTAAGTCGCCGTTGCGGCGCGGACTTCATCCGTAGCTAACGCGCCGCTGATTGCCTCCTCGACAGTCCCGCGATGTAAGCTGTGGCAGCAGAATCTAATAAATCATTAATCGAATGGCGGGCTAAAGTGTAATACCGTTGGCGCTCTCCCTAATGATTTCTGCTGGCCAAGCTAGGCCGGTTAAGGATATGACGCAATGACGGGTACCACAGGCCCCCTGCTGCCGAGCGATGAAGATTTTAACCATCAGGTCGTGGAGACCTTTGCCTCGGTTGGGCAAAGCGACCCCGCCTGGACGGAAAAGGTCTGCGGCATGGCCGCGGCCATCGACGGTTCTTTGCAAATCGTGTTTGGCTTTGGCAAATACACCAATCGCAATGTGGTGGACGCCTATGCCGGTATTGCGCGGGGTAGGGAGCAATGGGTGGTGCGCGGCAGTCGCGCGCTCAATAGCGAGCCGACCAGCGTGAATGTCGGGCCGATTCGCTACGAGGTGCTCGAAGCCTTGAAACAAATTCGGGTGACACTCGAAGCCAATGATGTTCAGCCTATTGCTTTTGAACTGACCTTCGACGCTGCCGCAGCCTGTGTTGTTGAAGACCGCGAAGACCGTCGCGATATGCACGGCTACCGCAAAGCGACTGACCAAATTCGCTACCACCAAACCGGCCGTGCCAGCGGCTGGCTGGAGATTGACGGTGAGCGCGTAGCCATCACACCGGAGGCGTGGGTCTCCACCCGCGATAAATCCTGGGGTATTCGCCCGATGGTGGGTGTGCCGGCGACGGATATGGAGCCGGACTACCATCATCTGATACCGCAGGCTTTGGCCATCTGGAATCCGTTGCTGTTTACGCGGGACGATGGTTCACGCTATGCCTTTCATCACTACTATCTGCAGTTTTCCGCGCCGGGCTTCTCCCAGCAGCGTGTACAGGGTGGCTTTGAGGACGATCAGGGTAAAACGGTGAAGGTCATCGGCATGACGCCAAACCTGAAGTTTGAGTCACCAACCAAGCGCCTGCAGTCTGGCGAGTTTGTTTTCCAGCTGGATGATGGCAGTGAACGCCCCATGCAGTTTGAAAAAGTCTCTGAGACTGGCTTCTATTTGGGTGCCGGGCACTATCACGGTGGCGATGGCCACTATCACGGCAGTTGGCGCGGCCAGCTGCATCTCGATGGCGACCATGTTGCCGATGCGTCGACCCTTGAGAATATCGATCGTTTTAAGCAGTTTCGCGATTGTATTATTCGGGTCACGGACCCGCTTGGCGGCGGTGTCGGCTACGGCAATTGCCAGACGCATATTCACGGCGCGTGGCACGACTTCGGGCTGAGCGGCGACGAAGCCATTTACTAAAGAGGAAAGCACGTTGATACAGGAATTTCCGGAATTGGGCTGCTACCTGCTGCCCGGCCACAGTGAAACCCCGCGCGATGCAATCGCCGAAGCACAGCAAGCGGAAGCGCTGGGGCTGGGCAAAGTCTGGCTGTCGGAGCGCTTTGATGTGAAAGAGGCGGGGGTGGTCTGCTCGGCCGCGCTGGCCGTTACTGAGCGTATCAAAGTGGCGACGGCGGCCACCAATATTCATACCCGCCACCCGCAGCTGCTCGCCGCCATGTGCAGTTCGCTGCACTATTTGTCTGAAGGACGTTTTGAACTGGGGTTGGCAAGAGGGGTGGCGATTCGCAATCAACTGATGGGGCTGGAAACGGTTGGTAATAAGAAGCTGATTGATGGACTGAGTATCTTGCGCACTCTTTGGAGGGGCGAATCTGTTGCCGGCTATGAGGGCCCGATGGGAAATCTTCCCTATTTAAAAAGCGGCGATTGGCTGGACGCAAACATCCCCGTTCATTTCGTTGGCTTTGGCCCCAAAAGTCTCGCCTTTGCCGGGG
>JBLHMO010000057.1:0-19154 GCA_047622145.1 Paracoccaceae bacterium | reverse complement strand
AATGGGCCTCCGAAGACGATATACAAACGCTGTCACAAAAGGCGGACGGCCTTCTTGTCTCAGTGAATAAGGAATCAGGGCCGGCGCTAACAAGGATCGTGGACGGACTGGGGTCTTCAGCCCATAAGCGGATGGGCAAGGCGAATGATCTTATGGCGGGAAGTGTGGATTCTTTGCTAAAAGGTCTGGATGGAAAGTCGCCAACGGGCGAAAAACTTCTGCAATTGCGAGAGACAATGGATGAATTGAATCCACATTCTCTGCGCAACGCCTGGTGGTTCTCCTGGATGCCAAAGGGTATTCAGCGTCGCGCGGTATCGCGCTTTATTCGTCGATATCAGCCGATGCATTCTCACGTCAATGCTATCTTCGATGGTTTGCGCAACGGCAAAGATCAACTGATTGAAACCAGCATTGATCTAGAACATCAGTACAACGAAATTGCAGCCGCCAAAAAAGAAACGGAGTCTGAAATTTATGTTAGTGAGCTTTTCGTTAAGAAAGTTGAAGAGCTTGAAGCAAGCGCGCCGTCTGATGACATTCAGCAGGTCCAAAAGTTAGCCTCTGTCAAAAATCAGGCGATGCGTCGCATTCGTGATATGCGAACAATGGAGCAGGCCTCTGTTCAGTTCTTTATCAGTATCGATCAGACGATGTCGACCAACTCACTGCTGGGAGAGCAAATTGACAGCGCCTTGACGGTCGGTCCGATGGTCATGAATAACGCACTGCGTATTCAGGCGGCCCTGGCGCAGCAAAAAGCAGTTAAAGATGCGGTGAAAGGATTTCAGGATGGCTTGGGCGAGATGATGGCCCAAAACGCTACTGCGGTTAACCAAGCGGCTAAAGAAGTTGGCGATATGTACAACAACCCCGTCATTGGCTTGGAGAAGCTTGAAGAAGGCTTTGATCAGCTTATGCAGGCGATCTCTACAGCCAACGAAACGATGTCCAGCAGCACGAGTAAAGCGCGAGAAACCAGCGATCGACTGGCGGAAATGACACGAGAGCTGGCGCCGATAGCGGCGGGTATGGAGTCTGCACGCAATACACAGGATTTTCGTTCTGAGTCCGACGCCTCAACGGTTATTGATAATGATTCTGGCGAAGTCATCTAAGGATTGTGATGAGTATTCAAAAAAGAGTTCAGGCTATTCGGGGGCTTAGGCCCTCGTGTGACCCTGAGAGCGAAGGTCTTGATATCCGAAAACTCGACGTTGGTGGGTATTTGGATATTCGAGGTGAAACCTTTCAAGTCGGCGGTATCGGAAAATACCTAGACGTGCGCTGGAGCAATTATAAAAGGCGCAAGAAAGAGTATTGGGTCACTGAGTTAGAAATCTTCAATCTTCTTACGGGTAAGATAGCTCATGTTGAGTGGGAGGAGGATGACGCGCTTGAGATGAGCGAGACACTGCTTGAGATAAAACTTCGCGACATAAGCTGCGATGGCAAAGCGGTAACGCGCTCTGACTTGGAGTTAATGGCCGAGGATGAGAAAGGTTGCCTAAAATATAAGGCGGAGCAATTTCATTATAGTGAAGATGAAAGCTGGGCGGCCGTGTATTACCGATCTCGTGACGATGACCCTGCGCCCGTTCGACTTTATGAGTTTGAGTCCAACAGCGGTCAATGTCTAACCATTGAAATGTGGGATGACGACGGAGATCACGAGCGAGAGGCCTTTCTCAGTCAAGAATTAGGTCTCGACGATGTTGTTGTGTTGCAGGCTAGCGCACTAAAGGCGGGTGATTATGGGTAATGCTAAGCCAGCACTGATTGTCATTCTTGTAGGTCTACTGGGTTTTTGGTTTTACTCGGTTTTTACGTCCTTGCCCCAAGAGGCAGTAAGGAAGGCGGAGTTTATTGCGCAGTCTATTGAGGCTGAGCGCGACAAGATTGCGTCAGCAAAACGAGAGATGGATGCGCTGAAGCGATCCGACGATTGGAGTTTTTTAGAATCATATGCGCAAACTGGAGATTGGGACGGCTACCACCTAAAAGCCGGGAACTTACTCGACGGCATTGCGACTCAATATGAAAATGACATCGTGCCGATTCTTGATCGAAATCATCAAGATGACCTGGACTCACTGCAAGGGTATCTGCTCGCGGCTCGAAGCGCGCTCAATGATGTAAAGTCTGCCAGGCTCTACCCGCGCAACAGGGCGGTAGTCATCCTTGATGGTCGGAAGAACAAGGACAAGTATTGGGACACTGCACGTTCGAGCATCGCCAAGAATGAACAAAAAATTAAAGGATTCAGCACAAAGGTTGATGAATTTAAGGGTAAGTACCCTAACAAGTCAGGCGATTTTGATAAGAAGTTAGACGGCGCCTCAGAAATTTTCGCCTTGCAGGTATCGGGGTTTAAGATTCTAAAGCGGGAAAGAGCGTCTTCTACGCCAGATTACGCCGTGTATGTGGATGCCTACAATAAACTTGTTGATTTGCAAGAACAGTTCGCCGGCTACATGAGTGAGAACGAAGGCTTGTTGGCGCAGCTGGATCGAAGTTATGTCAAAGTCCTGAGCGATCAGAAGATTGACTATTTTGTCACAGTAGGGCGTTCAAACTGGTGTGATGGCGAATATTGTGGTGCCGGGCACGATATTAGGTATCCTGCTTCATCGGTTGATGCAGACTCTTTTGAATATTTTGATGGGCTCGGCGAAGGCGCCATTGCTAGAAACCAAGATGGATGGAGAAGCCAGTTTACTATTCTGATTCCTCGCAACCGCTGGGATGCACTGCGAATTGATCCCCAATATCGGTGGCCGCGTAGCGAACACGATGCGCAGTACTGGCTTGCCAGCACTGAGGCAAAAGCCTTTCACAAATACACGGTGATTGAGGATGGTGAGGTTAACGAGGGTGCCTGGATCCTGGTATCAAGTGAGTTGTTCTACGCACACGAAGATAATCTCGGTATGGCGATTGCAACAAAGCCACTGGGACACTACGAGTCAGAAACCTCTAGGGTTGCAGAGCCGGTGGGTATGGCGGCAATCGCCGAGCCGTCGATGGTGAATGGGCAGCCGACTGGCTCAAATCAGTACGGTGAGTGGCGCCAACAGGGGGGACACTCTTTTTGGCACTACTACGGCATGTACCGCTTATTTGGTAGCTTCATTGGCCCTAGTCGTTACTCTTACAACGACTGGTCTGGGTATAGCGGCCGCAACCATAGGCAGCCTTACTATGGTCGCAATAACCAGTACGGCACCTACGGTGGTCAGACCTATTCGAACAGCCGCTACCGAAACAGTGAGTATTCAAAGAGAAACCCCGGCGTAATTACTTCGGCGTCGACGGGCCGTAATTCAGGGCGGACATCATCAATGCCGGGCTCGGTGAGAGGCGCGGGTGCAGCAGGGCGGGCGCGCGGCCCATCCAGTGGCGGCAAATAATTAATTTAATGGGTGAACTATGAATATTGAACAATACGCAATTTATGCGCTGTACACGCTAATCTACGTTGGCTGCGCATTTATTCTTAAGCTGGCTTTAAGCAAGATATCCGCGGTGAACTACACGGCCGATACTGAAGTAAAGTCCGGAAACATGGCGGTAGGCTTTCGCCGAAGCGGTGCGCAGTTTGGTCTCGCGATTGCGATGATGGGTGTGCTTGCCGGGCAATCGGAATCAAGTCTCGGGCAGGATATCTTGAAGTCAGTTGAATACGGGCTACTGGCGGTTGTATTTATCGTTAGTGCGCTGATGACCGCTGATAAGTGGGTTTTGCCAGGAATCCATAACCTCAGTGAGCTCCAGAAAGCCAACACCTCGGTAGGCCTTGTCGAGATGGGTATGCTTGTTGCGACGGGTATTATGGCTTACGCGAGTATTGTCGGCGATGCCGGTGGCTTCGTATCAAGTATCGCCTATTTTGTGGTTGGCCAGCTGACCCTGGTTGTGTTGGTGCTCGTCTACGAAAAAGTCATGATGCGATCTCACGATATCGTTGTTAGTATTGGCAAGGGTAATGTCTCTTCGGGCATTTATCTGGGCGGAAAATTAATTGCCTACTCACTCATTCTAAAAAGCGCTATTACAGGTAACGGCGTTAATACCTTGAATGAGATGATTTTAGAGTATCTAGTGCTTGCCGCGACCGGCATGATCTTACTGTATATCTTCGAGATTCTGATCGATCGCGTTGTGGTAACCGCATCGACCGTGAAAGAGGCTCTTGAACTGGATCAGCCTGTCGTGATTTTGCAGATTGCTGCCGCTAAAGTAGGCGTTGCCTTGATTCTTAGTAACGCAGTTCTGTAAACAATGACCCAACCGAGATTCCTTGCGCCACTCCTTGCGTTCTGCATGTTCTCGACCGGGGCCAGTGGCCTGGTTAATGAATATGTGCTCGCGACCATCACCACGTATATCTTGGGGAATTCTATTGAGCAGTTCTCCATCGTTATTGCGTGCATGATGTTTATGATGGGGGTCGCGGGTTTTGTTCAAAACAAGATGTCGGACAACAATCTTCTGCAGAAATTTATTACTGTCGAAGTGCTTATGGCAGTCCTCGGGGGGTTTGCGCCTCTTGCTATTTACGCTTCCTACGGCTACTTGGAAAACCACTTCCTGCTTGTTCATTATTTCTTTGTATTATCGGTAGGGTTTTTGATTGGATTTGAAATTCCACTGGTAATGCGAATTATTGATCAGCAGAATATTGAACTCAGAAAAAACCTGACTATTGTTTTTGCGATGGACTATATCGGGGCTTTTGTCGGCGCGATTATCTGGGTTAAATTCCTGCTGAAGAATTTTCCACTAACGGAGATAAGCTTTATTGTAGCGGGCTTTAACTTTGCCGTTGCCGTTATCGCCATCATCTATTTTTTGAGGTTGAAGGTCATTGCCAGGCCGATACTTCAGGCCCTTGTGCTTACACTCACGGCCATCATTATGATTGTTGGCTACATGAGCAATCGTGACATCAGTAATTTACTCGAGCAGAAGTTTTATGAAGACCCGATTGTCTACAAAGAAACGACGTCCTATCAGCATCTCGTCATTACCCATAACAAGGGTTTAAACGATACACGCTTATATATCAATGGCAATACGCAGTTCTCATCGACCGATGAGGAGCGTTACCACGATTTTTTGGTACACCCGCTCATGATCGCTGCGCCGCGCATCGACAACGTGTTAATCCTGGGCGGTGGCGATGGTCTGGCCCTTCGAGAGGTCAATAAGTATGCGGGCGTAAAGCAGGTCACCTTGGTCGATCTGGACCCTGATATGGTAAAGATCGCGTCGAGTAATCCCTATCTAACCCAGTTGAATAAAGATTCTTTCAAGCACGCGAATGTTGTAGTCAATCCCATGAACATTCATGAGCCCGGCGTACAGAAAGCCCTGTACATGAGCGCATCGTCTAATGAGGACCTTGCCCCGGAGTATGTAGCCTCGACGCTGGTTTTTAATATTGATGCGGATCAGTTTCTGAGGCAGCGTCCGGATGTTCGCTGGGATGCCGTTATTATCGATCTACCAGACCCTTCGTCGGCTGAGCTCAGTAAACTGTACACCACGCAATTTTACCGATCACTGAAACGGTATTTGGCCCCGAGCGCCTATATCGCCGTTCAGTCGACGTCGCCTTTCCATGCTAAAGAAGCGTATCTCGCGATTGGTGAGACACTGCGAGCCGCAGGACTCAAGGCCCTGCCTTACCGGCAGAATGTCCCTTCCTTTGGCGATTGGGGCTTTTACTTGGCTTGGGCTGGAGAAGAATCTGAGACATCGCTGCGCGACCGACTTTCGGGGGTGAAAAAATTTGCGGTCGAAACACCGTTTATCACACCGGAGCTGCTTGCCGCCTCTTTTGCTTTTGGTCGAGATGAGCTAGTGGCGAAGAATACCTGCATCAACACGCTAATGCAGCCTTGCCTGTTAACGCGATACACCGATGACAGTTGGTTGATTGAATGATTATTAACGTCGCCATTAGGACATTCAAATTAACGGTCCAGCGGCTCAGTGCGAATGCCTGGCCAAAGATTGTAGGCCTTATTGGCGCTATATACGTTCTGGGGTGGCTGGGGATGTACGCTGCCGGCGAAGCACTGATTATCGACAACTACAGTTGGTGGTTTGTGGTGACGGTAACAACCGTCGGCTACGGTGATTTTGCCCCGGGAACGCAAGAGGGGCGTGTGGTTGCCGGTGTAGTCATGGTGATGGGTATCGCTGTACTGGGCTTGGTTATAGGCAAAACCGCAGAGCGCGTTGTCGATTTAGCAAACAAAAAGTTAAAAGGCTTGTCGAGGGTGAAAATGAAAAGTCATATTGTGATCATGGGCTACCGCCGGGGTTGCACCGAAAATGTGGTTGATGAGTTGTTAGCTGACTCACCGGGTGAAGACATTGTCGTGTGCTCTTCCGATCAGGAGGATAATCCCTTCACAAACAGTTCCATCAGGTTCATCCGCGGAGACTTAGCCTGCGCCGATGTACTGGCTCGAAGCTGCGCGCGCGAGGCTCGAAGCATCATTGTTCATGGGGTGGATGACAACCAAACCTTCTTTACGGCTTACGCAGTGAGGGCGGTCAATACCCGTGCGCACATGGTGTGCTATTTACAGAGCGAAGAGCACTCAAGCAAGATAAAGTCACTGCCAGCCGATGAACACTCCTTAAATCAGGTTGTGCGCCCGGCTATTGCCTATCTTATGGCCCAAGAGCTGCAGGACAGAGAATCCAGCGAGATTATTCATCAGCTAGTGTCAAACCTTTCCGGTCAGAATCTGTATCGCTACGATATTCCGGCCGATGAAGATTTAAGCCGAAAATTTTCAGGAATTTTTGTGGGTGTGAAGGACCGGCATCAGGCAACAATTATTGCTGTCAAAAACGGTGAGGTAACACTAAACCCGGATCTGGAGATGGAAATTAGAGGCGGTATGAGTCTGTTTTATACGGCGGTCTCGCGAATCGACAATATTGATATCAGCTCACTTTGACCCGTATATGAGGTATGGCTAACCGCCCCTTTTTTGTTTCCGTCCGTCTTTCTCATGGCTTATTTCTGCCGATGGTTTTTGATCAGTTCATAGGCCGCTTGTATTTCTTGAGTTTGTTGTTTACCCAGTTCGATCATGTCTTTAGGAACGCCCTGACCCATCAGTTTGTCAGGGTGGTATTGACTCATTAATTTGCGGTAAGCCCGTTTTAGCTCTGGGTCGCTGCATGCTTCATTGACACCCAGAGCCTTGTAGGCATTGTCCAGGCTAGTTTGGGTGGTATGACCCTGTGCAAAATGTGTCTGGTTTAGTGTCTTTTCAAGAATTTGACGAAATTGGGTGTCGTTAAAACCGAGTTGCCGGGAAATGTCACTTATCAGTGATTCCTCTTTGGCGTCAAAGTCTCCGTCAGCCAGAGCAATAACGATCAGGAAAACCAGTAATACCTCGGGCAGATTTGAGGTATGACCGCAAGTGTTGTTGAACTCATTGATAGTGGTGCTGATGTCATGGTCGGGGGCCGAGCCCTCCTTGAACCATTGGATGGCTTGCTGCCGTTGCTCTGCCGACATTTTCAGTTGGCGTATAAACGCTTCGATGTGCTCTATTTCCGCTTCGGAAATATGGCCGTCGACCTTGGCGAGCTTTCCCTTCAGTGTGAAAATGGTTTGGAGAAAAACCTGCTGACGATGATTTCGCGTCAGCGGGTTCATTCCGCCAAGGCCCAGCATCCGGAATCGATCATAGGCACTGCCAATGAAGTAGCCGGCAAGGCTGCCAAAAAAGCCGAAGATCAGAAAGCCGACAATGGCTCCCATTATTCTGAACATGACTGGTTTCCTGTGTGGGCACTACAGATAATAATCGACAGATGTGCTCGTCGAGTGGTTTATTGTAAACCTTAGCGTTTTGTACTTGTAATCAACGCATTTCGAACGGAGAGTGATGCGCAGGGCCGTCATGTTAACAGGGATTGAATTGTGTTTCAGTTGTTAGCTTTTTAGGGGAGATAGCTTGTACCTGCGTTATCTGGAATCAGCGCCTCAGGCAGAGGCTTTGTTATTGCGGAATGAGCAATGTTGGCGTGTGGAGCTTTTTGTTTTACGCAATAACGACGACGGCTACAGTTTAGTCGCGCTGTCCGGGCGGGAACAGGCGCAAGCCGAGCGCGAGAAAACTCAAGGCCCATATCAAACTCGCGCTCAAGCTTTGGCCGCGCGATCAGCTGTGGCAGCGCAACTTCAGGATTCCGGTTTTACTATCGACGAGATGACAAGCACTCTGTGGCGCTTGCAGGCACAGCGGAAAATCAAAGAGCTGAGGGCGCTGAGAGAACACAATTCGCCCGACTGCCGTTTTGATCCTGATGATGTGTATTGACGAAGTTCTACGTTGGAAAACTACCCCCGCGAATGTCGAAACATAAATGCGTCCCCTTAAGCCCTTTATGCACGAGCGCTGGTGGATTGTATCGCACGATTTTTAGCGTTTTGGTAAAAGTAACTTGCCAGTACGTATCCTCTGTGGGTGGTTGCCAACCGGCACGCTGGCGACTTGCTCGCCGCTCTCAAAATCGATAACCACGACACTGTCCTGCTCGCTGCTAGACACATAGCAATGCTCGCCATCGGCGCTCTCAGTGGCCCAATAGGGCTTGGAGCCCAGTGGCTCTTCTGACAGCGTGACGATCTTGTAGTCAAAACTCTCTCGGTCAACAATAGCCGCATAGCCGGACATGGTGGCCGCCACGCACAATTTAGTGCCCTCATGATTTAAGGCTAGGCCGTGATGGGCCGAGTTAAGCTGATAATTACGTAGCGGTATCAGCTGAATTTGTGGCGGTATCGGTAGATCGAGGTGGCGGGTGATGCGGTGTTCTTTCAGGTCGTATTCGAAAAAGCCATGAAAGAATGAGACCTGCAGGTAGGCGTAGCTTTCGTCCGACATCACGGCCATCGGTCGCACGGCAGAATCAACCCAGCCCAAACCGTACTCTTTCAGCTTCTCGGCCATGTCGATGCTCTTGAGCACCTCATAGCTGTTGGCATCGGCGATAACAAAGCGACGCTCGCCCTTAAGCCAATCCAGCCACGGTGCCGTTGTGGGTACGAATACGCGCCCGATGGTGGCGTGGTAGATGCGCTGGCCGTCCTTTGAGTAATTGCTTTCGTGGGGTTGATCACCGGGGTAAAAGTTGTCGACGATCTTGCCCGTAGCGGTGTCGATGGCGTGTACGACACCACCGGTGGAGGCCGAAACCAGAAAAATCTTCCCGTCCGGAGATAAGGCGGCATGGTCAGAGCGCGAGCCTTCTACCTTGGTACGCCAGGCGATTTTTCCGCTTAGAATATCGAGCGCGATGGCATCGGCAAAACTGGGGCGCGATACGTACAGGTAGCGACCATCTTTAGACGGGAACAAGTCATCAACCAGCTGGTCGTTGCCTTCACCGACCACGTAGCGAATGAAACGGGCCGCAATACGCCGATACAGGCTGTCATTGATTTCTTTAAAGCGTTCTTCAATATCTGGCACAAGATTGTAGCGGGCCAGAACCTCAAAGGTTTCTGGATCGAAGACCTCGGCGGTACCATCCCAATTACTGCCGACCACAACCGCTTCGTACAATTTGGTGGCGGATAGATTCACCTGCGTATTGGCAGTCAACTCGGGGCCAACGGGCGTCAGCGGCCGTGTGATAAGAAACAGTCCGACGGCAATGGCTGCCAGAGACAGCAGCAGAATCTTGATCAAACGCATGGTGAAATCTCTTTCTAATCTGGAAGGGCGCTTTTATGGCACCCGAATATTGGCGATGATAACAAAGTTCCCAGCCTTCGACTGTCAGCTAGGCGACAGTTTACTGTTTGGCTCTAGAGTGCGCAGCTAGGCCTTTAGAACCAGCTGTAGCCAGACCGAAATATCTGCAATCTCCTCCGGGCAAACCGCGTGCTGCATCGGATAGGTTTTGTAGTCAGGCTTGTAGCCCATTGCCTTAAGTGAGGCTACCGATTGCTGCCCCAGCGTTTCCGGCGCCATCGGGTCCTGTGTGCCGTGGAATACATGGATCGGAATATCACGGTTCGCAGGGTTCGGCGTCGTCGCACCTTGGGCGGCAAAGAAACTGGACAGCACCATCAAGCCCGCAAGCTTTTCCGGGTGGCTCAGGGCCGCGTGCAGCACCACCGCACCACCCTGTGAGAAGCCTGCCAGCACAATGCGCTCGCTTGGCACGCCGCGCTCTACCTCCCGTTCTATCAGCGCCCGTGTTGCCGCTACCGATTTCAGAATATCCTCTTCATCAACCGCCTTATCCAAATCCATGCCGCGAATATCAAACCAGGCGGGCATGGACATGCCACCATTGATAGTGACGGGAATGGAAGGCGCATGCGGAAATACAAAGCGCACGGCCAGCTCAGGCGTAAGCCGCAATTCGGGAACAATGGCCTCAAAGTCGTGTCCGTCGGCGCCCAGACCGTGCAGCCAAATCACTGATGCCGTGGCGGGTGTTTTCGGTTCTATTTCTACGCAGGGCAGGTAAGGCATGGCTGTGGTCTCGATGTTGGAAGCAGAGCGCTGCAGCGTATAGAACTGGGTGGATGGAATCAATTTTTGCGCCGCAGTGTTTCGTGAGCGTTGGCGCATAGTCGGAAACCACCTAGTTACCCTTACTCCAGTAAACTGTCCCTAAATTTGATGTCGCCAAGCGCCGCGAGGATTAGCCATTATAAAAACCAAAGCACCCACCTTTTCTGATCGCTATGGCCTCGGGGCGCTGGTATTGGGCGCATCAGAAGGCGTTGGTTCAGCGTTCGTAGAAATTCTAGCCGCGCAGGGCCTGAATGTGGTGTTGGTGTCACGGCGAGAAGAGCCGCTCGACGAGGTCGCCAGTAACGTGATAGCCGACCACGGCGTTGAAACACGGGTTGGCCCAGATGATGATGCGCGGCAAAATCTGATCGCTCGACGATGCTCCAAAAGGCGCCACGCCAGCTCACGTAGTTGCTGAAGAGGCGCTGCGTTATCTGGGTAAAGGCCCCCTCGCGTTATCTCTCAAAAGCTTCGCATTGGCAATCGCATGCTGGGTGTTCTCGGGCGCAACCGGGCGGTAGCGATGATGACCATCGCGGCGAACAAAATCATGGGTGATAAGAAAGGCATTGCAGGCTGACATTTTTAGTTTGGAGGAAGTCAGCAGGTAGTCATTGAGCGAAAGCTTCTTT
This sequence comes from Paracoccaceae bacterium, assembly GCA_047622145.1. Lineage (GTDB taxonomy): Bacteria > Pseudomonadota > Gammaproteobacteria > Pseudomonadales > Spongiibacteraceae > Litorivivens. The sequence goes on along the minus strand of JBLHMO010000057.1, from coordinate 7,948 downwards.
TAGGCTCGATTCATTGAGTATCAGACAAGCGGGTCTGTAATTTGCCAAGCAGTTGCTTAGCACCAGAGGGTGTATTAAAGTGATACTTAAGTATCACTTGTATTGGTGCAGGCATATGAAGGTTGAACTCGTCACCACGCTGAAAAGACAGGCAACCCGTATATTAGCTGAACTCAAAATCGATAAAGAGGCGGTGCTGATCACCGAGCATGGGCAACCCTCTGCGTACTTGGTCGATGTTGATGACTATGAGCTGATGCAGCGCCGTATGGCCTTGCTCGATGGGCTGGCCAAGGGTGAACGGGCAATTCTGGAAGGAAAGGTTTTGGATCAAAATGCTGCGAAGGAACGCATGCAAAAATGGCTGAAATAATCTGGACCGAGCCCGCCCTGGATCAACTGAGCGATATAGCCGAATTTATTGCACTGGATAAGCCGGCTGCTGCGGCGCGGTTGGTTCAGCGTGTGTTTGATGCTGTGGCTAGGCTAGAGCGCTTTCCAAATTCTGGCCGAGCGCTTTCGGAATTGTCTGCCACGGTCTACCGGGAGGTGATTGTGAATCCCAGTCGCGTGATCTACCGGAAAGGCGAGGGCGTAGTCTATATCGTTCACGTGATGAGGAACGAGCAAGGCTTGCGTCGCTACCTGCTGGAATAAGGTGTTACGTCAGTTTTTTTATTTCTGGCTAAAAATAAATCCGCCACCCCATCATCCATTTTTATGCTCTTTGAATGGTACCCACAGCTGCGACCACCAGCTGCTTGGAATGGAGTCATTTTCTATTCCCAAGTGCTCCGGACCGGACTTTTCCGGGTCACGGTATCGGGTGCCAAACACCAAATCCCAAAACAGGAAGTTACTACCGTAATTATGATTTGCCTCAGACACCTTCTGCGAATGATGCCAGCGATGCATTTCGCCAACGCTGAAGACCCAAGTCAGGGGGCCCATTTTAAAGTTGATGTTCGCATGCTGGAACAGGCCCAGTAGTGAGTTCGCCAATCCAACAAGTGCCAGCACTTCCGCGCTGGCACCGGCCAGTGCCAGCGGAACGGCGTTAAAGATGCCACGAAATACCACTTCGCCAAAATGTGCTCGCGTTGCATTCAGCCAGTACAATCGTTTTGGGTTGTGGTGAATAGCATGAAAGCGCCATAGAAAAGGTACTTCGTGTAGCCAGCGGTGAGGCCAGTAGTCAAAAAATTCCACGACAACGCAGGCCAACAGAAACTGAGCGAGCAATGGCCACTCTGAGGGCCATAGACCCATGCCCAACGCATTCGACAACATGGCACCACCCATCACAATGCCTGCGGCCACGATGGGTTGCACCAGCGCGTTGATGCCGAAGTAGCTGGGCAGATACAGCAAGTCTGCCCGCAGGTCGCCTTGCCCTTGATTCCACTCTTTCCGGTAAGGCAGTAAACGCTCCAAGGTCACCACCAACACCAGACTCACCAATGTTCCGATCCCGGCGACCAGGCTCGGTGCATGGCCGGCATCGATAGCCCAAACCCCAACAAGCAACACGACGACAACCGTCGTCGGAAAGACAATCCATGAAATGATATCAAGCGCTCTCATCGATTCCCCACAGTAGTTTTATTCCACATAGAATACGGTAGTTGGCATGCCCTGCCAAAAAGAATTGATGCTCGGTGATTGGTGGGGCTGCAGCGTATAGGTTTTTTTACTGAGGTTAATTGCTGGCCCCGTTGATTTAGGCCTGTCGTTTTGTCCGTTAAACTGTAGCAGGTTCAAGCTGTCCCCATTTTTTAAGAATGCGACAAAGTTAATGATCGCGGGTTAGTTGGTCGTGGGATAGACTGACCCCTTAAAATCAGCCGAATTGCGAATGAGTGGTATGACGAATAACAGACCTTTATTTGAGGTGTACCCGCAACTGACAGATACCTTGCCTTGGCGTCAGTTGGCTGATCTGCCGACCCCCGTGGAACCCTTGGCGGGCATTGGCGCTAATGCCTGGGTTAAACGGGATGACATCTCGCATGCTGTCTATGGCGGCAACAAAATCCGTAAACTGGAATTCATCCTCGCCGATGTTATTGCCCAGGGCAAAGAGCATGTTATCACCTTTGGCGCCACCGGTACTAACCACGGTGTTGCCACTGCCATGCTGTGTCAGCAATTGGGCTTGCGCTGTGCGGTGCTTCTGTTTGAGCAGCCTGCATCAAACACCGTACGTGACAATTTATTGCGAATGAAAAACTTTGGTGCTGAACTCACATTTTGCGGATCACTGGCCAGTACAGTGATGCGCTACTACTGCCATCCGCAACGCCTCTCGCGAAAGCACTATTTCCTGTTTGCTGGCGGCTCCAACATCGCCGGCACTATTGGCTTTATGAATGCCGCTTTTGAATTGCGGCAACAAATCGAATTGGGACAATGCCCCATGCCCGCCAAAATTGTTGTGCCTGTTGGTTCTGCGGCCACACTTGCAGGCTTAACGATTGGTGCGGCACTCGCGGGGCTTAAAACTGAGGTTGTGGGTATCCGGGTCGCGCCCTCACATCTGGGCGTGATTCCTACGTGTACTGTCGCCACAGTCAATCAACTGATGAAGCGCACCTGTAATGCGCTGTCGCGTTATGGCCTCTCTCTGCCGGCAATACCGGCACCCAGGGTGATCGATACCTATTACGGCGAGGGCTACGGTGTACGCAGTGAGGCCGGCGACAAAGCCACCGCAAAGTTCGCTGGCTGCGGCATCACGCTAGATCAAACCTATACGGCCAAAGCAGCGGCAGCTTATTTGGACTCACTAGATGCATCCGCAGAGGTGCATTTGTATTGGCACACCTACAATTCACGCCCTGCTAACAAATAAAGGGGCTCTGCCCCCGTTAATTTATATTTAACCTAATTACGCTGTATTAGGTGCTAAGGTCCTTTAATAATAATTCGCTAGGTTTCAGGAGATTCTGCATGAGTAAAAAACAGGCCCAAATATTGTTAGAGCGTTATTGGGAGGAAGCGAGTAATCAAGGTGATTATGAATTAATTCGTGAGATCTGCGCCGACCCGATAATTCGCCATGACCCGGAAGGAAAAACAACGGTACTCAGCCATGACGAACAAATTGCACGGGTTAAAATGGTAAGAGAGGATTTAGGCTGCCATATCAAAAGAATCATAACCCACGCCGATGACACTCATGTCACATCGGTTTGGGAGATCACTTCCGATAAAGATGAGAGCTTAAACTTGTGCGGTATCGAAGTCTTCAAAGTTGAACATGGTAAACTTGCGCACTGCTGGAATACCCCTTACGGCAAGGGCAAGTGGGGTTAAGTAAGCGAATGGTTTGTCCGGTTTGAATTCAGTAAGCAGATTAAAAGTGTTTGTTAAATTGTAGCAGTTTCACTCTAGCCTTTTTTAATTCCTGGGTTAGTACGGGCGGTGGTGAAAGAACAATAAATCTGTTCCCTTTACTCCAGTAGACAGTATCTAGATTTGCATTCGTTAGACTGCGCGAGGATTACCTATGATAGAAATCAAAAATTCTACCTTTCTCGAACGCTATGGTTCCTGGGCACTGGTATTGGGTGCATCAGAAGGCGTTGGTTCAGCGTTCGCAGAAACCCTTGCCGCGCAGGGCCTGAATGTGGTGCTGGTATCACGACGGCAAGGGCCACTCGACGAGGTCGCCTCTAAAGTGAGAGCTGCCCATAGTGTTGAAGCGCGGGTTATCGCTATGGATTTATCACTTCACGATGCGATGCAGACCCTGTGCGCGAAAGTAGACGATCTGGAGATTGGCTTTCTCGTAAACTGCGCAGGCGGCGATACAGGGAATGAGCATTTCCTTGATCGAGACTTGGCCAGCGAAGAGGCCATGCTGTTTCGAAACTGCACGCTGCTTATGCGTGTGTGCCATCATTTCGGTGGGAAAATGGTCGCACGGGGTCGCGGCGGCATCGTCAACCTGAGTTCAGGAGCCGCAGTCGCTGGTACTGCGGGACTGGCAACCTATGCCGGCACCAAGGCCTTTGACCTACTGTTTAGTGAAGCGCTGTGGGGTGAACTGAAACCGCAGGGGGTCGATGTTATTTGTTTAATGCTTGCAGATACGGATACGCCAACCCTTCGACGCCAGATGATGATGCGCGGCAAAATTTCATCGCTCAACGATGCGCCAAAGGGTGCCACGCCAGCTCACGTGGTTGCCGAAGAGGCGTTGCGTTATCTTGGTAAAGGTCCCACTCGCGTTATCTCTCGAAAGCTTCGCATTGGCAGTCGCATAATGGGCGTGCTCGGGCGCAACAGGGCAGTAGCGATTATGACCATAGCGGCGAACAAAATTATGGGCGATAAAAAAGGCATTGCAGGCTGAGCGGACACTTTTTACTTGCGCAGGTCGTCAGGCCAAATCAGCTGGGTCGCAGGAGTCATTGGTCGCTCCTACATTGGGGTGCAGAAAGCCCAATGACACCGGCCTCATTGATCAGTTGACGGAAAACTACTTCTAGGCGCAGTTTATTGAGTATCAGGCGGGCCAGTAATTGGCCAGACTGTTGCTGTAAACCCCTTTCTTTCTTTCTTTTGAATTAAGTAAACTGTCCCCCGAAATTCCGCCTCTGACAACTGAACCTGCTACCGTTTAACGGACTTTTTTTAATTTACTTCTATTTACGCGGTGAGGGGTGATGGTGAAGATAAACCTACCCCTTTTTTGTTATTGCTCACTAACCACGTATTTTAAAATTTCGACCACCTGATCCGTTGTTGTCGCCCAGGCTAATGCGGCTGCGTCTACTTCCTTGAGTGGGTGGATGATGTCTTCGCCATGCAGCGTGATGTAGGGCTTCCCGAGTGCAGAACAGGAACCGGCATCGAAAGCGGCATTCCATTGCTTGTACTTGTCGCCAAAGCGAATTATCGCCACGTCGCACTGCTCGATCAGGGTTTTTGTTCGGATCGCATTGACCTTCGCTGATTTGTGGTCGCGCCAGAACGCTTTGTCTTCCTGACCGAGCACATCGCCGGCAGCATCGCTGGATGCGTGGTTGGTATTGGCCGAGGTAAATGTAATGGCCAGATTTTGCTCGCGGCAGTTTTGAATGATCTGATCGCGCCAGTCGGTATGAATTTCTCCGGAAAGGTATACTTTGAATGTCACTGGACTGTTGCCTCCTCAATATTTTGGCAGGGAAGAATAGTGATGTGATTTTACCTTAATTGATCATGTTAAGGGGGCTGCATTGCTCGATGTTGGGGCTAGGAATTATTTCGCTTTAGGTGCTGACGGAGGCCGGAAGAGGGTGGTTTTGCGTGTTTCGCTTCTACGGTGTAAGGGGAATATACTCACGCTTTCGCGCAGATAATGTTAAAGCCCGCTATGACAGAAAGTAACGCCGATATTCAATGGTATTCAGACTCCCACCGACGTGTGGCCTACCGGCAATGGCTGGTGCCATCGCCCAAGGTGGTTATTCATATCGTACATGGTATGGCGGAGCACTCTGGCTGCTATGACGATGTCGCTCGGCTTCTTAATGTGGCGGGTTTCAGTGTTTTCGCCCATGACCACTGTTGTCATGGGGAGAATGTAGCGATTGACGAGCTCGGCGTAGTGAGTGACTCCCAGAACTGGGACTATATCCTCAAGGATATGCTCTCCCTTAATACTCTGATGAGGGATGCCTACCTCGAAACGCCGTTGGCCATTCTAGGGCACAGTATGGGATCGTTTATTGCCCAGCGTTTTGCTCAGGAGCACCCTGACCGTGCTGATTTCCTTTTGTTAGAAGGCAGTTCATTGGAACCCCGCTGGCTGACGTTGGCTGCGCGATGGATTGCGACGTTTGAATGTGTAAGGCAAGGCCCAAACGGTCAAAGCCCTGTGTTACATGCCCTAACCTTCGGTGGATTTAATCGTGCCATAAAGAACCCCCGCACGGCGTTTGACTGGGTGAGTAGGGAAACTGCCTTTGTGGATGCCTACCTGCACGATCCGCGCTGTGGCGTTCAGGTTTCCAATGCCTTCTGGCGCGACATGTTTGGTTTTCTGAATACCTTGTACAGTCGGCAATCCCTGCATCAGCTCCGCCCTGAGACCCCGGTCTATCTGTTTTCCGGGGATCGGGACCCTGTGGGGCATAACGGAAAAGGAGTTAAAAAACTGGCCGCGTGGCTCAGGGCTTACTTAACGAATGTGACGGTAAAACTCTACCCAGAAGCACGGCATGACGTACTTCATGAGATAAATCAGAGCGAAGTGATTGAGGATCTCATTAGTTGGTTAAGGCATCAGCAGGGAATAACTACACACTAGGCATTGGCCGCGCTAGTGGCCGATCTACTTGCACCGAAAACGGCATGGTGATTTCGTAAGTTAAACCTGCAATGTTGTAGCCTATCGCGCCGTCGCCACTATTGAATGTGCGCTGCCCAGATACGTAAACTCGCCGACCGTCAGGCGCAATCGCTACACCTGTGACCTCGGTAGCGCCTGGGTCACCCGGCAGCCGCAATAATGGGATTGTGGTTTGGTCAGGCATCAACACCATGCAGCGCATATCACCGCCGTCTTCCACCACCAACATTTCGCCGTCCAAGGTCATCGTAATATTATCTACGCCAGCCAGCGGCGGCTCATTGGCATCTACCGGAGAACCGATAGGACCATCGGTGGGGTCATAAATCGATTCTATGGTATTGGCCACCGTATCAATTGCCCAAATCGTGTCATCGCTTTTGGTGGTTACAAAAATGAAGCCGTTGAGGTGCCAAACGCCCTCATTGCCCGCCATTAGCGTGCTATCGGGATGGCGGTTCTGGAACTGCGGTTGATCTACTGCCAAGGCATTGTGCCATGCAATGGGCGTGGGTCCCTCGCGTGCTACGGCCAGTCCGGCGGGCACGCCCATAACTTGAAGCAAGCCCTTATCCATTATCGGGCGTTCGCCGCTCGGCCAATCCGCTACCGACCAAATGGTGCGATAGAAGCGGTCGTCGCCACCCGCATCTTCGGTGTGATAGATAGCGTGCCCAGCTTCATCCACCGCCACCATTTCATGTCCTTTAATTCCAAAGGCGGGCAATTGCACCGCGTCACCGCCATCGCGCAGAGGGCTGCATTCAAACATCAAGCCATCCAGTATTTCCTCGCCGTTGATCCACGTTCCCCAGGGAGTTGCTCCGCCCGAGCAGTTAGTGGTGGTATTGCCTTGGCAGCGGTAGGCGTCAACCAATTCACCCCTAGCATTGAATCGCAATGCGCTAACTCCGCCGGTCATGAGGCCTGCCGTGGCAACATCTTGGCGTCGATTGGGTGGTCCGTAACCCGCGCCCGTAACGGCGGGGCCAGAGGTGTTATCGCGTCGCTCTGAGTTACTCACATAAATCCATCCGCCGTCATCCGTGCTGAAGGTTGCGCCACCATCAGGATCGGTATGCCATGCATAACCCGTATCGGTACCATCATCGGCAATCACATTCGCGTTGTATTTAGCTACCACACGAGAGCTAAACCCAGCAGGCAATTGCACCCCATTTACGTCGGCGGGCAATAATGGCCCCATACTTGTAAACCCGCTTTCAACATAGGTGTTCAACGCACTCTGCACACCCGTTGAGCTTGAAGAACTGTGGCAAGCGGTCAGATATCGCGCGCTGGCAACACTGCCGGCAGTAAAGAACATATTGCGCAGAAAGCGCCGACGCGAAAGTCCTTTACGCTCAATATCTTTAACGAGTGGATGCATTTTTTATCGTTCAATTTATGAATGTGTAGCTAGTTTACCCGCTAGATAGACATGGCAACAGGTCGTGTTATGTCTGAGGAAGCTTGTTGGGTAAATTCTGGGGGACAGTTTACTTAATCCATAAATAAGTAAACTGTCCCCAGAACCCCAGAACCCCAGAACCCCAGAACCCCAGAACCCCAGAACTCCAGAACTCCAGAACTCCAGTGAGCAGAGAT
>JBLHMO010000056.1:0-19669 GCA_047622145.1 Paracoccaceae bacterium | reverse complement strand
ATCAACAACACCGGGGCCAATGCCCAGCGCACCCAGAGTCGCATCGTAAAATACCTTCGATGCCTGAACGTCGTTTACGCCAATCATGATATGGCTGAACATTGTTATTCTCCCTTTGTGTCGTTTATCGCCACTAAGACGGCACCCACCGCGGCCTTAGCAAAACAGTGCGGCCACGATAGTACAGGATAGCTTCAAGGCCCTAAATGGGATATTAACGACATTTCTCGCCAAAGCAGGCCAGCAGCGCAGGGATTTCACCCGCCGGGGCTGAGTTTCAGTACAAATTAGCGTATAAAGCAGCAATGAAAATACCTAAGCGATTAATCCCCCTACTGGAAGACGGCCTGATTGATGAAGTGCTGCGCCAGTTGCTCAGTGGCAAGGAGGCCACCGTCTACGTTGTCAGGACTGGCGACGACATTCGCTGCGCCAAAGTATACAAAGACGTCGCCCAACGCAGCTTCAAACAGGCTGTCGAATACCGCGAAGGCCGCAAAGACCGCAATAGCCGCCGCTCGCGAGCGATGGAGAAAGGCTCGAAGTTTGGCCGCAAGCAACTCGAACAGAGCTGGCACAACGCCGAAGTAGACGCGCTCTACAAGCTAGCAGCGGCTGAAGTGCGTGTACCCACGCCCTACGGCTGCTTTGACGGCGTGCTCCTCATGGAGCTGGTCACCGACGGTGACGGCCAAGTCGCACCGCGCCTGAACGATATTATGCTAACAGAGCAGCAGGCCCGCGACGGCCATGCACTGATGGTGGAGTATGTGGTGAAAATGCTCTGCGCCGGCCTAGTACATGGCGACTTATCCGAATTCAACGTGCTGATGGACGAAACCGGCCCAGTCATCATTGACCTGCCCCAAGCCGTAGACGCTGCCGCCAATAACCACGCCCAAGAATTGTTTATGCGCGACATGAACAATATGACCACCTACTACGGTCAGTATGTGCCCGAATTGTTGGCAACCGATTACGCCAACGAAATCTGGGCGCTCTATGAAGCCGGCGATCTGACGCCCACAAGCGTTCTCACGGGAGAGTTTGAGCAAGAGTTGGCCGAAGCCGACGTAGGCTCAGTACTGAGCGAAATCTCAGCTGCGTTTGATGAAGAGCAGGAACGACTGGAAAGAATCAGTGCGGCCGACGACGATGACTAAGCCTTGCGGACGCTCAAGCGGGCTCTAGATGCACGAATGGCGGGATACGCTGCGCTAAATCCGGAAGTACTCATGCAGAGGATTAAGGGGTAGGTGTTAAGTGATCTGCCTAACCCGAAATCGCCGCCCCTTCAAGGTACCCTCAGACAATTTCTCAAGCGCACGCCCTGCACTTTTACGCGCAACCGCGAGATACGTTCGGTTATCCATTAACTGAATTTTACCCACCGACTTGCCGTCAATGCCGCCATCACCGGTAAGCGCTCCCAAAATATCGCCGGCCCGCAACTTCTGCTTCTTGCCACCGTCTATCTGCAAGGTAACCATCGGCGGCCTGGGCGGCTCCTGCCGCAATGCTCCGCGGCCGGGCAGACGCAAGGCATCCTGTATGGGATCTCCGCTCACCTTCAAAGCCGCCACCTTGTGGGCTTCGCGGCCACTGAACAAGGTCAACGCAAGGCCGCTACTGCCGGCCCGGCCGGTACGACCAACCCGGTGTATATGCACTTCAGGGTCATGGGCCACCTGATAATTGATAACGGCAGCAATATCGTCAATATCCAAACCGCGCGCGGCAACATCCGTAGCCACCAACACCGAAACGCTCTTGTTGGCGAAACGCACCAGCATTTCGTCGCGCTCGCGCTGCTCTAACTCGCCATGCAAGGCCAACACGCTAAAACCCCAGCCTTTGAGCTGCTCATGCACTTCACGCACTTCCTGGCGGGTGTTACAAAATACCACCGCCGATTCCGGCTGAAACTCCAACAACAACAGGCGCAGCGCGTCGCGGCGATCGTCAGTGCTTTCAAGCTTGTAAAAATGCTGGGGAATGCTGCGCTCATCGTGATCTGCGTCGACCGTGATCATCACCGGATTATCCAGCACACGCTTGGCAATGCCTTGAATCGAATCGGGATAGGTCGCACTAAACAGCAGGGTCTGGCGTTGTGTCGGCAGCTGGGCAATGATTTTATTGAGCGTCTCCTCAAAACCCATATCCAGCATGCGATCTGCCTCATCCAAAACAAAGCAATCGATGTCGGCCGTTTTCAAGGAACCCTTACGCAGATGCTCTTCCACCCGTCCCGGCGTACCCACAATGATATGGGCGCCGTGCTCAAGCGAGCCAAGTTGTGGCCCAAAAGGCGTGCCACCGCAGAGGGTAAGCACCTTGATATTGTGAACAGCGCGGGCGAGCTTACGGATTTCAACCGCCACCTGATCGGCCAATTCCCGTGTGGGGCATAGCACCAGCGATTGCACCCGAAAGCGCTTCACATCCAGCTTGTTAAGCAAACCCAAGGCAAAGGCAGCGGTTTTACCCGAGCCGGTTTTAGCCTGTGCTATGACATCACTGCCCGCCACAATAGGCGGCAGACTCTGCGCCTGAATCGGTGTCATTTCGCTATAACCCATCGACGCCAGATTACTCACCAGCTCAGGACGAAGCTTTAAAGAGGTAAAATCGAACTCACTCACAGCTGCACCCCGCCTGTAAGATTGCTGCAAACGCAGACATTGAGCAGAAATAATAAGCGGAACACTTGGGCCGTAAACACAGAAAAATCCTTGCTAAAAGAGCACTCGGGGTAGGGGGTAAAGCGATAGTCACACGCCGCAGCGCGCTTATGAGTGCGGGCAGGCATTTTATCAGGGCATTGGATGAATAGCAGTCAATTTAACGAAATGGCTGAAATTGACGGGAAATCACCGAATCGTGGGTGCGTGCACACTCGCTAGCACACAAAAACGACGATCTGCCCTTTAGGAGCACCATCAATCACAGCAGCAGCTCACCAAAAAACTCATTAAGAATAAAAGCTCGCGGCTTAATTTGTCACTTATGGCGATGACAATCTGGTGGGCTTCAATTCTTCTATTGCGAGGAGGCATTCGCCCAGCGACGGTGCGAACTTTTGCCGAGGCCACTAATTTTATGCAGCAATTCGTCCCGATCATCGTAACTCAATCCAGCAGTCTGCATGGGCGCTAAAAAGCGCACGACAATTTTACCGGGGCGAATCTTCCACTCGCCCGGCGGCAGACATTGACGACTACCGGAAATATACAGTGGATGGATTGGCGCCTGCGCACGGATGGCCATAACCACGGGGCCCTTCTTGTAGGGGTTCAGCGCCCCATCGGCACTGCGTTTGCCTTCTGCCGACAAGTACACCAATCCGCCCTGCGCCACATACTGCGCGGCTTTGTCAATCTGGCGCTTGGCTTGTGAAGGCCATTGCTGAATGACGACCCAACCCAAAATAAAGGACACCCAGCCAAAGAACGGAATCAAGGCATATTCAACATTCCAAACCGACATAAACCGTTGATCCAAGCCCGCGTAGCCAACCGACGGATCAATAATGCTTTGCTGGTTGAGGCCTACGATCACGCCCCCCTTCTTGAGCTGACTGGCACCGCCCTCGTAGTGAGTTTCTATCTCTATACCGAAGATACGCAACGCAATCTGGCTCCAGATTCTGACAAGACGCCATCCCGCGTTAGAGGAAAATGGCGCAATAAGTAAGGCTCCACCCAAAAGCGGAACCATTAGCACAATGACGAGTGCGTAGCGCAAAACTTGGAAGAGGGCATCCATACCTGAATCTAAAAATTCAGCAGATTTAGCATTGCAGCACTATGCACTTTTCTCCAGCGCAGACTTATAGAGGCTTTGCTTGGGAGCGGCCATGACCTTACGAACTAAAGGAGCAAACAGCTCAAGCGACAATACCGGTTTAGATTGGTCAAACGCCGGGCTGTCATATTTTTCTATAAAACGTGCAGTATGCTCAAAGTGCTCAGAGTCTTTGAATTGATCGCGCATGTTGCGGTCTAGACCAAGATGATGGAAAAAATTGTAGCCCTGAAAAACACCATGGTGCTTAACTAACCAGTAGTTAGCTTCTGACACAAAGGGCTGCAGTATGGCCGCCGCCACGTCGGCATGATTGTAGCTTCCCAGCGTATCGCCAATATCGTGGAGCAACGCACATACCACGTACTCATCATCTTCACCCGCCTCTGCGGCGCGTTCGGCTGTTTGCAAACAATGCTGCAAGCGATCGACCGGGAAGCCGCCAAAGTCGCCCTCTAACAAGGCCATATGCTGGAGAATACGTTCCGGCAAGTTGGACATAAATTTTATCTGCTCGCCCATCAGTATCTGGCAATCTTCTTTGGTGCTGTCTGCAAAGTTACTAAATTGTGCTTTCATGCCATTCTCCCTTAAGCGAGCTATATAGATAGATACTGCCGCACCAGCCGCCAGACAGAATACCTCTAGTGACTCGAACACGATACTCCCAATAATCATGGGCAGCGTACCAAGTAGGTAACCGGCGAAATTAATGCGACAAAAATACGCGCCACACTCGGTGCAATCGCCCGCAGCAAATCAACCTCGAAAAAGCACTAGCTCCTGAAACTGCCGGACAAACGAACCAACCTGAGGAGCGACTTATTGACTAATTCAGTGGTAGCTCGGCAGCACTCTTGCCGTATACTAGCAAGTGGCACGCTAGGGCTCACTGTTAGCGCCACGCGCAGCCACAAACAGTAGCACCCGAATATCTATTGGTTGACCGACGATCCACCGATACCTACCTTGGGCCTCACATTTTAATAGGCTCCTGTCCTGCGAATCGATTATTTAGCATTGATTAGAATCCCGTTTTGGTCCCGACACACCAAAGCTGTAGCGGAGTTGTGTAACGTGAAAAATATTAGGATATCACTGTATATTTTAGTGCTAGTAATTTTCATGAGTGCTTGCACGACTAAAAACGATGAATTGAGCGCACTTTTGCTTAGTCAGGAGCCAGAGGTCGCAGCAGGAGTTACAGCAAAGCCACCCAGACCGTTTCTTAAAAAATATACGCAACTGGCACCGCAGTATCACTACAACAAAGTGCCCAAGGGCATTACGACACAAAACAAGAAACAGCGTTTTAAGACACCGCTGGCACCCCATGCCATCAAGGCTTATGACGAGTTGAACGCTCAATATGAACGAATAGCTAAGCGGGTAGAGGACGGCAATAATAGCTCTAAAAACCCACGGGAGGCGAAAGCACCAGGCAGAAAATAGTAATACTTAAGGAGGAATATCGAGCAACCACAGATGAAGAGATACTGACTGCATTCAAACCTCACCCTCCGAGCATTGTGTTGGCGCAAGCTGCGCTGGAAAGTGCATGGGAAACTTCCCGTTTTTTATTGAAGCAAAAAACGTGTTCGACATCTGGTCGTTTGATGAGGATGAGCCTCGCATCGCTGCTGGCGAACAGCGCGGCGAGAAAACTATTTTTCTTAAGAAATACCATACGATTAAAGAATCTGTCCGGGACAATTACCGGGTGCTGGCACGTGGTGCGAATTATGCCAAATTTAGGCAGATGCGCGTGAGCAGCAACAGCTCCTATGGATTAACGCATGCACTCGATGCTTATTCCGAGAAAGGCGCAAAATACTGGTATCGATAATCAAGCACAACCAGCTCACAAATTTTGATGATGTTAAGTTTGAACCTCCATTTAAAGAAAAAAAACTGCGAAAGCAGCTCCCGCGCTAACTAGTGAAAACGTGGCGCAGTAAGCTGTCAACTGCGACAATCCCTTGGTAGCCTCATCACACAGCGCCTCTCACGGTAACCACGAGACATATAAAAATGTTCGAATGGAATGGAGATGCAATTATTTTCTATGGAACACTATTCCTGCTTAGACCCCATTTTTTTCGGGCACTACACGCAGTCCTGATTCTTTCCGCTGGAACCCGTAGTTGTTCAATCAAATAAATTTTGAACGTTTCATCGCAAGGCTGAGCATCGACAGCCTTTTTCATACAAAAAATCCAAGCGTCCCTTTCCTCGCTGCCCACTGGCAAATGCCTATGCGTCGATGGTATAGAAATACTGCCGTAGTGTTGCGAATAAAGTCTGGGGCCGCCCAGCCAACCGGATAGGAAAAAGCTGAGTTTTCTTCTCGATTCTGCAAGATCTGCCGAATGCATACTGCGAATTACTTTAGCCTACGGCAGCACCTCCATGAAATCATAAAAGGCATCGACCAGCTTGGTTATACCCGGCAGCTCACCGGCGGCTTTGTACGAACCATCTTCAACACCATATTGCATAATTTCAGAACTCACAAAAATCCTTATCGTTGATCACTATGTTCAATTCCTCCACCGCGCTGGACTTCCCTGTCTAACCAAACATCACTACCATCATAGAAACTAATACTGGACGCCTGGGACAACATCGCGCCAAGCGCCTCTAATGCCCCCGCTTCCTGCCTCCAACCAAGATATTTTTCATAGTGCTACCGAGTTTCCCAGGTTTCTAAAAGAATCAGGTTTAGGGCATCATCCTCATTCAGCATTACGTCTGGGCCCTCGCAGCCATCATAGCTGCGCGTATCCGCCAGCATATTCTCAGCAAGGCTTTTTCCTCATCAATGCTTTCAGACTTGGCGTTAACTTCTAACAGGACTTTGACACTCATGGTAAACCTCTCCTTATGAATCTGGAGTGCGGCCAATAAAACATCAAGCGTATTTTTTCTCATGCGCTTTCAGCGTTCTCTCCACCTTCTGCACTGCGCGCAGCATTCGCGCAGCAATGGAGTCGGCAGAATTGTTAGCTCCTAGCAAGGTGGCAGAATGTGCGGCGCAAAGGTTTTCTGCAGCGCCCCAGCGCTCGCTCAGCTGTATCGCCCAGTTGCGAAAGTCCTGAGTCGCCCCCGCCCGCTTCTCTAAGGTTTTTGCTAATGTCATATGGAAGCCAATCTCGGGCTTTTTCAACCTACCCAGCAGACCCGGCAGCGGCAGATACATTAGTGTGTCGTCTGAGTGAATCGTTTTCGATGACTTGTGGTAGGCCAGTACTGACGAAAAATGCAAATGCTCGTTACTGGAGATGAAGTCGACGCCATCAGGAATCGAGAACTCAAAGTCTTCTGCAAACATGGCGGCGCACTCGTCTGACTCGCTCAGTTCGGGCTGCCAGGGCAAATCGGGGAATCGATCATGATGACGTTGAGTGCCGAAAAGCCGGGCCTCGGGATACTGCTCATGCATCCGCTCTACATGAATGGTATGAAAGGGATGCAAATTGATAATGGCATCGATGTCGGCGCCCTTGTTCGTCAACGCGTCAACTTCCGCCTTGAGTGAGCTATTCAACGTATACGCGTCCAGCAACACGTACTTGCCGTTCGCACAGCGCACCAGCGATGCATGGGTACCGATATTCAACAGACCGCCTATCTTGAAGTCGCCGCGAATATTCCAGAAATCGTCTGCTATTCTTATAATCTGTTCGCTCATGGCGATGCCTTCCTTTGTCGTTTAAGACCCTGACAATCGTAGCGCTATACGATGCCACAATGGCACTGCGAAGGACAAGCTGGAGCAAGCCAAGCAATTCAAATATCATTTGGCTGGCATCGTACTCGGCGTTGAAGTGCCAAATATTGAGCGCCAGCTACTTGGGGTTCGTGCTTATCAAATGCTTTACACTGCGCATTCGAGTACCCATAATTTGCGACATATACACATAGAGCACCCAAATATGGAACCCCTATTTGACTCGAAAGCCCCCAAGAAAGCCACTAACCTTAGCTTAAATAGCGACTTACTGAAAAAGTGTAAGGCCATGAACATTAACCTCTCCGCCACACTTGAACAGGCACTCACAGGTAAATTGGCCAAATCTCAAGCTGACAAATGGGCTCGCGAAAATAGAAATGCGATACATGCTTACAATGAGTTTGTTGAGGACAATGGTTGTTTTGGCGACGAATTCAGGCAGTTCTAATAGCTCAATTTGACGTCTACCACAACCCTAGCCAAACCACCCAAAAAGCCTATCCCTATATTGTTGATATTCAAAATCCTGTTGTCTCCGGCATTTCAACCAGGATCGTTGTTCCTCTCGGGCACCTGCAGCAATTTAAAAACCAGAGCATGAAAGGCTTAACACCAGAAATTGAATATGACGGCGAAAAACTGCTATTACTTCTACCTCAAACAACCTCAATACCCGCTAAAACTTTAAAGAATCCAATCGCTTCACTAAGCCATTTTCGAGACGAAATTCTCGCCGTATTAGACTTCGCTATAACGGGTATTTAATGGGGGGCGGTCTGGTGCCCCTCAAAGCGCAGCTCGCTAAACCTCAGCGTCGTGATACACCCGCTGTACATCATCCAGATCGTCAAGCATGTCCATAAACTTATTAAACATCTCGACATTATCCGCGCTGATTGGCGTCGAGCCCTGCGGAATAAACTGAATTTCGTCGACCTCAAACGTGATACCAGGGAAACCTTCCTGTAAGGCAGTTTTGGCTTTGAAATATTCGGTATGCGGCACAAATACACCAAGCGTGCCGGCATCGGCTTCGGTATCGGTCAGATCCACATCCGCCTCCAGCAGGCATTCCATCACAGCCTCTTCGTCATTGTGGACAAATACAAATATCGCCGAATGGTCGAAGCTGTGGCTGGTTGTGCCCTGGGTGCCAATCTTGCTATCGGTCTTGGTAAAACAAAGCCGCACATCGCCGAAGGTGCGATTGGGGTTGTCGGTCAGACACTCGATAATGACCATGCAGCCGCCGGGGCCGAAGCCCTCGTAGCGGGCAAGAGAATAATCCTCACCGGCTCCGCCCTGTGCTTTCTTGATGGCATTGTCGATCACATGCGTCGGCACCTGATCGCGCTTGGCGCGCTCAATCAGCCCTCGTAGGGTCAAGTTGCCCGCTGGGTCGAAGCCGCCCGTTTTAGCGCAGACGTAGATTTCCCGAGCATAGCGGCTATACACCCGTGCTTTTGCGTCGGAGGTTTTCGCCATTGAGACTTTACGGTTTTGGTATGCGCGTCCGATGAGCCTTACTCCTGTCGATAGATTTTGGGCGGTATTTTAACCGATTTATAGATCACTGGGCATACCTGCATCACCCTAAAATTTGCCCACCGCCACAGCGTCTATATTGGTAGAGCGCGGCGAAGGGCGGCAAAGGTTTGCGGTGCGTCTAATCTCCGGCGCGCGACGTTGAATATTGCTGAATAATCTTTACGATATTGCTTTTAATCGTTTCGTCCATATCACCACCAAACACCCCTATGGATTGCTCGCTTTCCGCAACAGCACGAAATTTGACTGCTTTTGTCGCGGGATCGACGACCGTTAGTACGGCATGAACCCACCATCGCCCGTCACCCCATCCACCGTATAGACGTGCCGCCTGATTGCCATAGAAAAAGTCAACGTCTAAATTTATCAACAGCGTGCCAGATGACACTCTCATCCAGTGAATTAACCAATGTAATTTGGCTTTTTTCAAATTCATTGATCAGTTAGGCAAGCACAAAACCCTTCCTTTCAACAATTTTTTTGCAATTTTTCGTTTTTCTTCGCGCCCCTTTCCTGCGCATGTACATTAACCTCGTTTATATGTATTTCCCTAAACTTATACATATCGTCCGATTGACTTTTCGTTCTAACATGCGCTGGCCGGCAAGCCTATAACAGCTTAGAAAAATACAGCAGAGCAACTATTTTTTTGTTACATCCAGTAATTTGTAATTATTTTTTAGAACTTATTTACTTTTGAGCATCTTTTATATGCATCACTTTACCGTCATTCCGCATTTCAACGTCGAATAATTCAGTAGCGAGACTCAATTCACTTAGCTTTTTTTGGCCATAATTGAGCGCGGAAAAAAGCTGTTATTCAATATGTAATGAGCAACCTTACTCATTTGAGTCCAATTATCGTCCTCAGAATTTTTCTCAACAGCGGTTCTAAGCAGTCGAATTAGCGAGGTGTCTCTCTTCAATTTACAGCTACTTGTATTCTCCTGCTTTTTGGCCGCGTTAGGTCTGGCATCTTCTTCTGGGACTAGGTTCTCAGTAGAGATAAATGGAGAACAAGCATTGACGAATGGCTTAGGCGTTTTCTTTTCTCCAATCCGAATACCGGTAAGCCGCCCTCAAGAATTCGAAGTACCGGGAGCGTAAAGTCACTATCGCTGGCCGTCAATGCAAATGCATCGACATTTTTGCTATGAAGAAGGTCCATAGCATCAATAATCATTGCTGAATCAGTCGCGCTTTTACCCTTAGTGTAGGAAAATTGTTGCATTGGTGTTATCGCATTGGGATGAAGCCGCTCAATCAAGCCGACAATGAGAGATTATTCCAATCACCATGAGCATGACAGACATTGACTATTCCGTATTTAGCCAGCTCTTCCAATACACACTCAATAGACTTGTAACTCACGTTGTCACAATTAATTAAACGTGCAATTCGTTTAAGGTTCGGCGCTATTCACTCGTGATTTTATAGCGCTTGCCGCGGTGGTGTGCCGCCAGCACTTGTTCGTATATTTTTTTCGGCACAAGCGTCGAAAATGAATTTCGCATGCCCAAGGGCATCCACAGAGACACCTCGGCCACAAACTCCAGAGCCGCCTCAATAATGAGTGAGGGCATGCTTAAGCTCAAGCTCAAGCTCAAGCTCTATAATTTAAGCAGTTTAAGCAGTTTAAGCAGTTTAAGCAGTTTAAGCAGTTTAAGCAGTTTAAGCAGTTTAAGCAGTTTAAGCAGTTTAAGCAGTTTAAGCAGTTTAAGGGTAGAAAGTACTTTCCCGCTTTCTACCTCAAGCCCTCGCTAGTTTTTCTGTCTTTACGTGTTAAACGACGACCCAGTTCTATGCTTTGCTTTTCAACTATATTGTACGTAAAAAACACAACAACTAAGGTGATTAAAAATACTAAAAGCATATAGATTGACAAGTGCGTGGAGACTAATGCACTGGCCCATTCTTGAGTTCTCATCCAGCCCACGAACATGATCGCAAAAGAGTGAAATAGATAAATTGAGTAACTTGTAGTCCCAAACCAAATTAGCGATGCTCTGGTCGTCGTTAGTTGATAAAAACCTACAACAAATAAAGCCAGTCCAAACAAATGACCAAAGCCAAACC
Source organism: Paracoccaceae bacterium (assembly GCA_047622145.1). Lineage (GTDB taxonomy): Bacteria > Pseudomonadota > Gammaproteobacteria > Pseudomonadales > Spongiibacteraceae > Litorivivens. The sequence goes on along the minus strand of JBLHMO010000056.1, from coordinate 8,505 downwards.
GTACGGGTGATCCAATAATATTAATACCAAGGGAATGACCCAGTAACACCAATAAGGGGATACCGAAGACGGATAGTGGGCCTAGCAGTAAAATGCTTAGGTCCCGCTTCGATCTTTGCGTCGTGAGTATAGTTCGCAGAATTGTACCGCTAAACATAATAGACAGTACGTAAGGGATATAATGCAATTCCTTATTTAATTGACCAAACTGAGGTATATATTTTTCAGCAATACCGAGTATGCAAAAAATACCGAGAAAAAATATGCAGCCGACAAGCTGAAAAATGGACTTGTTAAGCAAGCCACATTGATGCATACAGGCACAGATTAGGTAAAAGATTACCTCTATTTGCAAGGTCCAGTACAAGCCTTGAATATGCGGCTCTTGAAGAAAAGTCTGGATCATAGTCAGGTTGGCGAGAATCGTAGCCGTATTGACGACTTCTCCAGAGAGAGCATAAGTGAGCAGTATTGAAAGCGCTATAGAAAACCAGTAGACCGGATAAAGCCTAAAAAATCGGCGTATTGCGAATTTTTTTATGGATTCACTACCTGATGAGAAGCTGAACGGTATTACGAACCCTGATATTAAGAAAAAGCAAACGACCCCTATTCTTCCAAAATCTACTGACGAAGCTATGTCGGCGAGAAATGTTCCGTGCAGGGCTATTTCCGGAGAACGGACAAAAGTTTCCGAGCTGTGTTGCCATACAACAAGAAGGGCAGCAATGCCCCTCAAAATTTCAATACTCGTTAAGCGCGCCGCTGACATATAGTTTTTCTTATGTGTGTTTAAATTTCATTAAGAATAGATACTGAACGCTTCGACAAACTTGTCATACCAAATTTCTGAAGCACAAGATGTACCGGCAAATCGTCTAACGATGCGCCCGCTAGTTCTCGATGCCCAAGATGTCACAGGCAAGCGCCTCAGCAACACGAATACCGTCCACACCTGCAGAGAGTATGCCGCCTGCATAGCCTGCACCCTCTCCCGCTGGAAACAAACCCTTTGCATTCAGGCTTTGATAGTTTTTGCCGCGAGTGATGCGCAGCGGCGACGAGGTCCGGGTTTCGATGCCGGTGAGTACCGCATCGTGTAGCGCAAAGCCTTTTATCTTTTTATCGAAGGCGGGAATGGCTTCGCGTATCGCCTCAATGGCGAAGGCCGGTAATGCGTCTGCCATATCAACCAACTTTACACCCGGTTTATAGGAGGGCTCAACGTCGCCCAAACTACTTGATGGCTTACCGGCAATAAAGTCGCCCACCAACTGCGCGGGTGCGTTGTAATTGCTGCCACCCAGAGTGTAGGCAAGCGATTCCAGCCGCTCCTGCAATTCGACCCCCGCCAAGGGACCGCCGGGGTAATCCACCTCGGGCGTAATACCAACAACGATACCCGCATTGGCATTGCGCTCTTTTCGCGAATACTGACTCATACCGTTAGTGACCACACGCTCCAGCTCAGAGGTTGCTGCCACCACCGTGCCGCCCGGGCACATGCAAAAACTGTACACCGAGCGGCCATTTTTGGCATGGTGCACCAGCTTATAGTCTGCGGCGCCTATTTTGGGGTGGCCGGCAAACGTGCCTAAGCGCGCCCTATCAATCAGTGACTGCGGGTGTTCAATACGAAAGCCCACGGAGAACGGTTTGGCCTCCATAAACACATCGCGGCTGTGCAGCATGCGGAAGGTATCGCGCGCGCTGTGCCCCAGCGCCATAATCACATGGCGGCTTAGCAGCTGCTCACCACTAGCTAATACCACGCCGTGTAGTTGCCCATCTTCAATCAAAACGTCGGCAACACGCTGTTCAAATCTCACTTCGCCGCCGAGTGCTTCAATCTGCTGGCGGATATTCTCCACCACGCCGGTGAGCCTGAAGGTACCGATATGGGGCTTGTTGACGAACAGTATTTCTTCAGGCGCACCGGCTTTCACAAATTCGTGAATGACCTTGCGACCCAGATGCTTGGGGTCTTTGATCTGGCTGTAGAGTTTGCCGTCGGAGAAGGTACCCGCCCCACCCTCACCAAACTGCACATTCGATTCGGGCTTCAATACGCCCTTGCGCCACAGGCCCCAGGTGTCTTTAGTACGCTGGCGAACCTCGGTACCACGCTCGAGCACAATGGGCTTAAAGCCCATCTGGGAAAGTAGTAGCGCTGCAAATATACCGCAGGGGCCAAAACCCACCACAATAGGCCGCTCCATCAAGTTGGCGGGCGCCTTACCAACGGGTGTGTAGCGCGTATCCGGCGCTACGGCAATGTGCCGATCATCACTGAACTTACTGAGCACACTAGGCTCATCGCGCACTTCGAGGTCAACAATATAGATGAAGTAGAGATCGCTTCTCTTGCGTGCGTCGTAGCTGCGTTTAAACAACGTGAAATCGAGCAGATCGGCATCAGCAATACTAAGGCGCTGCACGATAGCGGGACGCAGTGCCTCGTCGGGATGGTCAACGGGAAGTTTGAGTTCGGTAATGCGTAGCATGGAGCAATCCAGGAATGGGGCGGCCTGGCAGCCCCGTAAAATTCAAAGTGCCGATTATACCTGAATTTGGGCTGTTCGCTTTGTGGGTGCGGCCCAAACGGGAGGCACTAAAATGAAAGCCACCGAACGCCCTAGCAATTGACGAGGTTGTTATGTTACCCCGCCTCAAGGATCACGGCAGGATTTTAAGCACAGAAAAAAATATCAACGAAGGTCAGTTACCTCTAGATGCTATTTCAACAGTAAGTAAAGATCGTTAAGGAGGATGTTAGAACCTCCCCCACAGAAAGCAGGAGAGGTTAAAAGGAAGGGAGTTGTAAGCTACAAAAAGAAATCCGTATTCGGATGCCCCAGCTGCACCGCACCCCAATTGCCACCATACTTCTGCGGGTTGTTGGCGGTGTGCGCGCGCGAAGCGTGGATGTCGACAAAGGCACGCATCAGTTTATTGCCCTGATAAATACCTGAGCCACCGGCACAGGCAAAGAGCGGGTCTACACCTTCTATGCAACGCTGGGGTACGGCCGCCGATTCCCAGCGGAATTTAATGCGCTCTTCCATGGTCAGTTCGGGGCCACCGCCGGCGGCTTCCATCAGGCGGTCAAAGTTGCGAAACAGTACCAGTTTAAGTTCATCCACAATGGTGCTGGCTTTAGTTAGTGCGTACTGGGCGTGAGGGTCTTCACCGGCAGATTTACCGTCGTTTTTACCCACTTGTTTTGCGGTTTTCTCAATGAAATTATCGCAAGCACCTTGCAGTGAACCAATGGCGGCTGATGAAACTGCACGCACAAACATTTGGCCGAAGGGGATTTTAAACAGCGGCGCGGTGTTTACGGCGTTGCCGGGGCTGTTGCAGGTAAAACCGTCCATGGCTTTATGGGTGCGGTATTCCGGTACGAAAGCGTCTTTCACCACGATGGTTTTAGAGCCGGTGCCTTTAAGGCCCATTACATGCCAGTCGTCGACGAGTTCATAATCTGAGCGCGGAATCAGGAAGGTCCGCATATCGGGCGGGCCACCGGCGGCGCCGTCTTTGGGCGGCACTATGGCACCGAGAAAGGCCCAATCGCAGTGATCGCTACCTGACGAAAAGCCCCATTGGCCGCTGAGTGTAAGGCCGCCATCGACATGGACGACTTTACCCACGGGCATATACGACGATGAGATAATTACGCTGTCGTCTTGGCCCCATACGTCTTGGGCGGCGCGGTCGTCAAACAAGGCCAGCTGCCAGTTGTGAATGGCGATAACGCCCAAGCACCAAGCGCTGGACATACAACCTTCGGCGACGATCATTTGCACGTCGTAAAAATCGTGTGGGTCTAACTCATAACCGCCCCATTTTTTGGGCTGGAGTATGCGGAAAAAACCGGCATCGGCAAAATCTTTGATGGTTTCAGCCGGTATCTGACGCGCCTGTTCGCAAGCGTCAGCGCGTTCGCGCAGCACCGGAACCAGTGCCCGCGCACTGGCTCTGACTTTTTGCTGAAGTTCTGTTTTGTCTGACATTTATTTGTCCTCTGTTACCTGCTGACTCTATAACCGCTGACATCCGCAAGTGGATCACGGCGGCAACGCCTGGCTTATTCAGGCATTTGGAATTTATGGCCCCACAAGCTCGGCAGCGTGCTTACTGTGGGTGTGTAGCCTTCCCAATCCATTTGCAGGCCGTCGGTGCCAAATTCCAAGGCAAAGCCTGTGGGTGTGGCCATATAGAACGACAGCATGCCGTCGTTAGTATGGCGGCCCAGTGTGGAAACAATGGGAATGCCCGCTTCGTTGACGCGATCCATACAGTAGCCCACTTCGTCTATGTCGTCCCGCACTTCTACCATCAGGTGAATACAGGCGTTTGGGCTTGCGTCCTGATACAGCGCCAAGCTGTGATGGCGCGGGTTGTTAACGTGCATAAAGTGCAGGCCCATACCGGGGTCGCTGGGGTCTGGGTTGAAGTTAAAGTGCATATAGTCGGAATCGCCAAAGCCCAGCAGGTCTTGGTAGAAGTCGTGGGTTTCTTGAAGTTTGGGGGCAGGCAGAACGGCGTGACCAAAACCCATGTCGCCGTTAAAGCCGGTTTCAAAGGCGGCAATGCCTTTGGGGGAGATAAACTTGGCGTAATCCAGCGATGCGCCCCAGTACAGCTCAAGGCCGTTACCCGAAGGGTCTTGCAGGCTGATAAGGCCGCGAACCTGACGCGCCGCTGCCTGTTCTTTGCTACCTTCGGTGTACTTGATGCCAGCGCTATCTAGCGTTTCTTTGGTGGCTTCAAAGGTTTCTTGGTCGGCCAATTCCCAGCCGCAGACGCTGAGTTTGTCTTGTGAGCTTTTGGTGATGGCAAAGCGGAAGGGGCGCTCATCCATTTTCAGGTAGATATTGCCGTCGTCGGCCATGCCAGGGGCGACCATCAGACCCAGTATATTGGTGCCGTAATCCAGCCATTTGGCGGGGTCTGTTGATTCGATTACGACATAGCCAAGGCTACGTACATCCATGGTGATTTCCTTTTATGTGTTAGTTATTCCGGCGAGCGGGCCTACCTTAATAACAAAAATAAAAAGCCCGGTACAGTAGGCAATGATTCCCCCCACTCTCACCGAGCTTGTTCGGTTAACGCTCAGGCTCAAACATTACGCATCGCGTAGTCTACAACGTATTCTTTTTTGTCGTTGTAGGTGTCGGGCACATCGGCCAGGTCGACGTAAAACTGACTGTACCACTGGCGCAGCTTGTGGATGGGGCCGTCGCCGTCACACAGCACGGGGTTGTCCACGCGGGTTTTGGTGTGCCAGATATGTACGTCCTGAAAGAAGGCCGTGCGGTTTTGCTCAGTGTAGGCCTTGGCCATCTCGTTGCTGGCCTCGTCTGACATACCGGGCATTTTGCGCACGGAGACGCCAAACCGCAGATCAAAGCTTTCGGTGTCGATGGGCACGTGGGTAACCAGCAGGCGCGATTCTACGGTCTGGCCGTCGATCTGGCCGGTCATGTAGGTATTCATATAGCCGGGGCCGTGGTAAGTGGCGGTAGACGTCAGCTCACCCTCTTCAGCCAACAGCTCACTGCCACCGGTCAGCACTTGCTGGTAGGTGTGCTTGTGAATGATGTTTTTGAACTCTTTCACCGGCGCACCGTGAATAGGGCCAAAATGGGCGACGTCGGCCATATTGTCTACCAGCTCGCGAGAGTTGGTTTCAATGGTCATCAGGTCCATTTGCCACATGGTCCAGTCGCCGCTGAACACGTCGTCAATTTTAGGAATGGCCTGCTCTTCGATAGGGCCGTTGCCTTCTGGGTCGAACCACACAAATAAGAGATGATTTTGCTCACAGGTTGGGTAGGAGCGAATCACCGCCTTGACCGGAATGCGCTTGGCGTAGGGAATATCGTCGCAAACGCCGTCTGCGCCCCAGCGCCAGCTGTGGAATGGGCAGCGGATGGAGTTCGCTTCGACACAGCCTTCGCTGAGGTCTGCACCCATGTGCGGGCAAAAGCCGTCTAGAATGTGAACCTGATTGTCTTCGCCACGGTAGGCCACAAGGCGCGTGCCGAAGTAGTTCAGCTTGACCGGCTTGTCGGTGTATTCGTCGGCCAGGCCGAGGCAGTACCAGCCGCGACCATAGCGCTCGGGAATCTCGGCGGCTTCAATGAGGTGCGGCTGTCTTGGCACCTGTGATACCTGACTCATCGTATTCTCCTATCGCTATGGGCGATTATTGTGTCTGTTGTGTCGTTGGGGGCTAGTGTGGTGCGAAATATTGTCACAGCCGGCACTAGGCCAGTATCACCCAATCGGATGACCTAATTGGGTACAGTAAGGTGTTGAATAGCAAGCCTAATTTTTTACTCTGGGGGCCCATTCCGGCTCCCGCCACAATAACGAGGACAGTATGGGAATTCTTGACCAGTTTCGCTTGGACAATAAGGTAGCAGTAATCACTGGCGCCGGTCGTGGTATTGGCGCCGCCATCGCCAAAGCCTACGCCGAAGCGGGTGCGGATATTGTGCTGGCGGCGCGCACCGAGGCGCAATTACAGGAAACCGCTAAGGTCGTTGAGAGCTTTGGCCGCAAGGCGGTAACGGTAGTGACCGATGTTATGCAGCCGGATCAGCTGGAAAATCTGGTCGCCAAGACTATGGAGGCTTTTGGACGCATTGATATTCTGGTGAATAACGCCGGCGGCTTCCCGCCCAAGCCGATGCTCAAAACCAGCGTGGAAGACTTTAACGCAGCCTTTCAGTTCAATGTCACCACGGCTTTTGCACTATCGAAGCTGATCATTCCAAAAATGGTTGAGACCGCGGGCGGTGGTGCCATTGTGAATATCTCGTCGGTAGCCGGCCAAGAACCGTCGTCGTTTTTCACCGCTTACGGCACGGCCAAGTCGGCGCTGTCGTTTTTAACGCGTGAAATGGCGCAGGAATTTGCACCCAAGGTGCGGGTCAATGCGATTGCAGTTGGCTCAACCAAAACCGAAGCGCTGAAAAACTTTCTCAATGACGAAATTGAAGCGGCGATGGTGGAGTTGACGCCAATGGCGCGGCTCGGCGAGGTAGAGGATATTGCAGCTTGTGCGCTGTATTTAGCGTCGCCGGCGGCGAGTTATTTAACGGGCGACATTGTCGGTGTTAATGGCGGTTTGAATGCGCTGAATATGAAAATGCCCGGGGCGTTTGATTAAGCTTTTCCGAGCGGGCTCTTTTGCCAGCACAAAAGCCCGCAACGCTTTGCTTATACGCTACGGTCTTTCGGGCTAGCGCCTTAAGATTGTTTGCCTACTAGGCTGTCTATACACTGACGTGATGCCGGATACCCTCCTTCAACCCAAAACGCCTGTACTCGATTTTTCCCGTGCCGGCGATCTTGCCATAGCGAACGAAAAAGCCGAGCCACACGCCGTCCGGATTTTAAATTCACTGGGGTTTGCACTATCGCCTGCGGCTAGCGCCGGTAGCGAGGCCCATCAACTGGCTTGGGCGCAATCTGGCGCTATGAGCCTGACGGGCAACACCAAGGGCCCGCCGCGACTTATCGCGGCGCCGCTTGCACTTGCCGCACAGGGTGCATTTACTGCATTGCGGGCGCTCACTCCAGCAGCAAATCCAGCAGTGAGGCCGTCACTCGATTCGTATTTCCCATCGAAATTTAACCCCGCGACATTGTTGGCAGAGCGTGCGGCGATAGCCGGTTATAGCCGCAGTGGCGCTCAGTCGGCCGGTGGCAGCTGCCGCCTGCTGACCACTGCTGATGGCTGCATTGCCCTTAATTTGACCCGCGGTGACGACTGGGAGCAATTGCCTGCTCTGCTTTCCAATAACACCCCGCAAGAGACCATAGCAAGAGACGATTGGGATGCGCTGGCGCGAAATCTTTACGAGCAAAAAACCGCTGAGTTGATTGAATTGGCGCAACTGCTGGGGCTGGCACTTGCCGACGCCAACGCTCCGCCGGCGAATCGCGATTGGTGCCGGCTCCTTCAAGCGGGTGTGCCGACGACACCATCTTTGCAGCTGCCACTGGTGGTGGATCTTTCCGCATTGTGGGCCGGGCCTCTCTGCGCGAATTTGCTGGGTTTTGCTGGCGCGAGAGTGATTAAGGTCGAGAGCCTTCATCGCCCCGACGGCGCACGCCATGGCCCGCGGGCATTTTTCGATCTTATGAACGGCAACAAGGAAAGCCTCGCACTTGATCTGCGCTCCGACGCGGGAACAGCGCAACTACTCACATTGCTGCAACAGGCCGACATTGTGATTGAAAGTTCGCGGCCGCGAGCACTGCGGCAAATGGGCATTTCAGCCGAGGCCCTAGTGGCCGACAAACCCGGCAAGGTGTGGCTCAGCATCACCGGCTATGGCCGCGACGCCGCCAACGAGTTGCGCATTGCCTACGGCGACGATGCTGGCGTTGCCGCGGGCTTGAGCCGAAGCTTGCTTGACCACTATGGTGAGTACGGATTTTGCGGCGACGCAATAGCAGACCCGCTTACAGGCCTGCACGCAG
>JBLHMO010000055.1:0-19991 GCA_047622145.1 Paracoccaceae bacterium | reverse complement strand
GACACCGAGCAGATCGACTTGATGAAGCAGGAGCAGTTTAACGATAGCTACAAAGCCGTCAATCCTGACTGCTCGGTACCGGCGCTGCAGTTGGATGACGGCACAGTGTTGATCGACGTTGTTGCTATTTGCCTGTATCTGGACACGCAGTACCCGGACAAACCGCTGATGGGGCGCAATGACTTGGAACGCGCCCAGATAGTTGGCTGGATGCACCGTATTTTTTTGAATGGATTGATGTCTATAGCAGAAATGCTACGCAATCAGGGTGAGGCGTTTAAGGGTAGGGCGCTGCCCGGCCCGGCACCTTGCGAGCAGATTCCTGAGCTGGTTACTCGCGGGCAACAGCGCTTGCAGACCTTTTTCAGTGCGATAGACGGCCATTTACAAGACCGGGAATTTATCGTCGGTGACTCACTGTCTCAAGCCGATATCGATGTGGTAGCAACCTGCGAATTTGCCGGCTGGGTAAAAGAACAAATGCCGGAGAGCTGCGGCCATTTATTGGCCTATATTGATCGAGTGCGCGCGGCGCTGGCCTGAGCCGGCTTTTATTTACTTGCGAAGCTTGCTTGCGAGAGCGAAAGGCCCTGCAAGTGCAGGGCCTGGGTAGATGGCAGCTTAAAACCGGAGGTTTAGACTGCCGCTCGGGCTGCTGACGCGTATTCGCGAAGTACTTCGGTCATTATGGCGGCTACGGTAATGGCGCTGCGGCCGCTCGTAGCGATGATTGCTGTAGCTATAAGCCGGGTGACGACTGTAGTAGGTGTAGGTCACCTGACTCGATCGCTGGCTGTGGTCATAATAATCATGGCCGCTATTGTAGTGTTGGCTGTCATGATAGTGACTTCCAGTTTCATGACAGACATATTCGGTGTGGCTGTGACTATGATGTTGGTGGTCAGCCAATACTGGGTTGGCGGCTAGCCCGCCTGTCAGTAGTAAACTAATGCTCAGAAGTTTTTTCATACTAGTCTCCGCTAAATTCGTATCATGCGAGCTAGTTTTGCATAAGCAAACTGAACGAAAGCTGAATTTGGTGCATATTCGGGGCAAAGTCTTGTGAGCCATTTGGGCGATGCCCGCAGGGAAAGATTTCGCTGATAATTAACGATAAGACTGCTGGTGGAGAATGTTGTGAAGATTGCGGTTAATAAGCATGGTTTTTGGTGTTTTTTCTTACATTTGATGGCATTTTCGGTGGCGATCGAAGCCGCGCCGGCAACGCTGCCATTTGAACGCACAGAACAGCGGGAGCCTTGCCGGCATTTTAATCACCTTAAAATGCCCCTGTTTGGTGATACTCATGTGCACACCAAATACTCACTAGATGCGAGCACTCAGGATACACGCACAACGCCACTGCAGGCCTACGAATTCGCTCGGGGCAAGCGAATTGGCTTGCAGCCTTGGACAGAGTCGGGTGAGCCTACTCGCAGCTTGAAGCTAAACCGACCACTGGATTTCGCCGTGGTGACCGACCACGCTGAACTCTTTGGGGAAGTCTCCATATGCCATTCACCGGGTATGGAAGCTTACGGTTCTTGGCAGTGTCGGCTCTACCGGCGCTGGCCGAGAGCCGCATTTTTTGTGTTTAATTCGAAAGCCTCCAGCGGCACCGGCCGATTGGGCTTCTGTGGGGATAATGGCGAGTTGTGTCGATCCGCAGGAGCAGGACCTTGGCGCGAGATGCGCAGTGCCGCTGAACAGACATACGATCGCAGTGAAAATTGTGACTTCACCGCACTCATCGGCTATGAATGGACTGGGGCCTCGGAGAACCTGGCCAATCTTCACCGGAACGTTGTTTTTCGTAACGAAAAAGTGCCAGCTTTGCCTTACAGCTTTGTGGACGATCCCTCCGCGCGGGGTTTGTGGAATTCGCTGGAACAAACTTGTCTCGATGCCGGCACCGGCTGTGATGCTTTAATTATTCCGCACAATTCGAACTTGAGCGATGGCTATATGTTCAGCTTGAAAGATGCGGACGGGGTTGCATTCACTGACGCCGATCTTGCTAGACGTAGCCGATTGGAGCGCCTAGTTGAGGTCATGCAGCACAAAGGTAGCTCCGAGTGTTTTTATGGCCCCGGGCAAATGGAAGACGAGCTCTGCGCTTTTGAACAGCTTCCCTACGATAAATTTTCCGGCAAATTTATGAGCTTGACGCGCTCGGCACCACAAAAAGGCGATGGCTTTTTGCGGGACGTATTAAATGAGGGCTTGTTGCTAGAGCGCGAGCGTGGGCTAAACCCTTATCAGCTCGGCTTTATTGCCAGCACGGACACCCATTTGGGCGCGCCGGGCGCGGTGTCTGAAATCGATTTTCCCGGACATGGTGGTGCGGGTGAGCCTGCCAGTATCGATGCCAAACTGGGATTTCCCGACGACCTCGAATTTAATCCTGGCGGATTAGCGGTTGTCTGGGCTGAAGAGAATAGTCGCGATGCCATTTTTTCCGGATTGAAGAACAAGGAAACCTACGGCACCAGCGGTCCGCGTATGTCGGTGCGCTTTTTTGGTGGCTGGAATCTTGACCGCAAGCTCTGCGAAGAGCCCGATTTTGTCGAGCAAGCCTACCGCGACGGCGTGCCGATGGGAGGGCAATTACCAGTACCGCCAGTGGCTGATGGTGATCCCAGATTTCTGCTCTCGGCACTGATGGACCCAGGCACCGTCGAAGAACCCGGAACGCCTTTGCAGCGTATGCAAATTATTAAGGGCTGGGTCGACAATGCGGGCGCCAAACATCAGCGTGTGTACAACGTTGGGGGAAATGCAGAGAATGGCGCTAGCGTGAATCTGCTGAACTGCAAGCGCAGTGGTGATGGCTATAAGCGCTTGTGCCGTGTCTGGCGTGATCCGGAGTTTAAGACCGACGAGCAGGCCTATTATTATGCACGGATTGTAGAAAATCCGAGCTGCCGCTGGAGCCAGCAAGTGTGCGTCGCGAATAAGGTAAATTGTAGCAATCCCGGCACGATTGTCGAAGGTCTGGAACGCTGTTGCAGCGACGAACACAAGCCTGTTGTGCAGGAGCGGGCTTGGACCTCGCCTATTTGGTATTCCCCTAAAGCTGCTGCAATAGAGCCCGACCTAAAGGGTTCTGAATAATGCGTTTTCTGAAACAGCCTCTACTACACTTTATTGTTATTGGAATGTTACTGTTTGCCGGTAGCCAGCACTTGGCGGATCGACAGCGCCAGAGTGTCGAAGCATTGGATGAGGAAACCGTAAAAGGTTTGCGCGACGACTGGATGCGGCAGACGGGGAGAGTGCCGAGTTCGCAGCAAATGTTGGCCATGCAGAAACAGGAGCTTGAGAGCAGAATGTTGTTTGCTGAAGCCTTGCGCCGCAATTACCATCGAGACGACACCGTGGTGCTGCAACGCTTGTTGAGAGACGCGGAATTTCTAGGTATGGAGGGTAGTGACGAGGACAAAATCCGTACCGCCATGAGCCTAGGCGTGCACCTCTCCGACGAAGTAATAAAGCGGCGCATGGTGCAGCGCATTGAACGCATTGGGCGACTTAAATATGTGTCGGCACCGGTCGAGGCACAATTGCAGACTCTCTACGAAACCGATCGCGAGCGTTGGCTGGTGCCGGCACGCTACAGTTTCAGGCATATCTTTTACAGTGCAGACCGTCCCGAGAATCCACAGCAGCGCGCGCTGGGTGATCTCGCTATTGTTGGCGCCGCCGATTCAATCACTGCGACGGCGATGGGGGACCCTTTTCTGCATGGCCAGGACGTCAGTAATAAATCATTGCAGGATATGACCTTCATGTTTGGTGCGCAGTTCAGTGACGCGCTGGGCGCCGAAAATATTGCTAGCGATCATTGGTTTGGGCCACTACCGTCCGCATATGGGCAACATCTGCTGCGGGTCAGCGAAATTTATCCGGAACACCTGCGCAATTTTGCCGCAGTGAAGCCTAAGCTGGTTCAGCTGTGGCGGGATGGGCAGGAGCGTCAATCGTTGCGCCTGTACATCGACGAGCTGCGTGAGCGTTACGTCATCGCTGCGCTCGACCAGCCCAGCGGGGAGGTGCCTGCACCATGAAACAGTTACTCAAACAACAACTGATGCTGCTGTTACTGCTCAGCCTGACATCGCTCGGTTTTGCTCACAAATTGGCGCCCTCGTTATTAGAAATTTCTGAGAAAAGCGCGGGCCTGTACAGCGTACTGTGGCGCACCCCGGCGCTTAGCGGACAGGTGAGCCCAGAGCCAATTTTCCCCCAAAACTGTACCTTGGATGCGCCTGAAAGCGGAGCTGCGGGGACCTCGATTGAGTGGCGGTGGACGATGCAGTGCCCGCAGGGTTTGACCGGACAAACACTACAGGTTCGCGGCTTGACGGCGAGCCGTACGGCCGCACTGCTGACGCTTACACTGGCGGACGATCGCCAATACAGCGAGTTAATTCGGCGTGATGGCCAGCTGTTCACAGTGCCTGCTGTGCCGGGCACTTGGCGCGTTGTCGGTCAGTACTTCGCGCTAGGCGTGGAGCATATTCTGAACGGATTCGACCATCTGCTATTTGTAACAGGCTTGTTGTTACTGGCTAGCGGTTGGCGCCAACTGTTGATGACGGTAACGGCATTTACGCTCGGGCACAGTATTACCCTTGTTTGCGTCAGTCTGGGCATCATTCCCCCAATATCGCTGTGGGTGGAGCTGGCCATCGCAGCAACCATTTTATATTTGGCTTTGGAGCTGAGTTACAAATCGCTTGCGGACCGTGCGCTACGGATGCGCTGGCCAGTCATAGCCGCTTTTGGTTTGATTCATGGTTTGGGTTTTGCCAGCGTGCTAACTGAGTTGGGTCTGCCGCAAAACGATATCGTGGCAGGTTTGGTCTCGTTTAATGTCGGTATTGAAGTGGGGCAGGTAGTGTTCGTCATTGCGCTGGTGGCAATGACGAGTCTGATGCGCAGACTGTCCGCGTCAGCGGCGCCGCTAGCACGCGGCGCCGCTGTTTACCTGATGGGTGGTATGGCTGTGTTTTGGTGTCTTGACCGAGGCTACGCTATGTTACTGAGCAGCTTCTACTTCTTCTGACTTATCGTCGCCAGACTTCACAGCCGGGTAGCGCGACATCGGAATAAAAGGGTGCAGTGCAAGTTGCACACCTTCTTCGATGAAGCCCGCGTTTTTCAGCATTTTGTCGCGGCGGACAAAACCAAGGTGGGGTTTACGCATATCGATTGCCGACAGGGTATCAATACCGCCACGGCTCGCGAACAAGGGCCTGCCATCAAGATCGTAAATGGTCACGATAAGACTGGCGGCTTTGATTGTCTTCGACCAGTTAAAGTCTAAAGGTACGCCTGAGCCGGCGCCTTGGGTGGCGGGTTTGCGGGTAACGCCATACCAGCGGGCGTAATGATTCATGCCGGGGCTGTGCTGGGCGTCGTGCGCAATTAAATCTGTAAAGATTACGGCATCGACCAGCCCGCTTTGCTTCAGGCTGGTCAGTGTGCGGGCCATCACAGCCTGCCAGTTGCGACGGTCAACCTTGCCAGAAGTTGGATCGTAAAAGTCGCCGTAGGTGTATATCGCTTGATCCCAGGCATTATCGAACAAATGTGCCGGGGCCATTTTGTAACCGGCACCTTTTAGACGATCCACCACCTCTACATCGATTTTCGCAGTGACATTTCGTAACATGGACAGCGTTGGCTCACCGCTGACATTGACGCTGGCCAACAGCAGCGTTTTGGGGTTCTGCTGAGCAATTGCGTCTTGCTCGTGGTGATAGTTAAAAACGGTAGCATTGTAGGATACCGTTGAACAGGCGATTAACAAGGCGCTGAGTACCAGCCAAAATAGACGCACGAAAGACTCCAGACATTATTTGTGGGGTAATTCTACCAATCACCCCAGTCTAAGAGAAGTAAACAGGAATTTTATGCAATTGAATTATCTTGAATCCGGGCAGGGCGAGCGTTCGGTGATCTTACTGCACGGTTTATTTGGGTCGGCCAGCAACCTGACTCAGTTAGCGAACGCGCTGGCGCCGCACTATCGGGTATTTCGGGTTGATTTACGCAACCACGGCGCATCTTTTCACCTAGATAGCATGAGTCTTATGGAAATGGCTGCGGACATCCACCGCCTGCTGTCCCATCTCAACGTCAGTCGTGCCGCGTTTTTAGGGCATTCTCTGGGAGGCAAGGTCGCAATGCAGTTTGCCCTGCGTTGGCCCGATTGCGTAAGCCACCTTGTTGTTGCCGATATCGCACCGGTAGCGTACAAGCCGCATCACAACGCGACTCTTGCCGCTATGTGCAGTGTCGACTTGCGCGCCCTCAAAAGTCGATCGGAAGCCGACGCGCTGCTGGCGCAGGCTGAAGAGGAATTGGGCGTACGTCAGTTTCTATTAAAGAATTTGGCGCGCAACGATAACGGTGGTTGGCGCTGGAAGCTCAACCTTGATGCGATAAATCATTGCTATGAGGATCTGTGCCAAGCACCCGATGGCGTATCATTTCAGGGGCCGACGCTATTTATTAAGGGCGAAAATTCAGCCTATATCCAAACATCGCACGGGACCGCGATGCAGCGATTGTTTCCTGCGCATCAGCTGAACGTTATCACTGACACTGGCCATTGGCTGCATGCGGAGAAGCCCGCCGCTTTCAATACGCTGGTCTTTCAATTCCTGGAGAAGTAGTTTTTTGAGTGGTGTTCTTCTAGAACGCTAAGGGGCAGAAGTGCGGTGTTCAGCGCGCTGGGTTCAGCATCGTCAGCAACATATCGACGGTGGTGTCGAGCGAGTCGTCAACCGTTAAATCGACCCCGGTGGCCCGCTTAGTCAGGGGTGCAACCAGCAGGATGTAGGTCAATGCTCCGGAGATGATATGTAATATGTGCAGGGCTGAGCCGGCCGGCAGTAAGTCGTGGGATTGAGCAAGGGTGACAAATTTGATGCCGTCGCTGATATCTTTTTTCAGGTGGGTCTCCACCAGCCAGTCTAGTCTTGGGCCTGGTGTCGCGGCCTCACGGAACATGATGCCAACCCAGTCGGGATGTTTTTTGGCAAAACGAATAATGGCTCGAAAGGCCTCGCGAATCTGATTGTGCTCTAGTTCGATAGAGGGGCAGTTTTCCAGCTTAGGCAATCCGTCAGCGAGGTTGTGCATTTCATCCCAGAGTAAATTAACGGATTCCTGCCACAGGTTTAGCTTGGTTTCGAAGTGGTATTGAACCAATGCCTTTTTCATTCCAGCGCGGCTGGCGATGGTGCCCATTGACGCGGCGTCGAATCCAAGTTCGGCAAAAATACGAACCGCTGATAGCAGAATTTTCTTGCGCGTGCGTTCCCGGCGTTGCGTGCGCAGGTTGTTGGATTCTGTCAATGTCCCGTCTCGTTGAATGGGGAGTGTCACTCTACTGTCTTAAGTGTAATTTGACAATACGAATGGATAGTGAAATTATCGAGTGGTTTTTTATCGAGAGAGTCGTGTGCATGAAAATAGATGGCCCGTTTTACGCGGATATGGACACAGCAAGTGAAGAGGCACAACGTATTGCCGATGCTGGCTACGACGGCATTTATACTTTGGAAGGCAGCCGCGACCCCTTTTTCCCGCTGGTGTTGGCATCTCAGGCGCGACCGGAGCTAGATATAGCGACCGGTATTGCCGTTGCCTTTCCTCGTAACCCTTCGCATATTGCCTATCAAGCCTTCGATTTACAGCGCTACTCCAAGGGCAAATTCATGCTCGGGATCGGGCCCCAGATTAAGACGCATATCGAGAAGCGCTTTGGTCTGGATTTCGACCCGCCAGCGCCGCGTATGCGCGAGTATATTCAGGCCGTGAAAGCTTTTTTCGACTGCTTTCAGAACGGAACGAGACTGAATTTTGACGGCCGTTTTTACCGACATACGTTGATGACCCCGATGTTCAACCCCGGCCCATTGGAGCACGGTGTGCCGCCGATTCTATTAGGCGCACTGGGCCCCAGAATGACCGAGGTCGCTGGAGAAGTTGCCGATGGCTTGATCGTACACCCCTTCAATACCTTACCTTTTGTCCGAGAGCAGCAACTGCCTGCAGTCGAACGGGGATTGCAAAAAAGCGGGCGCTCACGCAGTGACTTTCTCCTGCAGGTTGCAGCGATTTGCGTAACGGGCAGTAATGAGCAGGAATTTGAGGCGGCCAAAGCCGCGGTTAAGGGCTTGCTGGCCTTTTATGGCTCCACACCGGCGTATACACCGCCGATGGCGGCTGTGGGCCTAGAGGGGCTGCATCCTGCGCTCAACAATATGTCTAAAGAAGGCCGCTGGCAGGAAATGGCGGAGCTTATCGATGATGATTTTCTTCGCGCTTTTGCTGTTGTGGGTGAGCCCGACACCATTGCCGGACAACTCTTCGAAAAGTACGGTGCTGATGCGGACAGACTAAGCATTTACGCACCCTACCATTCAGCGCCAGAAGTGTGGCCCGGTATCATTGCCGAACTAAAGCGCTTGAGTGGACGAACGGACTAGGCTGCGCGCTATCTTGTGAGGGCAGCCGCTGAGGACTGAGTGCTGCACTCGTTAAAGCGCGACACTCAGTGAGCGCTATTTCTTAATCTGCTGTGCCATCATTTTGTCGATTTTATCGCTGTAGGGTGGCAAGGTGCCGGCGAGTTTTGCCAGGTTGACAAAGCCCTGAGTAAATACTGATTTCGAATGGCTAAAGGTGCGAAAGCCTTCAAAGCCTCGGTAGTTTCCTATTCCACTGCTGCCGACGCCACCGAAGGGCATGTCGTCACAGGCAACGTGCATGGCAATGTCGTTAACCGTTACGCCACCGGCAATAGAATTTGCCAACACGTGTTCGCGTTCGATCTTGTCTTTGCCAAAATAGTACATGGCTAATGGCCGCGGACGTTTGGCGATAAACTCAAGGCACTCATCAATCGTGCGGTAGGTTTTGATATTCAGCACAGGCCCAAAAACTTCATCCTGCATGCACTTCAATTCGTCGCTGGGTTCAACGATGATATGCAGCGGAATTTTGTGGCGGCTGCGGTCGCTCCAATCTTCATTAGCGGGGTTCAATTCAATGACCCGCGCACCAGATTCCTTGGCTTCGTCGATATAGTTTTTGACTCGATCAAAATGCCGCTCGTTAACGACCGACACAAAGTCGGCGTTATCGGCGATAGTGGGGAACAGTGTTTTAATGGTGCTTTTGCAGGTCGTGAGAAAGGCTTCCAACCGGCTTGCGGGGACAAAACAGTAATCTGGTGAGATACACAACTGGCCGGAATTCATGGACTTTCCTGCTATAATTTTCTCTGCATACTCTTCCAGATTACCGCTGTCGGAAACAATAACCGGAGATTTTCCGCCCAGTTCAAGCGTAACCGGCGTCAGGTTTTCGGCGGCCGCTTTCATCACCAGTTTGCCGATGCTGGTGGCACCGGTGAATATAAGATGGTCGAAGGCCAGCGTGCTGAAAGCAGCGCCGACTTCTGCGCCACCGGTAACAATGCAAATTTCACTGTCTTCGAAATACTCACGAAACAATTTTTGCATGACTTCGGCGGTTTTAGGCGTGAACTCTGAGGGCTTTAACATGACTCGGTTGCCCGCACCGATGGCGTCGGCAAGTGGGCTGAAAATCATATTTACCGGTACATTCCACGGCGTCATGATGCCGACAACGCCTTTAGGTTGATAATGGATTCTGGCGGTAGCGCCAAACAAATTCATGGGCACCGGCGCTTTGCGTTTTTCGGGCTTCATCCACTTTTTGAGGTTCTTTTTGACAAACTTGAGCGAGCCCACCGAGGTGAAGATGTCGGTCATGAGTGTGACGTGGCGCGATCGGCAACCGAAGTCTTCATTGATCGCATCGCAAATCTCGGTTTGATGATCTACCAACATCGCTATACAGCGATTGATGCGGTCGATGCGCGTTTCCAATGCAACTTCGCCTTCTCGCACGAACGCAGAGCGCTGTAGGTCCATAATATTTTGCAAGGGTGTGATCACGGTTTCGATCGATGGTTGAGTGCTCATTACTAACTCCTAGTCTTCGTTATTCAGAATGAAATCGGCGCAACGTTCGCCGATCAAAACGCAGGTGGCATTGGTGTTGCCGGATAAGATTGTGGGCATAATCGAACCGTCAGCTATGCGCAGGTTTTCGATGCCGTGCACACGCAAGCGATCGTCAACCACCGCCATGTCGTCTTTGCCCATTTTGCAGGTGCCGACCGGGTGATAAACGGATTCGCCAATGGCGCGAATATGTGCCAATACTTTTTCGTCGGTATCAGCTTGCGGACCGGGTTGGAGTTCGCCGCGGTGATATTTCTTGAGTGTAGGGGCATCGTATATTGCGCGAGTTTTTTGCACGGCGGCAATGGTGCGTTGAATATCATGGTCAGTGGCAAGGTAATTGGCGCGAATGGCCGGGTGTGTTTCCGGATTGCGTGCTTTTATATGCACTGAGCCGCGGCTGGTCGGCTGTAAATAGCAAACCGTTGCCGTAGTGCCAGGTAGTGGATTGATGCGGCCGTTTTCATCGGGCTCACCCGCGGCCGGGGTGAAATGTATTTGCGCATCCGGGCGTTCAAGGTCATCACGTGTCTTGAAAAAGGCGCCGACCTGCGATGCCGGGTGAATCAATAGGCCTTTGCGTTTGAATGCGAGTTTCGCAAGGTTTTTTATCAGGCCTAGAGGTTTGAGTTCGTCGTGAAAGGTGGGCACACCGGTAAGCGAACACTGGGTATTCACCGTGAGGTGATCCTGTAGGTTTTCGCCAACACCGGGTAGATCGTGAACCAGCTTGATGCCCATCTGCTGTAAAAATTCAGCGCGCCCGACGCCGGATAATTCTAGTAGCTGCGGAGAATTGATGGTGCCGCCACAGAGAATAATTTCGGCACGGCATTGGGCCCGTTTTTCTTTGCCGTTCTGGCGATACTTGATCGCGACAGCTTTCTTGCCCTCAAATTCGATTTTGGTAGTGAGGGCATTGATTTGGATGTCGAGATTGGGGCGGTCTTTGCATTGGGCCAGAAAAGTTTTGGCAGTGCTCTGGCGCATACCGTCCTTAATGTTCAGTTGGTAATAGCCAATGCCTTCCTGATTTTCGCCGTTGAAGTCTTCATTGTAAGGAATACCTGATTCAATTCCGGCCTGAATGTAGAGTTGGGCAAGCTCCATTTTGTCAGCAGCTTCGTCAACCCAAAGGTGGCCGCCGATGCCGTGGTAGTGGTCGGTTCCACGAACGTTGTGCTCTGAACGCCGGAAGTAGGGCAGCAGTTCGTCAAAGGACCAACCTCGGTTTCCCTGGGCAGCCCATTCGTCGTAGTCCTGTTTTTGGCCGCGGATGTAAACCATACCGTTGATGGAACTGGAGCCGCCCAGCAGCTTGCCGCGTGGCCAGTCCATTTCACGGTCGTTCATATTCGGCTCCGGCTCGGTTTTGTAGCACCAGCTGGATTTGGGATCTTTCATGGTAAAGGCAAATCCCAGCGGGATATGCACCATGGGATTGTTGTCTTTGCCACCGGCTTCCAGTAGCAATACACGGCGGCTCGCTTCCCGGCTGAGGCGGTTTGCTAGCGCACAGCCTGCGGATCCTGCGCCAACAATGATGTAGTCGTAAATTTCCGTGGTGCTCTTATCTGTCATAGGTGCTGTGCCTTATAGGGTGCAGGGGCCGTGAATTTTCCAATTTAGTCTTGCTCAATCGGCGGGTCAAAAGTGGGGTTCCGCCCCAGTCGAATGTCGTCCAGTCGCGTATGCGCGGTTTTTCGCCAAGCGTCTTCGGAGAGTATGTAAAACTGCTTGTCGCGTATGGCCTGTAGTGCCCGTTGTGCCACTTCCCGCGGGTGCTTGCCGGATTTGACGCCATCTTGTATAGCCTGCTCGGCAGCGGCGCGGCTATCGCTAGGGTTGACTGTGGCCAGTGAGCTTGGGCGGTTGCGTTCGGCATTGGCAATGCCGGTGTTAAACATTTCCGGACACAGGCAGCTAACACCGATCTGAGGATGAGTAAAGCTGAGCTCATGGTACAGCGATTCGCTGAGCGCCAGTACCGCGTGTTTGCTCATATTGTATATTCCAGAATAGGGCATGCTGGTCACTGCGGCCATCGACGCTGTGTTCAGTATGTAGGCGGGCTCACCGTGCTGGGCCAGTCGCGGGACAAAGCTGCGAATGCCATGGATAACTCCCCAGAGGTTTACATTCAGGAGCCATTGGTAGTCATCGAGGGTAGCTTCCCACAGTTGGCCACCGGTAAACACGCCGGCGTTGTTACACACTAGGTGAATGGCACCAAACCTTGATTCGGCGAAGTCGGCCAGCGCTTCGACGCTGTCGGCCTGACTGACGTCGCAGACCTGATACGCGGTTTCAGTAAGCTTCCCCATCTCGCGTGCAGCGGCTTCGAGTGCGCTGGTTTCAATGTCTGCCAGTACTAGTTTTGTGCCCTGTTCGGCGAGCGCTCTGGCCAATTCCAGCCCGATACCGCTGGCGGCGCCGGTTATCACGGCTACTTTACGGGTAAATTCTTCCACGGTGGCTCTCGGCTATTCATTTTAGGTGATTAATCAGGGACCGTATGGTCGGAAATAACTATACGCTTGTAAAGTGAAACTGGGGGGTGGTAGATTGTTTCCGAATTAAATTTTCGACATCAAACTTTTCTAATAAGGGATATACCCATGGAAACACGCTTTCCTTGTACTCCAGTTGGCATGGAGTTTTTCGATAATGCACCCTATTGTTTTCCAGCGACCGAGATCGTCAAGGCGACGCCGGAGCAGATTTTCGAGGTTTTCGAGGATGCGCAGGCCTGGACTGTGTGGGCTGATCCCATTGAGAAGGTGGAGTGGACCTCGCCTAAGCCTTTTAAGCTGGGCACGACTCGTACGGTCAGTATGTCGGGCGGCATGGTGGGTTGGGAGGAGTTTATTGCCTGGGAGCCTGGTAAACGCATGGCCTTTTGCTTTACCCACGTTGCCAAGGACAATATCGAGTCGTTTGCCGAAGATTATCAGGTTGAGGATTTGGGCGATGGCAGCTGCAAGGTGACTTGGCGTATGGCAATGGCGCCAAAGGGCGCAAGCCGCTTTGTGTTGCCGATTTTCAGCCCGGTGATGGGTTGGTTTATCCGTCGAATGTTCAAGAAATTCAAAAGCTATGCGGAAACCTCTGCCGCTCAAGGCGTGAAGGCTACCTAGCGGATAGTGGATGAACCAGACACTCCCGCAGGCGTGTCTGGTTTACGTAGCAGGAGCCAGCAGCACATTTACTGGCGCTTGGCCACTTCCTTGCCTATCAGTGCCAAGGCCTCGTCAATTTCCTTCTTATTCAATTTGCCATCTTTGACAAACAGGACCGTGCCGTGGCTATCGAGAATCATGAGTGCTGAGCCTTTGGGGTTGAGGCCCCATTCTTTCAGGCCTTTACCGTCCCAATCGCCGACCAGGGTCGACATGGAATAGCGACGCTTGTTCTTTTCGAGCTCTGACAGTGCGAAGCTGGACATGCCGAAGGTTACGTCATCCAGATTGACCACCGTTGTCACGTGATGAAGCTCGACCGGGTAGGCAATTTCTTCCAGTTTGTCGGTGAAGGGGCGAATTTGCTTTTCCGCGGAAGGGCGTGCAGCCATGTATTGCACAATTTGGACTGCGCCTTTGGTGTCCAGAGATGCACTGTTCCAGGGCTGATAGCCGACGTCATCCTCGCCTTCCAGGATCAACTCGCCTTTGTTGGCGATCTGTAGTTCCGGCAGCGCTTCGCCAATGCTGACCGCCCAAACGGATAGGGGCAGTAGGCTCGCAATGAGCAGGGTAATCAGTCGGTGCATAGTTAATTTCCTATAGTTTTATTTTGGGCCCGAGTGGGCACGAAAAAGCTTACCACAGCCAGATTGGTGAGTGATGTAGCAATTATGGGCCATGAGACTGAATTTAAGCTGAACAGTTCCACACGGAAGTAGGCCATCTTAGCTGTCGATGTGAACAAGTACTTTCCGAATTCCCTGGAAATGGCGATGTTCCCACAAATAGATGCCCTGTCATTGGCCCAGTGCGAGCGTATCGGTATTGACAGGCTGGGAAGCAGTGAGGGCGGCCTTGATGTGCCATGTCGTCAGAACCTTCAAGGGTGTGGGTGTAGAGGGGACGTTTTCGGGCAAGAGTCGATTTAACCAGTTTTCGAGGTCTAGGCGAGCGCTTGGGTCATAGTTTTCTTGAATGAGTCTGCTAGCGAAGGTGTGCTGGATCAAAAGTGTGCACAGGCCTTCGGTAAAGCCCGATTGGGCAATCACCTCGTCGATATGAATCGCAAAGCCATGCAGCCCTTGGCGAGCGACGTGGATTGTTAGTTTCTTAATCATAGTAGAGGCCACCCGACGGGTGGCCTAGTTGCATTTACTTTGGTATGGGGATAGCGGCGAATCCGTCACATTGCGCGGGGTCTGCCGGCGTCGCGCCTCCGTCGAATAGAGGCTGAGCGATCATTTTGCAGGCTGCAACGGCATCCGCTGGTGCACGAGATTCAACTTCACTAAAGAAAGCCGCCATTCCATCACAAAGTTCTGCCGGGCCATCGATAGTCCTGCAGGCCGTCACGATATCATTCTCTGTAGTAGCGGGGGGCACCGGCGGCGCTTTATAGACGTTGGAGTAGCACGCACCAAAGATATTGCGTGACAATTGTGCGCTTGCAGCCGTTGCGTTTAAGGTGAGCCTAAGTTCATTAAAATCTTTCGTAATGGGCGATATCGCAAGAAAGATTCTAGGAGCCGGTTCTGGGGGGACGGAGGCTTGTTCAAAAAAGTCGACTTGTAGCTGCGAGCCACCGCTTGTGGACTCTTTGAGTACGCCGTCGAAATACGTCGCTACTGTTATCTGGCTGGCGAGTTCGACACTGAACTGCGTGGTCGGGTTTACGATGACAAATCCGGCCCGGCCAGCTTCCGTGGTGTTGTCGTTGTCGATATCGAGTAGCGTTGAAGCACCTACCGTCCCAAAGCCTTGGATTGATAGATGGATACTTTGCTGGCCTGCGATATCACTGACCGTCATAGACGTGAAGTTGGTAGCATCAGAATCAATGACATTGCCAGAATTTGCTGACGTACAGGTATTCGGGATCTGGGTGCTGCAGGTGATTGTTGAGCTCACCGTGATAGATTGACCCAGATAAATAGGTAGCAGGTCTATGCTGTCGCCACCGCCTAAATCTGCGCAGTGCACCAAATCGTCACAGGCGTTACCGATGCTGTTCCAGTTGCCATCTTTCTGGTCAGCATTGGGCATATTGATACAGTTATCGTTACAGTTGAGAGCATTGCCACCGGTACAGGTCGTGTTGGCGCCAAAGGCGTCATCCAATATACCGTCTTGATCGGTATCATCCTCACAAACGTTGCCAGAATCGTCGCCATCTGAGTTTAATTGGTTGGCATTGGCAATTGTTGGACAATTGTCGTTGCAATTGGGTGGCGCTGATCCATTTTTGCCGCAGTTCGGCAGGTTCGGCTGAAGTTCAGCGATTCCGTCTTGATCACGATCGATCAAGGGGTCGCAGGCATCGCCGGTGGTCGCACCGTCAACGGCAGCGTCTTGGTCAGGATCGGTGTTTTTCTGGTCTGGGTTGAAATTTTCCGGACAATTGTCGGAGCCGTTTCGGACGCCATCGCCATCGAGGTCGTTGTCGCAAGCGTCACCGATATTGTCGCCGTCAGTGTCGCTTTGCCCGACATTTGCAATGTCGGGGCAGTTATCGCTGGCATCCGCAATCGTGTCATTATCCCTGTCATTTTGGGCTGCAGCAGCGGGCAGGTCCGCCGTGGTTTTATTAGTATTATCTGCGGCATTACAGCCGACCAAAATCACAGTACCTATTACTAAGGTAGCGACGCGCTTTGTAATGTCTAGATATTTCATAGCTAGTTCCAGTTGTATTAGTTAATTCGGAATTCGACGCGACGATTGGCAGCACGGCCATCGGCTGTTGCGTTGTCCGCAATAGGCTGTGACTCACCATAACCAACGGAGCGCATGCGGTTGGCGCTGATGCCGGATTGGATAAGGAAGGATTTGACTGAACTCGCTCGTTTTTGCGAGAGTTGTTTGTTCAAGACGGCACTGCCAACAGCATCGGTATGGCCCGCAATTTGAACCTGTAAGGCTGGCTGGGCTTCCATAAAGGCTGCCACATCTATCAGCGCCTCAACCGAATCAGCGCTGAGTTGCTCAGAGCCACTGCGAAACTTTACGCCGCGTAAGTCGAAGTTTTGTTTTTCGATGACGCAGCCGGTCGCGTCAGCGCGCGCGCCTTTAAGAGTGTTTGCGCAGCGATCTTGAGTATCAAAAACACCGTCACCATCGCTATCGACCGGGGCGATCGCAACTTCACGGACGATTTCTTTGTATACGGTGTTGGTTACGACTTCGCGGCCGCCAAAAGGCACCTCAAAACCGATACTTA
The DNA here is from genome assembly GCA_047622145.1 of Paracoccaceae bacterium. Taxonomy (GTDB): domain Bacteria; phylum Pseudomonadota; class Gammaproteobacteria; order Pseudomonadales; family Spongiibacteraceae; genus Litorivivens. Next base: position 3,522 of record JBLHMO010000055.1, on the reverse strand, counting down.
GGTGCCAGTCCAAATAACCATCGTGGAATTCGCTGAACACACCGCGCGCGTCAACGCGCAGTTTTAAGCCAACGTCAAATAGTTCCGGCGTTACAATCCCTAGGCCGACATTGCTGTAAAAGCTGGTTGCATCTTTATCAGGTTTTCCTGCGAACGAAGGGAAGACATCGTCACGCACCGCGCCAATGCCCAAAAACAGAAAGGGACGGGCCTGATCTTCTTTTCGAAAACGATATACCGCGTCGAGCCCTAAGTGAAGTTGGTAATAGTCGGTAAAGCCGGTTATGCCGGTTTCTAGTACGTCATAGGCTAAATTTGTTTCCCAGTACCAGTGGTCTTTGATATTGCTACCAATACCCATGCGGAAACCTTGGCCGTCTCCGTCAAATATGGCGCGGTCATCGTCTTGCTCTACGTAGTAGCCTTGAGTGAATAAGTAGCCATCTTTTTTAGACTCGGCAAACAATGGCATTGCAAAAAGCAAGTTTGTAACGGCGGCAGCGATGGCCAGCTGGAGTAGGTGCATTATTCAGTTACCCTGAGAGCATTTCTTAGTTTGTACTAATTTTATCATAAAGTCTTCAGGTGGGAAACGCGCTCTTGCCGTCATTACCTTTTCTCACCAGCCACCGTTGGGATGCTGGCTGGCCGGTATTAGGCCGACTGAGCGCATACTGCAGTTTTCGAGTGAGGCTGCGGGGTACTATGTCATCTTAAGAGCGTCATCGGATCTGCGCAGACCTGCGATGGCGAGGAGTGGCAGATAATGTTCCGGGGTAGGAACGGAATGCTCAGCGCCTGGCAATTCGGTGTAGTTAATCAGCGCATCGCTATCATTGCGGCTAAGAGCGTCCGCAACAGCCTGATCAAAGTCTCTGGCCCAGCCGCAGGGGCCCTCAGGATTTTCAAGCCACTGCTGAATATTGTGGGTAATATTGCCGCTGCCGATCACCATCACGCTCTCATCGCGCAGCCACTGCAGTGATTGGCCCAATTGGAACAAAGCCTCAGGGCTATCACGGGTATCAATGCTCAGCTGAACCACGGGAATATCTGCAGCGGGGTACATGTGCACAAGTAATGACCAGCAGCCGTGGTCCAGCCCCCACTCGAAACTGAGATCTATGCTGCCAGCTGAGCGATGGCTGATTTTGGCGGCAAGTTCAGGCGCCCCAGGGCATGGGTATTTGAGCTCATGAAGGGTTTGCGGAAAACCGGAAAAATCGTGGAGGGTCTTGGGATAGTCGTTGGCCTTGACAAAGTGGCCACGGGTGCACCAGTGCGCGGAAATACAGACGATGGCGCGCGGCGGGTGACAGCCTTTGATAAAGCGCCGCCAGTCATCGGTGTAACGATTGGCGCGCAAGGCGTTCATCGGGTTGCCGTGGGCGAGAAATAGAGCAGGTTGGGTGACGATGGCGCATCCGGTAATTGTGTACTGCAGTACTTACAATATAGTGCATCTTCATCATGGCCGCCGCGCTCGCAGTTGCTGCAGCGGGCACTGCGGCGACTGCGCTGGGATTCTTGAATGAGCTCGGCACTGAAAATGCCGGTTGGGATTGCAATAATCGCATAGCTGGTAAACATCGCCAGCACAGCGACGAATTGCCCCAGCGAGCTTTGGGGGGTGATATCGCCATAGCCTAAGGTGGTTATCGTGACAATCGCCCAGTAAATGCTTGTCGGTAGGCTGGTAAACCCTGAGTCCGGTCCCTCAATAAGAAACATCAGCGAGCCAAAAATAACCGTGATAGTGATGACGCTGAAGCCGAAGATAATGATTTTACGTTGGGCGACGCGAAGGGTTCGTATCAGCAGATTCGCATCAGCCAGATAGCGCAGCAACTTGCGTACTCGGAAGATGCGCAGCACTCGCAGTAGTCGTATGATCAGCAACTGCTACGCGCCGGGCAAGAACAGAGCTAGATAGCTTGGAAGTATCGCCAGTAAGTCGACGAGTCCCTAGAAACTGAAAAGATACGCTCTGCGATTGGGTGAACAATACAGTCGAGCCATAAACTCCACGGTAAATAGCACGGTAAATAGCACGGTAAATGTCCACTCGAGTATGGCGAGGCTACTGCCGAAGCGAATGTGTACTGGTGCGATGGTGTCGATAAACAAAACGCCGACGCTGCACAAGATGGCGATTGTCAGAAGCGGGTCGAAATAATGCCCCGAGCGGGTTTCGGTGCCAAAGATGATGTCGTAGAGCTTTTTTTAAGCTTCATAGCTCGGCAACCGTGCGCACCATCGCGCCTGTTAGTGTGGCTAAATCGTCGTTGTTCATGACGTAGGCGGGCATGGTGTACACCAGTTTGCCAAAGGGTCTCACCCATACACCCTTGGCCACAAATTGTGGCTGTACCTCTCGCAGATTAACGGGCTTGTGCAGTTCGATAACACCGATAGCGCCCAATATGCGTACATCAGCAACCTGTGGTAAATCTCGTGCCGGCGACAGGCCGACCTGCAAGGCTGATTCGATGCGTCTGATTTCACTGCGCCAATCCTGAGATAAGAGTAGGTCAATGCTGGCGTTGGCAATGGCGCAGGCGAGCGGATTACCCATAAAGGTTGGGCCGTGCATAAAGGCGCCCGCCTCACCCTCACTGATGGCCGTACTGATCTCTGCGGTGCAAAGCGTTGCCGCCAAGGATAGGTAGCCGCCCGTGAGCGCCTTGCCAACGCAGAAAATATCCGGGCTGACGCCAGCGTGCTCTGCGGCAAAGAAGGTGCCGGTACGGCCAAATCCCGTGGCGATTTCGTCGAAGACAAGCAGTATCTGGTAGCGATCGCAAAGTTCGCGAATGTGTCGAATATAGTCGGGTGAGTAAAAGCGCATACCGCCAGCGCCTTGAACAATGGGTTCTATAATAAAGGCCGCTATGTCCTCATGATGGGCGGCCATCATTGCCGCTATAGCGGCAATTTCCTGAGGATCGGCGGCCTCGTGGAAGCCTGCGCTCGGCGCGTCGACGAAATAGTGGCTGGGCAGAACGTCGCTGAAAAGGTGATGCATGCCAGTGACAGGGTCACAGGTCGCCATCGCACCCATCGTGTCGCCGTGATAACCGCAACGCAGTGCCATTAATTTGTGTTTTTTGGGCTTCCCTAGTGAAGCCCAGTACTGCAGGGCCATTTTGATAGCCACTTCAACGGCGACGGAGCCTGAATCAGATAAAAACACCCGCTCTAGTCCCTGCGGCGACAGCGCGACCAGTTTTTGACACAGCGTGACCGCTTGAGGATGGGTAAGTCCACCGAACATCACGTGAGCCATGGTTTCGATTTGTGCGCAGCCAGCTTGATTCAAAGTCGGGTGGCTGTAGCCGTGTATGGCTGACCACCACGACGCCATACCGTCAATGAGTTCGCGCCCATCGGCGAGCCTTAGACGCACGCCGCTGGCGGCTACGACCGGGAAAACAGGGGGGGGGTTATCGAAGGAGGAGTATGGGTGCCAGACATGTTCTCTGTCGAACTGAGAGCATTCAGTGCTCCAAGGTGTTGTGGACA
>JBLHMO010000054.1:0-20343 GCA_047622145.1 Paracoccaceae bacterium | reverse complement strand
TCTGCATCAGAGCAAAGTGCATGCCGATGCATTTATGGGCGCCACCGCCAAATCCAACAAAGTTGAAGGAGTGACGCTTGTGCTCATTGCGCGGCTCCATCCAGCGATCCGGATCAAATTTCTCCGGCTCATCCCAATACTCTTCCATGCGGTGCAGATACTGCGGAGCAACAAAAATGATGGTGTTAGCAGGAATATGGTAACCGCCGAGCTCGCAATCGCGAATGGTGCGGCGCTGCATCATCATGACGGAGGGATGCAGACGCAGGGCTTCTTTTACGGCGGCATCTGCCAGCGGCATACGCTCCAAATCTTCGTATTCCAGAAACTCTTTATCCAGACCTTCCGCTTCTTCGCGCAAACGCTGACGCCACTCAGGATTTTGTCCCAAATGGAACAGCAGATGGCTTAGCGCACTGGTGGTCGTGTCGTGAGCAGCAAACAGCAGAAAGCCCATATGGCCAATGATATCCTGGTCGCTAAAATACTCGCCGTCTTCGGTTTTTTCCTTGGCAAAATAGCTAAAGGTGTCGATACCGTCGGTAGCCCGGCGCTCCTGAATCAGCGCACCAAAAAACTCGTGTAGAAAGCGCTCGCCCTTCTTGCCCTTGTAATGCAAGGTACCCGGAATCTCTTTTGTGATGAGCCCCATCAGGCCATTGGCGATATCCAAAAAGGCCTGATTAAGAGGCTCTGCGCGCTCATCGTCCTTGTCCAAGCCTACAAAAATAGTGGCCGCGACATCCAGTAAGGTCTGCTTAATGGCTGGGAAAAAATGGAAGTCTTTTTGTCCATCCCAGCTTTCCACCGCCTCTTTGATCATTGGCGCCATGGTTGCAATGTAGCCTTTCATGGCGTCGTTTTTAAAGGCTGTCTGCATCATGCGGCGCTGAAAACGATGCTCGTCATGATCGCGCAACAACAAGGCACCACCGTAATAACGACCCAGCGAACCGGCGTACCCCATCTCAGCTGAAAAGTTTTTATCTCTATCCATATAAATTTGCTGATAGAGATCGGGGCCATTCAGCAGTATCCCTTTGTAGCCAGCAAGTCCGAATTTTGAAACAGCACCGTACTTCTTGTACTGCTTGTCGATGGTGCCGTACAAATCTTTTACGAGACTGATGGTCTGGCCGATTATGGGAAAACCAAACGAGCCTGGAATATGGTCAAGTTTGTGGTTGTCTTTTGCCAACTTGTAACTGGCTATGGCTTCGCTCATAAGGTTCTTCCCGCCACGGCTCGGCCGCGGTCATCGACGTTTATTTTGAATAGATGGTATGTAATAGCCCTAAACATATCAAGCGTTCGATATAAAAACCAGAAGAATCTGGTTATACTGCCACACTTGTGTGAAAAATATGCTTGGACTACCACGGGGATTCCATTGCGCAAGGTTGATCATGACAGCCGTCGGGAAGAAGTTGCTTCGGCAGCCTCCAGACTTATTGCAGACCGGGGATTGGAAGCACTCACTACTAGAGCGCTGGCAAAAGAGCTCGGCTGCTCTATAGGCGTGCTGTCGCACTACTTCAATAGCAAAGAAGAAATCGTGCTGGCGGCCTTTCAATGGGCCGATCAAAGCATAGATCAACGCATGCAGGCCGCCATTGTCGATCAAGACAAAATCTCGCTGAACTACTTTATCCCCATGATTCAGGCCGGCCTGCCGCTTGATGAAGCCTCAGACCGGGAATGGCGAGTACGCTTCAACCTATATAATTATTGCCTGACCCGGGGGGGCGCGGGCCTTAGTGCTCAAATTGATAAAACCAACCACTTCCGCGATCTCATGGTTGGCCTTATTTCGGCACTACAGGAAAAGGGAGAAGTTCGCCAAGATATCAGCGCCGAGCTGATTACCAAGCTCGCTTTCGACATGGTCATGGGCGCTGCACAAAACCTGCTGTTGGTGCCCATGGCCCAGCGCCGAGATCACGCCCGCTATCTGTTTGACATCGTTGAACAGCTGCGCCCGAAAAGCAGCACCAGCCCCACGGCGCAAAAAGCCCTAGAGGCTAGTCGGTAGCTAAAGCTATTCACTGTCAATGAAAAAGGTCCAGATCAAGTCGGCAGCGTCGAGGTCGCGGTTATCACCGCCGAGCAATTTACCGAAATGGGTGTTCCTGCTTGGAAAAATATGGCCGCCACCGACCAGCGTGTACAGAGCGACCCGTTGATCGCGGCCACGCCAATGCTCTGAGCGTATCCAGCTATCGTCCTCATATTCAGTATCGTCCAAACGAGCTTGTTCTGCTGCGGTGTCGTAGCCAGCCAAGCCCGCAAAGTAAGCTGCCGACTCCGGCGCCGATTGCACCATACCCCGGCTCTCGTCCCACAGTATTTTAACCAGCCCACCCTCGTAGGGATTAATCGGGTCATGGGTACCTGCCACAAAAGCGATATTGACCGGCTCACCGGAAGGCTCGCAGTCCATATAAGTATCTGCAGGTAAGTTGGATGCCATTGGCGCTACCGCGGCAACAAGGTCTGGCGCCTCCAGCGCTAAACGCAAGGCCATGTGCCCGCCGTTGGAAAGCCCTGTTGCATATACCGCGCTGGTATCGACACCAAAATCGCCAGCCAGCTTTGACACCAGCGCACGAACAAAACCAACGTCATCGATATTTTCAGTGTTGGCGGCGTAGCTGGCGGTGCCTCGACAATCGTTCCAGTGGCGCTCATAGCCGTCGGGATACACCAGCAAAAAGCCCTTGTCATCGGCCAGACGGTCAAATTGATGGGCTCCCAAGGCGCGCATAGCAGCACCATCTGACTGAGAGCCATGAAACACCAAAAGCAGTGCGGGTTTTGCTAAAAGCGTCGCCGGGCGGTATAGCTGATAATGGCGCTCGCGGCCCTCGTGCGATAAGGAATCTGTTCGCAGGTCGCCACCCAGACTCGGCCAAGCGGTGATATGCGGCAGCAACAACTGCCGCGCGTATAACAGCGCTGCCGCTACCAGCACGACCGCCGCGAATAGTAGCAACCATCGTTTTTTCACAACTGACTCGCCCTATTTGCGCTCAAGAACCAATATCTGAAAAATCAGCCCCGCGATTTTGCAATAATTTCTTCTGCAAACCAGCGCATGCCAGCAATTTTCTCGTCAACTGTTTTGTTGTCCGGTTCACTTTGGTAAACGTCGCGAAAGGCCACCAGCACTTCGTGAATACCAATATCTTCGAGCCTCTTAATGCCGTCAGTGCTATAGGCGTCAGCCGTCATCGCATGAAACTCAAAGGGTAGATGATCGCGACCGTATTCTTTACGGAACTCATTGATCTGGTCGACCATCACTTTAATGGATGCGGCGTCACCGCCGGCAGCAATCCAACCATCGCCCAAGCGAGCAGCGCGACGCAGCGCAGGCTTCGAATGACCGCCAACCAGAATAGGCGGCTTTTCTGTCGGTACCGGACACAACTTGATCTCTGGCATCGTGAACATTTCGCCCTGGTAGCCAAAATACTCGCCTGTCATCAAACCGTTGATGATCTCAATAATTTCGTCCAAACGCTTACCGCGTTTTTCCCAAGCCGTGTTCGTGACCTCAAAATCTTCGCCCCAAGGGCTAATGCCAACGCCGTAGCCAAAACGGTTACCACTCAAAACAGCCAGACTCGATACCATTTTTGCCAGTATCGCTGGCTCGTGAACGGCGGTTTTGTGTACCGAGGTCGTAAAGCGCAGAGTTGGGCTAACCGCTGCCAAATGCGCCATAAGCACAAAAGGTTCAATAAAGGGCACGCCGTCCAAAAATTCGCGGCTGCCATCGGCATTGTAGGGATACTGAGAACTGGCTTCCTTCGGGTAGCAAATACTATCCGGGAATGTCACCGTGGTAAAACCCAAGTCCTCGGCTGCCTTGGTTAGGGGTACGTATTGTTCTGGCGGACACATGCTGTGGTGGTATGCGAATTTCATTCGGTGCTCCTTGCTGTCAATACTGATATTGCTGCTGTAGGTACGAAAAACCTGCCGGTTTGGATATTTTTTTATTGATTACCTTATGTTGTCTTACAAGGTCCTTAGCGAAGCTGCGTGCCAGCTCAGTTGGCATCCATAGTGACGATGACCTTACCCGCTTCATCAGCCCGTCTTGCCATCGCCAAGGCCTCGCTGAATTGCGCTAACGGAAAGCGGTGCGTCACCATAGGGCTAGCATCCAATCCCGCGTCGAGCATGGCTATCACATCGCCAAATTCTTTGGGGTAGGCCATAGACCCACGAATCGTAAGCTCCTTTGCCATGATATGAAACACGGGAATCGCCACCTCATCCTTATGCATGGCAACCACGACAATACGTGCGCCGAACTTGCAATTTTCAACGATGCCTCGAAACACGGAGGCAACCCCAGCCGCATCAATGAACACATCGCTGCCCGCTACCGGCATGCCATGCACAGTGTCTCGGCCGTGAGCGGCTTTTATCTGCGTCCAAACGTCTGCCGTGGCCGCGGCAATGGTGGTGCTGGCGCCCAACTGCCTAGCTAGCGCCAGCCGCTTCTCTGACACATCTACAACCGTAATATTGTCCACACCCCGAAAGCGCAGTATCGCTACAACACCCAGACCGATAGGGCCGGCGCCAAACACTACAAGCTTATCTGAGACCCGAACGTCTGCTTGATTCACCGCGTGAGTGGCAACGCTCAAAGGCTCAACCAAGGCGCCCTGCTCGTCAGACAAACTCGCCGGCAAGCTCAGCAGCACGCCAACCTCGCTAGCATTCTTAACTAGCAATTGCTGGGTGAAGCCGCCTTCGCTGCCGCCATTCCCCAGATTGTTGGCCGCAACGGGGTTCACCACGACGCGCTCGCCCACCGCCAGGTGACGGACATTACTGCCAAGCGCAGCAATGCGCCCCGATAACTCATGTCCCAGCGGCATGGGTTCGCCCTGCGGCCCCAGTAGGCCACCCATTTCAATATAGGCGAGGTCGCTGCCACAGATGCCGCAAGCCGCGACCTCGAGTACGGCGTCATTGTCACCAGGGACTGGACAGCCCACTTCGGCGAGCCGCACGTCATCCACGCCGTGGACGAAAACCTGTGTTACGTTTTGCATGGCTTACAGCCCTCGCTGGTCTTCGAAAAATTAACCGCCACACTCTAGCCACACTCTAGCCACAGCATCACTTAATAGTGCGCAACGGGCAATTGACTATTGAGCAATTGTGTTCTCGGTGATATTAATACAATTACATTAAAACAGACAGCCACCTTGCTGCGGGCAGGTTTAGCAGTGCAGACTGCTGAGGATTTTCGCCAGCAGCCATCGCACAGCAGGTAACTCGATGACAGCCAATCCGACTTTCAATTTCCAGCAAGCCTGCGTCCTAGTGACCGGCGGCAGTAACGGCATTGGCGAGGGCATCGCCCGTGCCTTTATGGCTGCCGGCGCAAGGGTTCATATCACTGGTCGTGCAGCAAACGCCTCGAATTACGATAAAGACCTATCGGGATTTACCTACCACCCGCTCGACGTCTCCGACAATACCGCCATTGATGCCCTTGCGGGTGAAATTCCGGCCCTAGACATCTTGATCAACAACGCCGGTGCGTCCCTGCCCGGCGGGCGCAGCGAGTACGAGCCCGACGTATTCGAAGAGGCAATTCGCATCAACCTAACGTCAACCTATCGTTTGGCCCATGCCTTTTTACCGCAGCTGACGGCAAGTGTTTTTCCCGGTGGCGCCAACATTATCGGCCTCGCCTCAATGAGCTCACTGTTTGGTATAGAAATCGTTCCCGCCTATGGCAGCGCAAAAACCGGCCTCGTTGGTATGACCAAAGCCTTGGCGGTGGCCTGGGCGAAACACGGGATACGCGTCAATGCGATTGCGGCCGGCTTGATCGAGTCAAACATGACCGCGGCCATGATGACCATTGACGAGATGACGGCGCCCATGCTCGCCCGCACTCCCCTGCAGCGTTTCGGCCAACCGCAGGATATTGCCGGGCCGGTGCTGTTTCTCTGTTCACCGGCCGCCTCCTACATTACCGGCCAGACATTGCCAGTGGACGGCGGCTTTTCGGTGCAGGGATAATGACAGCCTGCCAAAACCCAATGCATTGAAATAAAAAACCGGGAGCCCAATTATTAGCGACACTCCGGACAGCCGCAGCCAACGCACGCGTCAGGCCCTGATCGCCGCAGCCGAGCAGCTGTTTGCACGTCACGGTATCGAAGGTGTCTCTCTCAACACCATCACCCGCGCCGCGCGGCAGAGTAACCGCAATGCCATCCAGTACCACTTTGGCGGCAAAAACGGGCTGGTGCAGGCGATATTTGACAAACATTCGCCCGCAGTCGCCCAGCGCCGCGCCGAGCTGATTGATGACTTGGCAGCACGTACACTGCCTACCGAAATGATAGTTGCCACCGCCATGGTGCAACCGTTAATTGAAAAACTTGAAGATCCGAATGGCGGCGAAGCTTATATCCATATCAGCGCGGAACTGATAACCGCTAATACACTGGGTTACCAAACACCTGAAAAACATCACCTGCAATTGGTGCGCGAAAGCAAGATTGCGAGCTTCACCGCCCAGCAACTCGGCCATTTACCCAAAGCCATTGTCGAGCAGCGCATTTTATTGATGAACATTCTCGCTTACCACGGCGTGTCCGACCATGCGCGGGTGCGTGGCATGGAGCAGTATCGAGGCATGACCACCCACACCGAGTTTATGGCCAGCAATCTTATTGACAGTATAATGGCCTTGTTATCTACCACACCCTCGGAACAGACCCACCGCTTGCTGGCAACACTGCCACGGTAAAATGACTGAAAGTGAGAGCGACCATCTCGGCCTAGGCCGCGCTATACTGGGCCTATGCGAATTACATTTCTTGGAACCAGCGCGGGCGTGCCGACCCGCCACCGCAACGTCACCGCGCTTGCCCTCTCAATAGAGGACCAGCGCGACTGGTACCTCGTGGATTGCGGCGAAGGCACACAGCACCAGCTTTTGCGCAGCCATCACAGTCTCGCACGCCTACGCACGATTTTTATCAGCCACGTTCACGGCGACCACTGCTACGGCCTGCCCGGCATTATTGCCAGCGCCAACATGAGCGGCCGCAAAACACCACTGACCATCTGCGCGCCCGATGGCATAGAGCAATATGTAGCCGCGGTTCGCAAATACACCGATCTCCACACGCTGCGCTATCCATTGCACTTTGTTCGCAGCGATCGTGCAGACTTTGTGTACGAAGACGACTTAGTGAAGGTGAGTTCGCATTCGCTCTCGCACCGCGTGCCGAGCTTTGCCTATCGCTTTGAAGAAATACCCGAAAATACCTTATTGGTGAGTAAGCTTGAAACGTTGGCGGTTCCGAAGGGCCCGCTGTGGGGACGCCTGCAACAGGGTGAAGCAGTCACCCTAGCCGATGGTCGCACAATCCTGCCAGACGATGTCAGGCAACCGGCATGGAAAGCACGCTGTGTTGTCGTTGGCGGCGACAACGATGAGCCAGAACTTTTGTCCAGCGCGCTAGACGGAGCTGATTTATTGGTTCACGAAGCAACGTTTACTGACGACATTTTGGCTCAAATAGGCCCTAAATATATGCACAGCACCGCATCCATGGTGGCCAAAACAGCCGAGCGTGCAAGCACCCCCTTTCTCGCCTTAACCCACTTCAGTCAGCGTTACCGAGATTGCGGAAAAGACGACAAGCGCCAAGTTGAAGAGTTGCGCCTCGAAGCGGCGCAACACTATAGAGGGGCCGTTATACTGGCCAAAGATTTCGATTGCTACGAAGTTGATCGGCAGGGCCAGTTAAAAAAAATCGGAACCGAATGAGGCGAAGATAGAGCCGCGAACAGTTCAAACAAACACCCAATACAAACCGTGTTTCACTCCAATCGCGGCACTTCCTACCTAACCCGCTACCATCGCTCGATTCTGCTCACCGGCAATAAATACAACCTTCGCCCCGCCATCAAGCATATTAAGGCTCTCGGTTACGACAGCATCAGCGCTCATCCACATGGCCTCGGGTACCGCCGACTTCTCAAAGCCGTCAAAACTATCACGACCGTGAAAGTCAGTGTGGGTGTAACCCGGACACAAACACTGCACACGTATATTGTCGCCCGCGATCTCTTTTTGCAGAGACTCGGAAAAGCTGTTCAAAAACACCTTGCTCGCAGCATAGACCGCCACATCGCGCATTGGAAAAAACGCCGCCAGCGACGACAGGTTGATAATACTGCCGCCCCCAGCTTCTTTCATATACGGGATAACGGCCCGACACAGGCGCAAGGTGGCGCTGATATGGAGGTCCACCATTGCCTGCTGGCTGTCAAAGTCGGTTTCAACAAATGACCCCAGAGTCCCAAAGCCGGCGTTGTTCACCAGAATCTGTACCGGCCCTTGTTGGCGAATTTTTTCGACAACTTCAGTAAGGCCCAGGGGAGTAGCCAAATCTGCGCTCACCACAACCGTTTCAACGCCGGTCGCTGACAGCTCAGCCGCTACCGCATCAAGCTTATCGCGGCGGCGCCCCACCAGAATGATTTTCCGGCAGCGATCGCTTAACTGTCGGCAAAATTCCGCGCCAAGACCAGACGACGCACCCGTAATCAGACCAATCATTTTTTCACTCACACCCATCTCCAGACAGCTATTTTTCGCGCTGGCCAGTTTACACCTTCCGCCAGAATCTGCACGGTTCGCTGCCTCGGGCTTGGACTGACCACGTCCCGACGGCTGTGATAAACTCGCCCCATTGCAAGACAGTGAGCGGGTATTCATGGCAAAAGCGAAAAAGCAGGATTCAGAAAAGCAAAGCTTTGAGGAATCAATTACGGAACTGGAGGCCATTGTTGAGCGCATGGAATCTGGTGAACTCAGTTTGGAGGGCTCGCTGGACGCCTTCGAATCGGGCATGCGCCTCAGTCGTGAGGCGCAAGCAGCGCTCGCAGCGGCTGAGCTGAAAGTTCAACAACTCACTGAGCAGCAGGGCGAGCTGCAGCTAAAGGAATTCGACCCCGGCGAATGAACAAGCCCTTTTCAGACTACCTCGGTGAATGTCAGCAACGCATTGACGCCGCGCTCCCGCAATTACTTGGCAATTCTCATAGCGAATTTTCCGCAAATTCCGACGAATTGCTGGGGCATTTATTCGAGGCAATCCGCTACAGCCTACTCAATGGCGGCAAACGCGTGCGACCGCTGCTGGTATATGCTTCCGCGCTGGCGATCAATCGCGCCTTCGCCAACGACGACGGACTGGACCAGGTTGCCACGGCGGTGGAATGCATACACGCCTACTCCCTGATTCACGATGACTTACCGGCAATGGACGACGACGATCTGCGGCGCGGTCACGCCACCTGCCATATCGCCTTTACCGAGGCCACCGCCATCCTCGCCGGCGATGCCTTGCAGTGTCTCGCCTTCGAACTGCTCGCCAATGTGCCGGACCTGCCTGCAGAAAGGCAGCTCGCTATGGTGCGCGCCCTTGCTGCTGCCGCCGGCCCCCGCGGCATGGTTGGCGGACAGGCGATTGATCTCGCCTCGGTGCAGCAGTCGCCAACTTTGGAGACACTGGAAATTATGCACCAGCTCAAAACCGGCGCCCTGCTGCGCGCAGCCATCAAACTGGGCGCAATCTACGCTGGCGCCAATAACGAGCAACTGCAGCGGCTGGATCGATACGGCCGCGCCATCGGTTTGGCCTTTCAGGTACAGGACGACATTCTCGACCTAGAGAGCAGCACCGAAGTTCTGGGCAAAACCCAGGGCGCCGATGCAGCTCGCAACAAACCGACCTATCCCTCGCTACTGGGAACCGAGTCGGCGCGGGAGTATGCGCAGGAACTCTACGAGCAGGCGCTGACCGCGCTTGCTACCTTCGACGACAGTGCCGATGGCTTGCGGGAACTCGCGGCCTTTATAGTCCAGCGTCAGTATTGATCCCTATCTTAATCAAAAACGGGGCTTTCAAGGCCTCACAGACAACACCCCCAAACATGAACTTTCGGTTACAATGCCCGATATATACAACCAGACCGTAGCGGCCATGTTTAAAGAGATTCCCCTTCAGCGCCCGAAAACACCCCTACTGGACGGCATTCGCTCCACTGAGAAGCTTCGCAACCACGATGAGGACAGCCTCACCGAGATTGCCCGCGAACTGCGCGAATATATGCTCTACTCGGTTGGCCGCACTGGCGGCCATTTCGGCGCCGGTCTAGGCGTTGTGGAACTGACGCTCGCCCTGCACTTCGTATACAAAACCCCCTTTGATCGCCTAGTCTGGGATGTTGGCCACCAGTGCTACCCGCACAAAATTATTACCGGCCGCCGCGAGCAGATGCATAGCATGCGCATGGCCGACGGCCTAGCCGGATTCCCCAAGCGCGCAGAGAGTGAATACGACACCTTTGGCGTAGGCCATTCCAGCACCAGTATCAGTGCGGCGCTGGGCATGGCGCTGGCAGCGCGGCAAAAAGGCGAAGACCGGCGCACGGTTGCCGTGATAGGCGATGGCGCGATGACCGCGGGTATGGCTTTTGAGGCCATCAATCATGCCGCTCACTGCAATGCCAATATGTTGGTGGTGCTAAACGACAATCAAATGTCGATTTCAAAAAATGAAGGCGGCCTCAACACCTACTTCTCGAAAATCTGGGCCTCAAAGGTTTACAACAATATCCGCAGCGGCGGCAAGGAAATTCTGGCCAAACTACCCGGCAACCCGAAAGAACTCGTGGGTCGCCTGGAAGAATATATGAAGGGCATGGTCGCGCCGGCCACCCTGTTTGAAGAACTTGGTTTTAACTATATCGGCCCCATCGACGGCCACGACCTCGACGTGCTGGTACCCACCATTCGCAATATGCGCGATCTGGAAGGCCCGCAACTGCTGCATATTATTACCCGTAAAGGTAAAGGTTTCGAACCGGCTGAGCTGGACCCGATCGGCTACCACGCCATCACCAAAATCGAACCCAAGTCGACCCAACCGAAAGCGTTAAGCAAGCCGAAAGGACCCAAATACCAGAAGGTATTCGGCGATTGGCTGTGCGATATGGCAACGCAAGATCCGCTACTGGTAGGGATAACCCCGGCCATGGGCGAGGGCTCGGGCATGGTGGAATTTTCCGAGCGCTTCAAGGATCGCTACTACGATGTGGCCATTGCCGAACAACACGCGCTCACGCTAGCGGCCGGCATGGCCTGCGATGGACTCAAACCTGTTATTGCCATTTATTCAACCTTTTTACAGCGCGGCTACGATCAGTTAATTCACGATATCGCCCTGCAAAATTTAGACGTGACGTTCGGCATCGACCGCGCCGGATTGGTGGGCGAAGACGGTCCGACCCATGCAGGTGCCTTTGACTTGAGTTATTTGCGCTGCATTCCCAACATGCTAATTGCCGCGCCCTCGGACGAAAATGAAACCCGACAACTGCTGTATACCGGCTACTGCCACCTAGGCCCGGCTGCCATCCGCTACCCGCGAGGTACCGGCCCCGGCGCGCTGATCGAAAGTGAAATGCAAGCGCTACCCATCGGCAAGGGCCTGCAAAAGCGCAAGGGCAAGCGCGTCGCCATTCTAAGCTTCGGCACCCTGCTACCCGCAGCCATGGCGGCAGCGGACAAACTCAACGCCAGCGTCGCCGATATGCGCTTTGTGAAGCCCCTAGATGAAGCCCTCGTCTTGGAGCTGGCAGACTCTCACTCACTGATTGTGACCTTGGAAGAAAACGCCATTACCGGCGGCGCCGGTAGCGCCGTCAACGAATTACTGGCGCGTTCACAGCGCCAAATCGGCATTCTCAATCTAGGCTTGCCCGATGAATTCACCGACCACGGCAACCACGGCGAAATGCTCGGCGCTTGCGGACTGGACGCTGATGGCGTCTACCAATCCATTTGCGCGCGACTGGAAACAGCCGAGGCGCTGGTTGCGCCTCGCTAACTCTCCGCTACTGGCGCTGACTCCACTCGCGGCGCAACCAGTCTGCTAACCCAAGGCCAAAACAATTCTTCAGCCCAATGCAAACGCCCAGAGTGCGGCAGGCCAATGCGAGTCTGCACTTGCTCTGGAATTTTCCCCGCCCCGAACAAAGTATCCCAGAGAAAAAACACCACCGCGTAATTTCCGCGCGAGTGCGCTTCACGCCCCATACCATTATGAGCGTGATGGGTATCAGGCGTCGTAATCACCCTGCGCACGACAGCCCACACAGACCGAATCACCGGCAGCTTTTGCCACAGCCACACATCTCAACGACTGCCCATATGCGTCACGATATTCACGGTAAAGTTGAAAGCCATGATCGCAAAATAAACGTCCATCAAGCCGATATACACTAGCAGCGCCGCAACCCAGGGTTGGGGCAACAACAGCGTCCAGAAAACATTGTAGCGAAACAGCAGCCCCCACATTCATCGAGGCGCCACTGTGATGGGTGCGATGGAGCCTCCACAACTTGCGCCAATAGACCCGCTAGGCTGAATACTGCATCACGCTTTGAGGGAAGTACGGAATTCGCGCTACGACAGATGATCAAAATAGACCGTACCGTGTTTCAAGCGCCCGACGTCAGCGCCAGACACTCACCCAGATACCCCTAGTGATCAAACAGATGCCCCATCTTGCCGGCCTTGGTCGCCAGATAACGCTCGTTGTAGGGGTTTTCGCCGGTACGCAAGGGAATGCGCTCAACAACTTCAATACCGTGCTCGGTCAGTGCTTCGACTTTTCGCGGATTATTCGTCATCAAACGTAAGCGGGTAATCCCCAACTTACTGCACATCACTTTGCAGACGCTGTAGTCGCGGCTATCTGCGTGAAATCCAAGCGCCTCGTTGGCTTCAACCGTGTCTGCGCCCTCATCCTGAAGTTTGTAGGCGCGAATTTTATTGAGCAAGCCAATACCACGGCCTTCCTGTCGCAGATAAAACAGAGCACCACGGCCCTCTTTCGCAATTTTTTGCAAGGCTGCCTGCAATTGTGAGCCGCAATCGCAGCGCATACTGAACAATGCGTCGCCGGTCAAACACTCAGAGTGAACGCGGCCCAGTACGGGCAGCTCGCTGCTCACATCGCCTAGCGTCAGCACAATATGCTCTTTCTGATTGTCGACATCCTCAAAACCATGCATATCAAACACCGCCCAGGGTGTAGGCAGTTTTGAAGATTCGATGAATCGTAGTGACACTGAGCGCTCCAGCAAGTTTTGGGGAGGCGCAATTCTAGCTTGAATGGGGCACGAATTCGACCGCAAATACGCAGCAGCACTCAGCAATTACTTGCTTAGTGAAATTAGCACCGCCAGCAAGTCCTGAGAGCGGCGTTTGAGCTCCGCGCTCAATGCTAGAGATAGCGCGCGCGATAGTCACTGAACTGCTCGCTCAGATCGGCTTCCGACCAGCCGAAATCGCCGATCGCGTATTTATGACGCCCGAAGGTAGACTGATGCCGAGTCTGCATCCAGCGCCTTACACGCCGAGCATGTAAATCACTCATATCACAATCGAAATGTGCATAGAGCTTTTTCAGCGCCGCTTCCGGATTCTCGGTAAATTCAGTGTATTGCAGGTGATAGCACCAGCCATCTTCTTGGCTTTGATCAAACTGCATGCCTTTTTCGAGACCATCAAACAACTTCTCTCGCCATTCATTCGCCGTCGGCAGCGGATCACTTCGCTCCGAAAAAACCCGTCTCAACGTATTAATCAGGCTAACAGTGGAAGGCACGACGTCGAGCGGATCGCGGTGCGTCCAAATAATGCGCGCATCGGGATAAAACTTAAGCAGCGCTGGTAAATGCCACAGATGATTCGGCGTCTTCAACACCCAGTGCTGGGTTGGCTGAGCTGATTGCAAGGCCTGCAAGGCCATTCGGTGCTGCCGGTATGCGCTGCTCATATCGCAGCTGGCCAGCCATTTGCCATACTCCGGCACATGGGCCTGCGTCTCCAGACCAATTGTCCGTAAATCGTACATGAGCAAAGCAACACATTCTTGCGCCATCGTTGCGCCGAAGGGATGCATGGCCTGTAGTGCGGGCACCAGTTTGTGCAGCTGATCGATCTGTCGCGCTGTCGAAGAAATACGCGGGTCTTCGGCAGCGGTAGCCAACTCGGGAGGAGGAATGGGTGAGGCACCTTCCCAGTGGGTGAGCGCCCGATTCATCGGGTCTAAGCCAAGCAAAATTGACAGCAAACTGGTACCGGTTCGCGGCAAACCCACGATAATCCAGGGCCGCTCTATCACCTCTTTGCGCGCCTCAGGGTTGTCCTTGTGCCACTGCGCAAGACGAATGCGGTTCGTTAAGGCATCCGTTAGAGTACTTTTGGTTGCCTGCCGACCGAACAAGCTTAGCTGGCCGTCGGTTTCGACTGCCCGCAGATAGCGCTCAAGCGGCTCTCGGTAAGAATCCTCACCCAGCTCAGTCGAGCCTGCCTGTTTACAGGCAGCGGCAACAATATCATCGGCATTCAGCGCTGGCCACGCCTTACCAACACGAGTGAGTATTCGCCCTGCAAAATTAATGGCTTTGATAATCGGCTGTCGCAGCTCGCCGTCGTGGTAGGTATAGGCCTTTACTGGTGAATCAGACATCCCAATTAAACTCCGTGACAACAGATTTTCCGCTGGTTTCCCGGCGCTCATGCTGCTCCAGCACATTACCCACATCGGACAATTTTATTTCTTGCCCGATATTCACCCGAAGCTGTCCCGCCGCAAACAACTCACTCAGCTCGGCGTGCACCTGTTCCGCCACCGACCGCGAAAACAGACTAAAACCAAAACGTCTTATTTCAGGAATGGGCGGCGAACCCCACGCCATCATCACGCCAACGATAGAAAAGTTTGCCGCGCAGGCCGGACGCAGGGCGCGCTTGGTAAAACCATTTTCTTCGTCATCCGTAAAACCCACCATCACGTAACTGCCCTCGCCGGCCACGCACTGCCAGGACTTGGACACAACGTCATCGCCACCCACCAAGTCGCAAACAATTTCGGCGCCTTTTTCGTTAGTGGCTTTTAACACTGCATCTGCAAAATCCATCTCTCGGTAATTAATGACCTCATCGGCACCAGCGGCCTGGCAAACGGCGATCTTGGTATCGCTGCCCACGGTCGCAATGACCCGAGCTCCTTTAGCTTTCGCTATTTGGATACCCGCCAGCCCCAAGCCACTGGCGCCAGCGTGAATCACTACCGTATCGCCCGCCCGCATTTTTGCCCGCCTTACCAGAGCTAGATACATCGTGTGAAACGGCATAATAAAAGCGACAGCCTCGGCATCGCTCAATCCCTCCGGAATAGAGAATATGGCTTCGGCATTGGCGATCGCATACTCGGCCAAACCGCCCTGAGCCTGCCGAGTGATTGCGACAACTTTCTGACCAAGCCACGCAGTCGCCCCCTCTCCAGCCGCAACAACTTCACCGCACACGTCCATCCCTAAGGTGAACGGCAGAGTCAAAGGCACAGAGGTTACCCGGCCATAGCAGCGGTCAATATCATTAAAATTCAATGAGGCGGTGGCAACCCGAATGCACACTTCGCCGGGCCCGGGAGTTGGTTGTTCTATATCAACTATAACTAAAGCCTCAGAAGGTTTACCGTGCCCTGTAACTTGCAATGCTTTCATCTGTGAAAATTCCTTTCTCAATAATCGTATGTAATATCCAGGCCAAGATTGCGCGCCTCACCCCAGAGAACCGCTCGGCTAGCTGTCGGCAAATCAACGAGTGTTGAAACAGCGTACTCCTTGTCCAAAAGGTTCTTGCCCCAAGCTGCGATCGACACCCGCCCACCCAGCGCAGGAATGTCATAGACTCCCAATCTTGCGTTAACTAGGCCGTAGTGTTGCAGCCGCGCGTCTGCTACCCGCGCCTCCTTAATGGTGCCATCACGCTCACCCATATAATCGTAGCTTAAATTTAAGCTGGGATTACCCCAGTCATACTGGCCGAATGCGTAATCCAAACGCAGTGACGCCGAATGTCTTGGCGCATTGCTGAAAGTGTAATCGTCGGTGGTTTCAGCACCAGTATCCGGATCTATTACTTCCTCGATCTGGGCATCCAGATAGGCATAGCTGGCGGTAACGACAGTGCCTCTCATTAGCAGCCAAGTAAGATCGAGTTCGAGGCCTGACATCTTCGCTGTGCCGGCATTCAAAACCTTACTGTCACCCAAATTTCCGGGCACAATAATTTGTGTTTGCATGTCAGTAAAATCACTAAAGAAAACGTCTCCATTAAGGCGCAGGCGCCGGTCGAAAAATTCGGATTTCAGACCCAACTCATAGGACGACACAAACTCTGGCGCAAAACCTTTTTTGAATCTGCTTACATCTGGATCACGCACATTAAAGCCACCCGATTTATAGGCCTCTACATATTTCAGATAGCTATTGATAGTTTCCGTGAGCGTATATTCTGCGACCAACTCAATGGAATCGTCACTGTCACTGCGTTTGTTGTTGGCGTCAAAAGTATCGTCACTGATGGTGACAAAGGGTGTGGCAGTTCTAGCTCCAGTTAAGGCGTCAACCGTCTCAGGCTCTACGATATTGACCAAGCGCTGGTACTTCCGTGCTTTGCGTTCATCTTCGGAATGGCGATAACCAGCGCTAAGCGTCATACGCTTGTCCAGAATCGCCGGTGTCCAACTGAATCGAGCATAAGCCGCCCACGCGCTGTTTTCTCCCAGCGATTCCAAATCCTGAAATTGCGTTAAGTAGGTCGTGGTGGTTGCCGTGCCTACCGTGTGGATATTCAGTGGGCCGGTAAATGCCAGCGCTAAGGGTGAGCGACGATCGCTGCCGCTTTCTTCGAAGTGGTATAGACCAGTGAAATATTCAACACTTTCGTCAAACAGAAAGCCCGACAACTGCAACTCATGCGTATCCTGCTCTTGCCTTACACGGTAATACTGGCCCGGAAAGGTCTGCGAGCCATCACGCGTAGTGTAATCATTATTATCCAGCCGATAGCCGGGGTAACCACAGGTGCAGGACATGTCGATATAGGAATTATCGCTGAGGCTGCGACTGCCAAATATATACTTCAGCTGGTGATCCGCAGAAAGTCGGTAGACGATATTGAAAGTGTGGCCGCGCACATCATTCTGACTAGCCTCGAGAGGAACCACCGTGGTTAAGGTATCGAGTCGGCGCTCAGTATAGTTGATATAGGGCGCTACATTGGCCGAAATCTGGCCCAAAATAGTGGTCGTCGCGTCGTTCGGATCTATACGTGATCGTGGTTTTCGGGTCGGCTGATAGCTGGCCGCATACAATTCGTATTCCGAGTAATCATAGGCATAGGCGACACTGAAGTTATCGCTAAGCTGCCAATCCGCGTTAAGTAAATAGCCACTTAACTCCCTATCGCCAAAATCGCCGCCAGGCCCCGCGTTGTCGGTAAAGCCGCTCTGCTCACTGGCCATATAAGTAGCGCGCAGGGCTAGCCGGTCTGTGACCGGAAGATTCAAGCTGCTGCGAAACTTACGCAAATCGCGATCGCCAAATGTCACTTTTTGCTTAAATTCCAGCGCCTCAGTCGACGGTCGCCTGGATACCATATTGAGCGCACCACCGGTGGCATTGCGGCCGTAAAGCGTGCCCTGTGGACCGCGCAGTACTTCTATGCGGGCAAGTTCAGCAACCTCGAAAGAAAGCCCGGTGGAGCGAGCGATATAAACACCATCGAGATAGATGGCAACCGGCGGATCCATGGTGACCTGCATATCGGTAATTCCCACGCCGCGAATAAACAAGCGCAAGGCACCAACATTGGTAGGAAAAGGGTCGACCGTCAAACTGGGCACTTTCGAGGCAATATCATTCAGATTCGCGATGCCTTCCTTCTCTAGGACATCGGTGCCAAACGCCGCAATGGATATCGGGGTATCCTGCAAGGATTCGGTCTTTTTCTGAGCGGTGACGACAACCTCTTCCAGCTGATACTCTCTGCTGGTCTGCGCGTAGGCGTTCACTGCGTTTATGCCGAGCGCTAGCATTAGCCACAGCGCTTTGACTGTTGGAGACATCGCTGCTGGAGACGCGGCCTTTCGAAACATAGGTACCTGCAATTTATTGTTTTAATTGCAGACCATACTAGCGGTGCGCCGCACTGCCAGTGCAATAAAAATGCTCAATCAAGTGCAACAAAAAAGCTCATATCAAGCGCGTTTACGAAGCGCCAAGGGCTGGGTGCCCGTCCAGCGCCGAAAGGCGGTGTAGAACGGCGCGGTTCCGGCAAATCCCAAGCGACTGGCTATATCGACAATCGACAAATCTGTTTCCTGCAACAGGGCGCTGGCCGCCGCCAATCGACATTCGTCCTTCAGTGCTTGGAAACTAACACCTTCACTGGCAAGGCGCCGTCTCAATGTTGCCGGCGAGCACCCCAGACTTTGTGCAGCCTCCCGCAATGTTGGCAGCGCACCACGCGCAACGTCTCCAAATAGTGCCCGCGCTTGGTCGGCGTGACTTTCCCGCACGGACGCGCTGAGGCTGGCTAGCCAGGCCGTGGGATCGCGGGCAAAATGCTTGAAGTCTGCGAATGTGCGCGCAACGGCGTAATCGCCGCAACGCCGCGGAAAGGTAAAGCAGTTAAAATCTGAACCGTC
The DNA here is from genome assembly GCA_047622145.1 of Paracoccaceae bacterium. Lineage (GTDB taxonomy): Bacteria > Pseudomonadota > Gammaproteobacteria > Pseudomonadales > Spongiibacteraceae > Litorivivens. The sequence continues at coordinate 1,708 of JBLHMO010000054.1, read as the reverse complement.
GTTCACGGGCGCATTCAGCAATATTTTGTACACCGGCACCAACTTAGGGTTGTATCCCCACACGCGCATTTCGTTAATCGGAAGCACGGTGTCCACACACCAGCTGAGCATCCACTTCCACCAAAACAGGTGTATGACATCGAAAATCTCGAGTACATCCAATGGCAGATGTGAAGCAACATGGTCGCGCTGGTAACCACAATAAAGTTCATCGCCTTGTGCCTCCATCACCAGATTATAGAAATCGGGCTGTTGGGGTACTCCGTACTCCGCATAAAATGACATGGCTTGGCGCAGCGACGATGACTGGATAACCGCGCGGCCCAGTAAATTGTAGCTCGGCTGTTTACTTGCGTCAGTGGCAGTAGCCGTCTGCTCTCGCGCAATTGACCACATAAAACAGCGCGCAAATTGCATCATGGATACCACTGATATTTTTTGCTCTGCGCCCTTCAGGTCCAGGCACGCGAACAAATCGCCCAAGGGCAACTTCGCGTCATGCATGGCATTACGCAATGCACAAACAATGGCAGTCACGCCAGGCTGAGTGCTGTCTGCTTGAAAACTTGAAATGGACTTTGTCACTTGCCTAGCCCGAAGTCCTAAGACCTGTTTGAGAAATTTTGGCGTCTTTATCCGCGTATAAAAACGCACATAGCGAGCCCGCGATTCTAGTAGCGCGCCTTCAAGGTAAGAATATTATCTTTTTCCTGCATATCAACATGCTCCAGGTAACTCATGCCCAACAACACCTGCTCGGGCTAGTCGCCTTCGATCACAACGGCAGCGACGTGATCAGCAACAATACCACCCACCGCCACCGACTTCAGCTTGACTCGGTAGGCTGGCGCTACGCCGCTCGCCGTCGACACCAACGCCTTTTCGCCACGCAGGTAGTTAATGCCGAGTTGTCGGGCATGGCCGGCACTCATCGCCATCAAATTGGCGCCGGTATCGAGCAAGGCCGTTATCTGCCGACCGTTGACTTGCAAGTGGTGAGATACTTGAGGTGTTGGTTGCGGTGGAGGGTAACCTCTGTGGCTTCGTTCTGCGTATAGTTTGCGCTGATACGCAAACTCAAGGTCAGCTCTTGTTGCTCGCCTCGCCATTCAACAAGGGCTCGCTCAGGGTTGACGGAGAGCAGCTTGACGCCCGCGAAGGACTGACCTTCTCTCAGCAATTTTTGCTGTCCGTCTACCTGTAAATAAGCCGAGTCTTCAAACAGCGCTTTAATCTGAATATCGGCAAGCGACAAGCTCGGCTGCAGCATGAGCAATATAATACCCAGCCACAGCCGGACTCTCACTGCGCGCCGCCCAATTGTTTATGCAAATCTAACAGTTCAGCCACTGTGGCCTCCACGTCATTGGACTCGGTGATAGCGCTAATCATCGCACAACTGCCGACCCCCGTCGCCAGTACGTCGCGCGCGCGGCGGACATCGATACCGCCAATGGCGGTCAGCGTATATTGTTCGCCAAGCATAGCCACCCACTTCGCTAGTTGGCCAACGCCCTGCGGGCTGAAAGGCATAACTTTACTCGTCGTCGAAAAAATAGGCCCAAGCGCGATATAGCTGGGTTTGACGTTATGCGCGGTCGCTATCTCAAAGTAGCTGTGAGTACTAACACCCAAGCGCAGACCCGCGTTTCGTATCGCTCCGATATCGGCTGTCGGTAGATCACCCTGTCCTAGGTGCACGCCGTAG
>JBLHMO010000053.1:0-20478 GCA_047622145.1 Paracoccaceae bacterium | reverse complement strand
CTGCTGTCGCCGCCTTGTGTCCTGATGTTGGTATGCAGGCGTGTGGCATCATCCAGTAGTACCTCAGACCTGCTGGCAATAATCAATACCGGGGGCAGGTCTGCCAAACTGCCAAATAAAGGCGATATTTTCGGGTCGTCTAGGGGCAACTCAGGGGCATACATCGCCACGGCCTCGTCGAGCAAAGTTTTGTTCAGTAGCACATCCATTCTTGCGTTGTTCGTAAACGAATCGCTTGCATGGCTTAAATCCAGCCAGGGCGAAAAAAGTACGGCTGCTGCGGGGTGAGGGCTATCTTCATCGCGGAGTTTTTGCAGTGTGCGCAATACAATATTGCCACCAGCGCTATCGCCGGCCAGAACCATTTTATTCGAGGCATATCCTGCCGCGATAAGCGCAGAGTAGACGGTGGCGGCATCGTCGGTCGCTGCGGGAAAGGGATGTTCCGGGGCTAGGCGGTAGTCCACCATCACCACCTGAATATTGGCGGCCATGGCCAGATAAGCACACATCTGTCGGTGGCTGTTCATGCCGCCCATAAAAAATGCGCCACCGTGATAGTAGACGCACACCGATGTATTCGGATTGCTGTCTGTGCCCTCAGGCAAAATCCATTCAACCGGAACACCCTCAATGGTGTCGGCCTTGCAGGTGACCGGCTGGCGGGCACCTCCGGTATCCATTGCCATCAATTTCCGGAGCCGATTAAAGCGATGCTCAGGCTTCAGTTTCATGGTAGATTTTTTCTGAATCCGGATAACGGTACTGATAAGAAAGTTCTGCCAGCTCATGCGTAAACCTAAAATCGAAATTGTGTGTGAGCACAGTGAAACATTAATGACGGCGTCGGGACATGACTATTCTCGCCAGCACTAACAGTAATAGTAGTCCGGCTATCACACTGCTGTATAAACGGATATTGGGCAGGCGGGCATTGATACCATTGATGATGCCCTGGCGCTCATGGTCGTAGCCCTCGGGCATCAGTAATACATGGTTGTTCTGCGCATACACGTGGTATTGATCAAGCATGTCAGCGTACATTTCCGGCATGGTGGCGCTAAGGTCCATGGTCTCGCCGGGATCGCTAGCAATGTTATAGAGACGCCATTGGCCATCGGCAACCCTGCCGGTGATTTTGACTAGCTTGTAGTCGCCGCGAAAGAGCGCTGCGTTTCCACCCAGTTCATACCCTACGGCATCGGTAGGGCCATACACTGTTGGCGCCTGGCCTTTAATCAGCGGCAGCAGGCTGCGTCCAATCACGAGTTCCTTCGCTGCATCAGGCAGCTTGGCTCCGGCGATGTCGATAATGGTTGGTGTAATATCCGTCACAAAGCTAAAGCTTTTGCTGACCGCCTTTGACGAAAGTGCGAGCGGCTTGCCTGCGATAATAAGCGGCACACGCATGCCGCCTTCGCCGGCGTAAAATTTGTAGTAGGCGAGCGGCGATGCTGCGGCGCTGGCAAAGCTAGGGCCGATGGTATTCATGCTGCCTTTTTCGCCAAGGCCTTCATAATCGTTGTGGTAACCCAGAAACTTAACGAGTGCTCGGCCATAGAGATCGCGAGAATTGTTATGCCCAGTGGCCTCACTGCCGTTGTCGGAGGTGAAAATAAAGACCGTGTTGTCGAACTCATCAATAGCTTTCAGGTAGGCAATGAGGCGGCCAATATGAAAATCCATGGCGTCGATCATGCCCGCATACACGGCCATCCGTTTGGCCTGATAGCGCTTTTGTTGGTCGGACTGATCGTCCCAGTCGCCCATGGTGCTCATAAGGACCATGGCGCTATCTTCAGGAATCAGGCCTAAGGCCTTGAGCTTGGTCTGCCGCGCTTCACGCAGGAACTGCCAGCCTTCCAGATAGACATCGGTATATTTGTCAGTAAATTCCTTGGGTGCCTGCACGGGAATATGGACCGCTTGAAAGGGGATGTAGGCGAAAAAGGGTTTTGTGTCTTGAGCATTCGAGTCAATAAATTCGATCGTTTTATCGACTAGAAACTCAGATGAATAGAAATCTTCGGGCAGTGCTGTTTCTGCGCCGTCGGCAAACCACGCTGCCTGGTCATAGATGGGCAGGTAAGATTTGTCTTCCCAGTTGTCAGCGCCGGTTGCGCCCAGCGCGAAGGTGCGCTCAAAGCCTCGTTGGCTGGGCAATTGCGCCGGGGCGTTGCCCAAATGCCACTTGCCAGCCAGATAGGTGTGATAGCCAGCGGATTTCAATACGCCCGCGACGGTGCTCAGCTTCGGGTCTAATGTGCCTTGATAGTGGGGAAAGCGCTTTTGTTCTGGGGGAATGGTTTCCGGAATATTGGGCACACCATTGCGATGGCTATCAACGCCGGTTAGCAGCATTGCCCTCGAGGGCGCACAACTGGCCGCGGTATGGTAGTTGGTAAATTGCATACCATTGTCAGCGAGTGCGGAAATGTGCGGAGTTTGAATTTCGCTGCCATAGGGTGCGGTATCGCTAAAACCTAGGTCGTCGGCGAGAATAAGCACAATATTCGGAGCTTTAGTCGCTACCGGTGAGCGGTGCTCGTTATCAGTCGGGGCTTCAATGGCGTGGGAGCACAAAGAAAAGCCGACGGCAAAGCAGTAAAACGCTGTTCCGAGAAAAGGCTTCACGCATGCTTCTCAATCCGAAATTCGGAAAACTTTATCTTGTTTAGGCGCCGCTGCATTTTCCCCGTAGTCCACGGCCAATTCACACTATTGCGACCATTTTTGTCGATGAAGTAGCTTGAGCAGCCGCTATTCCAAACGGTGCCTTGCAGGGCGCTTTGGATGTCTTTGTTAAGCTTCGCGCTGTTTTTACTATCGACGGATATTGACACAATGTTTTTCTTTTGGGCTTTGGTAATCGCGCTCAGAATATACTTCACCTGCGCCTCAATAATGACGAAGGCTGAGGTGTAGGTGTACAGATTTGGGCCTAAGGTTAAAAACAAATTAGGGCAGCCTTCGGCCATCGTGCCCAGATAGGCTTCCGGCGAGCCTGCCCATTGATCTGAAAGCCTGCGACCGTCGCGGCCAACAATGAGCTGGCCGACGGGCGGGTTGGACACTTCAAAGCCGGTGCCGTAGATGATGACGTCCACTTCGCAACGCGAGCCATCGCTGGCGACCACCGTATTGCCTTGGATTTCGACCACGCCCGGAAATACATCGACGTTGTCTTTGCCGAGTGCTTTGTACCAGTTGTTCGACAGCAAAATACGTTTACAGCCCAGGGAGTAATCCGGTTTGAGTTGCTCCCGCAGGGCCTCGTCTTTCACGCCACGATGAATGTGCTTGATTGCAGACGCTTCCAATTTCCGGGAGAACCACTTGTTTTTCAAATTGTGGTTGAGAAATTCAAATTGGTAATACAGGGCCTTTCTGAACAACTTTTGCATGACCGGGAAGCGCTTAAAAATGTTGCGCCAGCGCTCGGATATTTTAGTGTCCGCTTTCGGCAAAACCCAGGGCGGCGTGCGTTGAAACAGGGTAATGTGCTGGGTCTTGCGTTGAATCGCCGGCAAAAATTGAATCGCAGAACCGCCTGAACCAATAACCGCGACGCGTTTGCCACTGAGATCGTAATCGCGGTCCCAGGTGGCGGAGTGAAATGATTTCCCAGTGAAGGTCTCGATGCCGTTGATGTGCGGTATGAGCGGTTTATGCATTGGTCCGCAGGCCATAATGACGAAGCGCGCGCGGTAAACGTCGCTGCTGGTTTCGAGCTTCCAGCATTTTTCGGCTTCTAGCCACTCGCATTTATTGAGGGTGCGGTTGAAGTGGATGTGCTCGGTGATGCCGAAGCGCTTCACGGTACTGTGGGTATAAGACTTTATTTCTTCCTGTGGAGAAAACACCCGTGTCCAATCCGGATTGAGCGCAAATGAATAGGAATATAGGGCTGAGGGCACGTCACAGGCGCAGTCGGGGTAGACGTTCTCGCGCCAGACACCGCCTACTTCATGGGATTTTTCCAAGACAATAAAATCAACCTTGGCTTGCTTGAGTTTGATGGCTGCACAGATTCCCGATACGCCGGCGCCAATGACGATGGCCTCGTGAAAGCCAATATCGTTGGCGGCGGGGCTGTTGGCGTTGGTCGAGTTCACTATTTTTTCGGTCATCGTTGTTCCAGTTTTGGTCGCTGCTTGTACGAATTAGGTTTTTTCGGCCTTCTTGAAAGATCGGTAAAAATAGCGATACAGGGCGCTATTTTCTTCTTTTTCGCTTTTACGCCAGCCGTATATTTTAGGGCGCTCAAAGGCAATGACGAGTTTTTTCCACAACAGCCAATCGTAGAGCGCCAGCATATTTTGGAGGTTGCAGCCCGAATTACGGCTGCGACTGTGATGCTGGTGGTGTTGGGTGGGAAAGGTAAAAATATGGCACAAGGCGTACATGGTTTTAGCGACAATAGGATTGGGATGATTCAGCAGCTTTAGATCGTAATCCAGGTTGGCGTGGGTATGAATGCCCCAAATGCTCTTAATGGCGGTGCCAATAGCCCAGGCCTCAAACAGTCCCAGATACAGGCAGAGGTAGCCAAACCAGTAGTTAGGCAGCGTGATCGCCCAGCCCCAGCCGACAACAATTGTCTGGCTTACTCCGAGCTCGCCGCGATTGTCGGCGCCACCATGCAAGTGGTGCGTTCTATGGGTGACTTTATACCAGCGCTGCAATTTGGCCAGTAGCGGATTGGCTGGTGTGCGCTCATGGGCGAAATTATGCACCCAGCCGTGCAGCAGCTCGTCAATCATGACAAAGCCGATAATGCTGGCCAGAAGGTACTGATCTTCAAGCCAGGCGAAGGCCCCGACATGCTCAGGCACTAACAAAGTGAACAGGCCAAAACTGCTGAGGATCAGCAGGGGGCGCTCGATCAGGTGCAGCCAGGTGACGGCAATACCCAGCATCTGCCAATCTTTACTGTTCTTTTTGCCGTTTCTGGTGGCACCCTTTGCCAACTCATACAGGATGAAAAAGACGATCACTGCGAGTGACACATTGATATAGCCATTGGGCACATTGTCCATCGAGCGATCTCTATTCGTTTTCGGTGGTGACAAACTAAGCAGTTTAGTAATATTAGTACAATTCAATAATTGTATAAGTAATATGTATGAAACTTAATTTACGCTCAGTAGACCTCAACCTGCTGACGATCTTTGATGCCATCATGACCCAAGGCCAGATGTCTAAGGCGGCAGCGCAGCTGCATATGACCCAGCCGGCCACTAGCCACGCGCTTAAACGGTTGCGGCAGACCTTTGGTGACGAGCTTTTTATTCGAACCCGCAACGGTATGAAGCCCACCGTCAGAGCCATTGAAATTGCCGGTCCCATACAAGAGGTTTTACTGAAAATTAGGGACACGCTGGATGTAAATAAGCATTTCGAGCCGACGGAGTCAGAGCGAATTTTCAAAATAGCGTTTGGTCGTTACGGGGAGCTGAACTTACTGCCGCGGATTCTGGGAAAAGTAAATCAGGTCCAAACAGGTATTAGCATCCACTCCCATCTGGACGATCAGGAAACCGGACTGGAATCCCTGAAAGACGGAAAAATCGACTTTTGTTTTGATTTCATTTCACCGCAGGACAAACGCCTGGATTATTGTGAATTCAAACCCGAAGAGATTGTGGTTATTGCGCGTCGCGATCATCCGCGTTTAGGGGGAAAATCCAGCATCACGACCCGACAGTTTTTTGACGAAAAGCACATCGTGATGAGTTTTGGCAGTGACCGGAGAGAACTGCTGCAACAGTTTATGGAAGAGCAGGGTGGTACCCGCAAAATCCTCACCGAAGTGAACCAGTACATCGCGGTGCCGACCGTGGTGATGCAGTCGGACGGGATTGCTATTGTCCCTCGGCCGATGGCTGAATTTTTCTTGTATAGCGACCGGCTAGAAATATTTAGTTTGCCGCTGGCACTGCCGTCACTTCCCACCTATTTGATATGGCACCAAGCCATGAGCCAAGACAAGGGCCACAGCTGGCTAAAGGGCCTGATCATGGAGTGCATTTGATTTTGGGTGGACGGCTTGCCGCGCCGCCCACCTAAGGCACCCTAGCCTATTAGTAAGTATAGCGGGCCGTTAAACCCAAGGATCTAGGTTGGGAGGTAAACGCCTGATAGGAGCCAACGGGAGAACTCACCCGTGTATCAATCGTTGTAAAGATATTGGCGGGGGCCACCTGATCAATATGGACGTCCTCGGTGATGTTTCGTCCCCACAAGGCGATATCGACGTTGCCATTGCGCCAGCCAAGGCGAAGGTTGAGCGTTTTCGATGCAGGCTGATCAAATCGTGGATCCAAGGCCGAGCTTGCATTGGCCGCACCCTTGTAGGCATAGTCCAGTCGCGTATAGATATCACCGTTGGCGAAGGGGCGCCGCCAGTTGAGCGCGATATTTCCCTTCGTTTTGGCGGCGGACGGCAGGGCCTGGCCATCCAGGCGACACTGGCCTAAGGCATTGTCAGGTTCACGACCGTAATAGCATTGGCCACCGTCGTAGCTATCGAAGATGGTGTCGATGTAGGCGAAATTGATAGTTGCCAGAATGTTCTCGGTGAGAATTACCGTAGAGTCGACCTCAAACCCATCGACAGTAACCAGATCGGCATTGTTTATGATAAAAACCAGACCGGCAAAGCTCGCATTCTGAAAGTGTTTGTATTCGGTGTGGAACATGGCCGCATTGATTCGCGCCCGCCGATCAAAGAATTCTGTTTTGGCGCCCACTTCAAAATTAGTGACTTCCTCTTCGCCGAAGGGGCGCATATCGTCGGTGGACGTACCGTTTTGTAAACTGAAGCCGCCGGCTTTAAAGCCCGTTGAGATCGCCCCGTAGGCCATGGTATCTGCGTTGACAAAATAGCTTGTGGATAGCGAGCCGGTGATGGCATCAGAACTGTTTGATTGATCAAAATTATTACCGTCAGGGGTCACCAGGCAGATCAAGTTAGTATTTAGGGGCGCAATACAGCCTAGCTCTGAGAGCTGTGCGGTCTGGATAACCACACCACGCTTTTCTTCATAGGAATAGCGCAGGCCCACGGCGGCCTTCCAATTTTCACTCAGTTCGAAATCCAGTTTGGTAAAGATGCCGAAGCTATCGGTGCTCTGAGTGATGTCGTAGTCGCCACGATCGCCCTCAACGCCAAGTACAGGCACTGCTAAAGGTCCCAAACTTAAGGGCAGGCTACCTCTGGACGCCAGTTCGGCAGCCACGGCAGCGCCGTACTCTTCGATATCTTTTTGAGCGATAAACTCAGGGAGATCTTTATCGCCGCGTCGAAATTCATTGGTGAAGAAAAAGGTGCCCGCCAGCCAATTAAACCAGCCGTCGCTATCAGAGGTGGCTCGGAATTCTTGGGAAATTGACTCGCCCGCCTGGCGATCGTTGAAATCAGCTATCAGTAGGCTGGTCTGTTCTACATCATCTAGATACGCCAAGCCGTCGTAGTCATCGTAGCTGCTGATCGACGTTAAGGAATAGCCGTCGCCACTGTATTCGAGGGTGAGAATGATGTCATTGGAGTCGCCAATGTAACCGCTGCCTTCGCTGTATTCGATCAAGCGGTCAGAGGGGTCGTTGGGGATCGTTAAGGTTGCACCGGCATTGCTCAAAATCCGACGGCCGGCATCACTTAAGAACACATCCCCGGTGGCCGTGTTCATGTCTTTCTCGGCATAGCCCACAATCAAGCGTGCGCTCAGGGTGTCGCTAAAGTCTGCTCGCAACTGGCCGCGAACCGCATAGCTGTTCAAGCCCTCGCTGTCGGGCCCCGCAGCATTTTCAATCAACTCGGATCGACCGGTGTCGACCACACTGAGGCGCCCTGCTATCCAATCGTTGAAGGGGCCGCTGACATAGGCCTTGATCTGTTTCAGTTCATCACTGCCAAAACTGACTTCCGCCATGGCCTCAAAGGATTCGGTGGGGCCCTGAGTGGCAAGACTAATGACACCGGCGGTTACATTTTTGCCGTGCAGGGTACTTTGAGGGCCTTTCAGTACTTCGATCGAGCTGACATCCACTAAGTCGCCCATGCCGATACCCGACCGAGAGCGGAAGGCGCCATCGATAAAGAGCCCCGTTGCGGGCTCAAAATTGGGGATATTGCCGGCGTTGCCAATGTTTCGGATTCTGAAGGTGGTTGCTAGCGGGCTAATATTGGTCAGTACGATCAGCGAGGGGACTTGAGCGGCGATGTCGCTGATGTCATTAAAGCCAATGTCGAGCAGCTGGTCCGCGGTTAGCGCGGAAACCGAAACCGGTACGGTCTGCATGTCTTCTGCGCGCTTTTGCGCGGTAACAATAACTTCTTCAAGCTGCGCGGCGAATAGAGTCGCCGGCCCCAGCAGGGACACGGACAGGCCGAAAATCAGCGACCGTGCGGAAGAACCAATACCATAATTATAGTTGTTCATATCGATACCCAGAAAAGAACTGTCATAAGCGCATGATGTAGGTGATGTCGAGACCGTGGGACAAAAGCAGGCTGCACGCTACCACAGTGGCCGGAGAAGTAAAATATTGGCATCGGCTATGTAATATGCGGGATTGCCGTGGATATGGCAGTCCCGTTTGGGCGGAGTTTAGTTGGGTTTCAACATCGAGGCCATGATCCCGGTGCTGCCGGGAATCTCGTTGTCTAACAGTGCTTGCCAGTTGGCGTTGACCTCGTCGGCTCCGTTGATCCATTCCACCTGGATGCTGTCCTTAACCTTTGACGCCACTTTAAAGCTGGCTTCCATGGCTTTAGTCATTGCTTTTCCGGGGCCCCAGTCTTTATCGCGTTTGGCAATCTGGGCCGGTGCAAAAAAGAAGGTGGGGTTGGCGCCGGGAAGGTTGCCGACTTTGCCGCCGCCGTCCCAGTGGCTTGCGCCGACCATGCAGCTTTCGACCATGTTGTCCCCAAAGTGGGTGTGCAGTGCCGTCGTCAGTTTTGCGTCTCCCGACATGTCTACGTAGGCAGCCCGCAGCGTATTGTCGATCTGGCTCTCGTCGCCGTAGAGGCTGATTTGGTCGCAGCACGCCAGTGAATCGACAAAGGCTTGGTTGCGCGCTGAGGTGATGCCGACCACTTTCTGTGAGACTGCCGGATCATCGTGCAACATCATGGCCAGTCCGAAGCCTGTTTTGGATGAGGCCGAACCGACGATCACTTGCTTGGCGCCGAAAAAGTCGTTGTCGATGAGATAGTCATAAATAATGAATGAGGTCGCAAATAGGGGAAACAACAGGCAGCGCTCGTTCTCGAATTGTTGAACAAATTCTGGCTCAACTTGTGTGCGTTGGTATGAACTGTAAAGAGTCGGGCCAGGAAGCTCGGCGCGGTGCTTGGCAACATCCCTGAAGTGGCTTGCTGCAATTTTCCCCGGCTGAAGAATCGTATGGCTGGCCATAGGAAAGAAGCCCCATAAGCGTTCGCCGACTTTTACATCGTCGCATTGCGATTCCACTACGTTTGCACAGCCCCACACCGGCACCTTGCCCCAGTTGTCTTGGGCTGGGTAGAACTTCCAATAGCCAATCATATCGCCTGAGAGTGCGTAGCTCACATTGTTGGCGGTAAGGCCAAATTTATCGATAGCGACGAGAATTTCGCCTTGGTGTAGGGGCCTAACGTCTTCGGTGACGACTTTCGTTTTTCGGTAGTCTGTTCGGTCTACCCAGAGTTCGGTGACTTGAGTCATTGCTTTAACTCCTGCGTGGTTAATCTCGGTTTTGATGTGGTCGCTTGTGTTGTCTATACTAAATACGAATGACAGTTTGTTTCTTGCAAAAAATGTTCGAGCTCGCTGTCGCCGCCAGCGGCTTTATATTTTGACTTGATAACGTGCAGGCTAGCCGCCGGGTACTTGAAGGTTTTTTGGTAATACCTGCGGTCTCCCATGTTCAATTCGGTTTGTTTCTCGCCTGCGGAAAAAGCCTTCTCGTTGGCATCGCTCCAGGCGAGAAAATGCGGCCCGACTTCATGTGCGAAAATCGGGTGTAGGGTGGATTTCAACGATTCGAAGTCTTCAAAGTCGCCCTCAATGCTAGGATTGTCCATGCGTTTGATCCAAGCGACGACGGAGGGCGCGCGCTTATTCAGGATTTTCTCGCAGCTGGCATCAATCCAGGCCTGCCACAGTTGGCCCCAGAGGCCGAAGTCACCAAAAGACGGGCGCGCACCAAACAGATAGGGTCGGTTTTTCAGGTGGGCTTCCAACATATCGGCTAAATGCGCGAAGGATTCAATCAGTATCGGTGCGTTGTTGTCGTTGGCGCCTGCAAAGGCCATACGCGGCACCATGCGTTTAATAATGAGCCGAGCGAATAGTGGCGTCGCAAGGGGTGCAAGCCAGCCGAATCCTTTGCCTTCGATTATGCCCCGTGCCAGCGTGGCGCCGCGGCGCTTCTGGTCGGCTGGATAGCCCCAGCGGTAATGGAACATGAGTTTGTTCGCCCATTCGTCGCCGTATTCTTCCAGCAGTTCGGACAAGAATCGCAGTGCTGGGTCTGTAGGGTGTAGCGAGGGTTCGGGATGGTGCGCTTCCAGCTTTTCCAGAATGGGCGTGGAATCCTGCATGGCACTGCCGTCAGGCAACAAGACAAGCGGAATCAATTGGACGTTGGCATGTTGCTGGTACAAGGCGTCGTTCTTGAATCGATCAAGCCACTCGAACGGCGCAGCCTTAAAGCGCATGGCAGCGCAGACTTTTACAGAGTAGCCCGACTCGGGGCGGCCCATCAGCCGGTATTGCTTGTCGCTATTCATTGATCGCTTCCTGTACGCAAACTAAATCCAGACTTCCAAAAAATTGCGGCGGTCAAGACGTCGGTTAACGCGCAATGACAGCAGTTCGTCGAGGCCGCAGGCTTTAAAGCATTGCCGCAGAGCTTTCTGGGTATCGGGTGTCGATTTGTCGAAATGGTGCTGTAATTCCTGCAGCAGGTAGAAGCGGTAGGGTATAACAGAGGTCTTAAGGTTGGTGCCTCGCCAGCTAAATTCGGCCTTGCCGATAAAGCGTTTAGTGGGGTCGTCCATGCCGTTGGTGCCGCTGTCGAGATGCGGTCGCTCGGCGAGCCAGCCATTGGCAAATTTTATGTGGGCCACCATTTCCGGAAGATAGTCCTCGGCGATATAACGCATAAGCGCTGTTAGGGTGTCGGGCAGCTTGTCATCGCTAATGGCTGCTTGCTGTTGCTGGGGATGATCTGCCCAGTTCTCCTCTGCGGTGTTCATTCGCTCCACCCAACGTGCCACCAAAGGCGCGCGCTGGCGCATCAATTGGCCGGGCTTGGGGTCGCGATACAGGTGTGCATAAAGCGGCCCCATAAGGGCATAGTCGCCAAGTGTGGGCGCACTGCCCAACAGGTAGGGGTAATGCCGCAAATGCGCGCTGAAGAGGTCGAGAAAATCACCATAGGATGCTTCTATAAGCGCACGTGTCCTTTCACTTACGCCAAATGATCGCGCGGCTTGTCGCATGCTATTGCTGCAGAACTCGAAGATCTGTTGGTAGCTGGCGTCATCGGTACCCGCTGGTGCCAGACATTCAAATTCAGAGCGTAGATAGTCTAGGTTGATATCGTCAAAATTCCAGCGGTAGTGCATGGCAGGGCGGAGGAGGCCTTCGCCACCGAATAGTTCGAATAAATACGACAGTGCCCGCAGCACCGGGGTCTCAGGTAGAGCTGGCTCTGCGGCTGGACGCTGCGTCTCAAAGTGGCGGATGATATCGGCGCTATCCTGAATCAGCTCGCCGCTAGATAATTCAAGCACGGGCATAATCATGCGGCCTATTTTAGGCATGATCTCTTGTTGGTAGTGCCTGTCGGATATCGACAGCTCCCTAAAGCTCACTTTCTGCTTGCGCATGTAGCTGCGCGCCTTGGCGGTGTAAAGCGAGCAGGGAATACCATAGAGCGTGCAATGATCACTCATATCGAGACCTAATATTAGTAAGCTGGCCAGAAGGGTATCAATATGGCATAGAGAGTGTCAATACGTGAGCTGAACTGCGGCGCTTCTCCACAGTCTGTCAAAAATGGGGGCGTACGGGCAGCTTGCCAGTGTGGCTTGCGATGGCTTTATACGCGGTATGCGTGAGCGGCTGAAAACACGTTTACGGAAGCTCAGAATAGGAGCGGAAGGGAATTAACTCGCTGCCGTCTGCGAAGCTGATGCTAGAAATTTCGTAATTGAATTTCAATACGGGATTCGGCTTACTGAGTAATTCATTTAGACCGGGACTCGCCATCGACGCAATATCTTTTGTAACCAGAGCGCCTGCACCGGGTGCCAGTTGCCTGCTGCCATCACCCCAGCTGAAGTATTGCGTCGCCACGGTTTGACCGTTGTAGCCGAGGACTACGTCAATATTGCAGTATATCGTCTTTATAATGTTGTCAGAGCTGTTCACGAAGCTCATGGCGATACGCAGTTCCGGCCCCATAAAGGGGTTTGCCGGCATGACGTTGTATTTGAAGTTAATCTGGCTGATGCTGGCATTGATGCGATTGACAATTTCTTGGTTTGCCTTGGACAGGTAATCGGCTTCTTGCTCGGCTTGCCAATTGCGTAATTCGGCGATATTTTCCAGTTCAAATATTTCCCAATGATCAGCCATTTTGCGCAGACTAAAAATGAGTGTGAACGTTTTATTTTCGAATTTCGGAAATTCGACTGTTGCGTGGGCGACGGAGGGTTTTCCCTCGATCTGGATTTCACGGAGTGTTGCTGCGACCGCGCTCAGTGTTTGCCCGCGTGAAAGCGGAAGCTCGCCGTCCTGGCGCACGATGATTTCTAGTCCGAGAGCAAGCTGTTCGGCGGTTTTCCGCTCCTGTTCTTTCCCTGCGCTGCTCGATGGATGTGCTTCGGCGGCCTCGTTAGCAACTGTTGCTCTTGCGCCGACCAAAATCATGTTTTTGTAATCAACGTGCTTTTCGAATAACTCGAGATCATGCTCGTCGACGGCGCGTTGAATCTGCGCCAGGGAATAGGCTGCCGTGCTGGTCCAATAGTAATAGTAGCTGCCGCCAACAACAAGGAGAATCAAGCTCACCAGGGCCATGATGCTAAAGCGGTTGAAGCTCAATGGCGGTTCGGGGGTGGTGCTGGATGGGTGGGCTTTGGTGGCGGCGGGCTTGACGACCTCAGTAAAATCGTCGATTGTTTCCACTGGGGGATCAATCATGCATTCGGCGCCGGTTCGCTCTTCAATGACAAGCTTTAGCTGCTCAGCAGCGGCTAGTTCGAAATTTTTTTTAGCCACAATATCGCCGCTGGCTAGGGCCGCTTCTATTTGCGCACCTGACTTCTTGAAAAGAGCGGCTATCTTCGCAATCGTCGCCTTATTATAGTGTTGGGCTACAATTTTTACGGTATAGATCACGTCGCTCATGGTTGGCTCAAGCTTCCAGTGTTTTCCTTCGTTGGTGTAAGCTGCACGTTCACAAGTCTTCTACATTTTCTTTGGTGACGGCGATACGCGGTGCCCACAGGAGCCAAGTCGGATCTGCGGACGCGAGTAGCGCGAACACCGCAGGGTTCGATAATGTGTCTTGTGTACTGTTCTGCTCCGGAGTAGCAAATGCAATGCCACCTTCGAGTAGCGATTCGATGGATTTGCTGCGAATGGAGACGCCGCTGAATATGCCGAACTTCGCGTCGATTCCGCTGGAATTCCAGAACTTGCTGTCCGGTTTTACGAGGGCGACGAAGCGCGGTTCAATATTAGCGTGAATCAGTGTATGGGTTGCGTCGTCGGCGAGTTCAAAGGCAAAGACTGCTCCTACCGGGATGTCCCGGTAAAAAATTTTGATGCCCTCTTTGATAGACCCACGCTGCGGCGCAGTCAGCACTATATTTAGTCCGGTAGCGGGCTTGCTCAGTTGTGGGGGTTTTTCCAGTGCTAAAAATGCTGTCTCGGGCAATCCACTTCCTGGCTGTACGCTAATATAGCTTCCGGTAACCAGCGTTTCCAAATTGCGCGTACCGATCAGGCCGAGCTGAGGCTTTACCAGCCAGAATTGACTACCGCTGCGGGCCAGACCTTTTGCCGATGGTGTCAGTCGAGCGTCTACCTTGACGCCCTTCATGTCGCCATCAATCTCTACGGTAATGACCTCGCCAACTTTAATGCCCTGATATTTGATTTCCGTACCGTTGCTTATATTGCTGCCACTGCTAAATGCCAAGCTGATATTGAGGCCCTTGTCAGCCAGTGTGGCGTCGTAATTTGAGTGTAAAGTGTAGCGCAAGCCTTCCCACGCAAGTTGTGGCTTTTCGACCTCGGGCGTGTGGAAAGCAAGGCCACCGGCGACTATGGTGGCAAGGGATTCCGCATGAATATCTAAGCCGCCAAGGCCGCCACTGATGCTGATGCCACTAGCGTTCCAGAACAAGGATTCGCGATGTACGAGTCGTGAGTAGCGCTTGTGAATAAAGATGCCGATATTGACGCCATCGGCATCAAGTTCGACTGATTCCACTTGGCCGATGGCGATTTTTCGGTAGTACACCTTGCTGCCGACATTGATGGAACTGAAGTCATCACTGCGCAAGCTCAGGCGCAAACCGGGCTGTTGTATGCGGAGTTCTGGCGCGGTACGGAGCGCCTGATATTGCTCAGGCGCGTTGCCCGGTTCACCAAGGACTTTCATGGCAATATAGGGCCCGCTAATGAGCGCGTCTAGACCACTAACCCCGCTGCTGGAAACTTCTGGTTTGACTATCCAAAATTGCGATTCATCGTTGAGATAGTGATGGTGGGGAGATTTTATTTCGAGGCGTAAGTTTGCGCCTTTTTCAGGACGGTTATCGACAAAGTCCAGTGCCACTACCGTGCCCACATCTCTGCCAAGCAGGCGAACCTTGCTGCCGACATTCAGGCCGTCAGGGTTTTGAAAGCCAACGCTGATGTACTGGCTTCCCTGCGCTCTCTCCTGACTTTCGAACAGCTTGAATCCTGTGTTGCTTTGAACTTTTTCTTGGCTTTTATCTGGAGTGTCGAATGCAATGCCGCCAAGCAGGATGCTGGCAAAGGAGCCTGCGTCAACCTTGATTCCTTGTAAACTCGCACTCACTTTAACGCCGCTTTGCAGCCAGAAGCGTGAACTCTCGTTGACTAGATGTCGATAAGGGGTGTCTATGCGCACAATGAGCTCCACGCCGTCTTCGATCAGTTGATAGCCTTCAAGATCGCCTACATCAATCTGTTGATAGAGCACGGGCGCGCCGACTGTCAGAGAGCCCAAACTGCTGGATTTCAGCTTCAGACGCAGCCCCGGCGAGTTATTCGCTTGGGGTGGTGGTTCCGTCAGCGCGTCAAAACGATTCGCAGGCTGGCCGTCGCCGGGTTGGAAGCTTATGTAGTTGCCTGCTACCAAGGTGTCTAGCCCCGATATCCCCGAGAGTGAAATTTGAGGTTTTACCAGCCAAAAACGGGTGTTGGATTTAATCAGCGGCGCGATCTGCGGGCTCAATTCCAAGGTGGCCGTCACGCCTTCCAGATCGTCGTCCAGTTGCAGACTTTTTACCTTTCCGACATTGATACCCTGATAGATGACCGTGGTTTTACCGACGCTGATGCCGCTGCCGTTGTCAAAGGCGACAGTGACGGTGAGGCCGTGTTCGTTGAGGTTCTGGTACATTAGCCAGCCGGCGATGGCGACGGCGACAATGGGTAGCAGCCATATTGCGGATATGCCGCGTTTGGGTCTGATGGTGGCGGATTTTATGTTTGTTTCAGTCATTGTCCAAATCCCAGAGTAAGCGCGGGTCAAAACTGTTCGCTGCGAGCAGCGTCAGCACAACAACAGCGGCAAAAGCCACTGCCGCCGGGCCACTTTCTACATTGGCAATATTGCCCATATGTACCAGCGTGACGAGTATGGAAATCATAAAGAGATCAAGCATCGACCAGCGGCCGATAAAATGTATAAAACGGTAGAGCAGGGTGCATTGTTGTTTACTCAAGGGTAGGCGCAGTTGCACTACTAACGTCAAGATAACGATAATGATCAGTTTGGCGACGGGCACGGCAACGCTGGCAATAAAAACAACAGCGGCCACCAGTTGCAAGTCGGATATCCAGAGTTTGACCACACCCGACATAATGGTGTCGGGGTCGCCCTTGCCGAAACTGATAACGGTTAGTATCGGTAAAAAATTAGCCGGTAGAAGAAGGATGGTGGCGGCTAGTGTGTAGGCCCAACTGTATTGAAGGCTGCGGGGTTTGCGGAAGTTCAGCACCGCACTGCAGCGCGGGCAATAGCAGTGCCCCCTGTTGTCGTGTGCCGGGAGTTTGCTGAGTTGGCCGCAGCTGTCACAGCGAGCGAAACCTTTCTCTTGCGCGGTGACTGTCATGATCGACTTCTGTGCTCCCAATGCTGCCAAGCCTGTTCTTCACGAAAGTATTGATTGCATAAGATGACGCATAACAGCAAGGCCGACAGGCAATAGGTGCCTTGGGCCACGATAACTTCACCGTCGTGCATCATTTTGACGTAGGCGACAATTATGCCTAGTGCATACACTTCCAGCATGCTCCAGCTTCGCATCCAGCCGTGCCATTTCAGCCATCGTGGGTAGGAATTCGGGTAGCGATTTATTCGTTGGCTGAGACCGATTGCCGCCGTTAGTACTAAATGCACTAGCGGGGCGGCAATCGAGCACAGCAATATTAGCGCAGTGAGAAGCTGTTCGCCTTCCTGCCACAACCGCCAGACGCCGCTAACGAGCGAATTACTGCCGTGCTGGCCAGCCATGCTGAACTTAAGCACTGGCAGAGTGACGGCGGGAAAAAAGAGCAGTAGCCCACTGAGCGCCGCCATAAAGTCAATGTCGGCGGAATGGTTGCTGGTATCCCAGAGTAAGGCATCGCAGCGTGGACATCGACCTTGGCGGTCGTGCGCGGCATCGCCGGTGTGCAATAGCAGATCGCAATCCGGGCAGGCGGTAAGGTCTTTGGGTATCGGGCTGGCTGTCGTCATTCGGCTATTGTAGGGGAGATTCACTTTTTACGCAGCGTAGGGCCGGGTCTTCGGCGATCGGGACCCGAACTCCTTCGAATTCGACTGGCGGAGCTATGCTGACGGCGCTTTGCCTGCTTATCCTGCAATACGATAGTGGCCACATCCCACCGCTTGCCGGAGAGTCGATTGCCTACCCCACCCAAACCGTACGAACCCTTTAGCGTGTTACTCGGCTATGCGCCAGGTATCGTTCCGGCCTATTCATCTGATTACGAGACTGCGTCTGACGCGGATTACCCGAGTCGAAGCGCCTACCGCAGCTATCTCGACGGCATCTATATAGGTTACAAGTGGCAGTGCGTCGAATTTGCACGGCGCTGGATGTACCTCAATCACGGCTACATATTTGATGACGTGGCCATGGCCTACGATATTTTTGAATTGCGAAGTGTGCGCAATCTCAAGAGTAATTCGCTATTGCCCCTGCAAGCCTTTCGTAACGGCAGCAAGGCTCATCCGGTATTGGGCAGTCTCCTTATCTGGGAGGAGGGCGGTGAGTTTGAAGATACGGGACACGTAGCCGTGGTTACCGACGTCACTGAGACCTGCATTCGCGTAGCCGAGCAAAATGTAGGGCATGCGCAATGGGAAGTGGACAAAAACTATGCCCGAGAATTGAGTGCAACGGTGACGCGCGACGGCGAGTACTGGGTTAAGTGCTCTTATGGTGATGCCGAGATTTTGGGTTGGATGACCCAAACAAGCGACACACGCCATGCGGAACCCGGCCCAGAATACAATACCGATCTCGCGGTGATTAAAAGTGCTTGCGCGGACGCCAGCGTTACCAGCCGTAAATCTTGGCTCAATATGGCCAATAGCGACGAGGCCGCGTTTGTCGACATGATGGGAGGGCATTATTTAACGGCGATCCTGGATGATCAGGCGCGGTACTTTATGCTGTCGGAGTCTGCCCTTGACGAACTCGAGCATGCGAGTAATGAGTTGCATGGCATGTTCATGCATGCCACAGAATACGTGTTGGCTAACGACGACCTTCTGGCAAAGTTCAACTTGCCTAATGCGGTGCTGCCCAAAATAAGACAGTCCTGGGATAACCGGCTCAATCAACTCATTACCAGTCGTTTTGACTTTGCGCAGACGGAAGCCGGACTAAAGGTTTATGAATACAACTGCGACTCGGCCTCCTGCTATATGGAGGCAGGCAAAGTTCAGGGAAAGTGGGGCCAGCATTTTCAGCTCAAAGACAGCGAGGATGCGGGCAAGGATTTGTTTCGTGATTTAACGCGGGCCTGGGAAAAAAGCCACGCCAAAGGGCTGGTGCACATTCTTCGCGACGACGATCCCGAGGAGAAGTACCATGCCTTGTTTATGCAGGAGGCCCGGTATCGACAGCAAGCTGATTGTTCGTCTCGAGGGACTGACGTGGGATGAGGCAGGCGATATTCGCGACACTGATGGCGAAATAGTTCGCTGGGTCTGGAAAACCGGGTCTTGGGAAACGGCTCTGGACCAGATACGGGCGGAATGCGAAGACGACGCTGCCTTAGCGGGGGCCAGCTATGAACCGCAGCGCAATCCTGACAGGCCACTGCGCCTGTCCGATGTATTACTGCGCAAAAACATCATGGTCTTTGAGCCCTTATGGACACTGATCCCAAGTAATAAAGCCATACTGCCGGTGCTGTGGTCACTGTTCCCCAATCATCCCCGGCTGCTAAATTCTACATTTGAATTAACTGAGGAATTGCAGGCAAGTGGCTATGTCGTCAAGCCCATCGTCGGGCGCTGCGGTGCCAATATTGCACTGTTCGATAAAAATGACAATTTGCTTGAGTCTACATCCGGCGATTTTGCCCATCAGGATATGATTTTCCAGCAGCTGTTTGCGCTGCCTAAAGTTGGCCACTATCACACCCAAGTATGCACTTTTACCGCCGCCGGTGTGTATGCCGGCAGTTGCGTAAGAGTCGATAAATCGTTGGTTATTAGCCAAAATAGTGATTGCATGCCGTTGCGCTGGATGCGAGATAAAAGTTTTCTCGCGATTACCGTTGAAGGCTGAAGATTTTGACTGCGCTACAGGTATCATGGTCACCTCGACAGTGGAGTGACTGTGGCGGCTTAGTCTTTGTCTCAATAAGTTTGGTAATCGTGTTGGTGACCGGCCGCAGCAATCTGTAGAATCCCGCCCTTAGTTATTTTGATCAAGGAGAATATTATGGATGTACGCGCAGCCGTAGCCTTTGAAGCCGGCAAGCCCCTCAGTATAGAAACCGTTCAGCTTGAAGGGCCGCGTGTGGGTGAAGTGTTGGTCGAATTGAAGGCGACAGGCATTTGCCACACAGATAAATTTACCCTCTCCGGCGCTGACCCCGAAGGTTTGTTTCCTTCAATTCTCGGGCACGAAGGCGCGGGCGTGGTGGTGGATGTGGGTGAGGGCGTAAAAAGCCTGAAGAAAGGCGATCACGTGGTGCCTTTGTACACGCCGGAATGTCGTGAATGCAAAAGCTGCATCTCCCAGAAAACCAATCTCTGTACCGCGATTCGCTCCACCCAGGGGCAGGGCTTGATGCCCGATGGTAGCAGCCGCTTTTCGTTGGATGGCAAGCCGATTCACCATTACATGGGCTGCTCAACCTTCGCTAACTACACGGTTATGCCGGAAATTGCACTGGCTAAAATTCGTGAAGACGCGCCCTTCGACAAGGTGTGCTATATCGGCTGCGGCGTAACGACCGGTATTGGTGCTGTGCTATTCACCGCCAAAGTAGAGGCAGGCGCTAGCGTTGTGGTGTTTGGTCTGGGCGGCATTGGTCTGAATGTGATTCAAGGCGCAAAAATGGTGGGCGCCAATAAAATTATCGGTGTGGACGTAAACCCCGGCCGCGAAACCATGGCCCGCCAGTTTGGCATGACCGATTTCGTAAACCCGAACGAAATTGAGGGTGATTTGGTTGCACACATAGTGGAACTCACCGATGGCGGCGCCGACTACAGCTTTGAGTGTGTGGGTAATGTTGAATTAATGCGGCAAGCGCTGGAATGCTGTCACCGCGGCTGGGGCGTATCTACGATTGTTGGTGTTGCCGGTGCCGGACAGGAAATTTCTACGCGACCCTTTCAGCTAGTCACCGGGCGACGCTGGCAAGGCACCGCCTTTGGCGGCGCGCGCGGCCGTACCGATGTGCCGCGCATTGTTGACTGGTATATGGAAAACAAAATACAGATTGACCCGATGATCACCCATATTTTGACGCTGGATCGCATTAACGAGGGTTTTGATTTGATGACTCGCGGCGAGTCTATTCGCAGCGTAGTTGTTTATTAAACGGGACGTATTAATGAACATAGAAGTTCGATCTGAACAGGCCTGCTTTTGCGGAACGCAAGGCTTTTATAGCCACCCATCAAGCTCGACGGCTACGGCCATGAACTTTTCGGTGTTTGTGCCGGGTGCTGCCAAATTTAGAA
>JBLHMO010000052.1:0-21380 GCA_047622145.1 Paracoccaceae bacterium | reverse complement strand
ATGGCTATTACCGAGAGGCCCAAGTCGCGTGGCAGCGTCTCGCGGGTAAGGTCCGAGTTGGCGTGGTGGTGTAGTGTAACCTGCACGGCACCTAGCAAATATAGGGATATAGCCGCGGTTGGTGCTAGGTTGAGTGTCGTTGTAAAACTGGCATCCGCAATGATGTGGTGGAACCAAAAATCCACGCCCCATCGAGCTTTTAGTAGAAATTACAGTAAATGGACTCCGCCAATCAATAAGGCGCGTATTCCGAGTAAGCGAGGGGCCAGACGATATTGCATGGCACAATGAAGACAGTGCACAAAACAGCACCGCGAGCGCGGTATTGTAGTGCATGGCGACTGGGCTGATACCCAAGCTGACCAAGTTCGGGCTGCCGCGGTGCCAGTCGATCAGCACCAAAATGGCGGCAACTCCCGCCAGCAGCAAAGTGGTGAAGGTAATGGGGCGTGGGAAGCGTTGGCGCGTCATGCGGTTAATCGTTCACTTTGTGGGGGCTCTTCGCGGGTGGACCAGTAAATGTACGCCGGCAAAGCAAGTTGAACCATTAAGCGAGCACACAGTAGGGTTTCCGAGAGTTCGGGAAAGTCAGCGGGATGCAGGCAGTCATGCAGGTTGAGGGGTGAGACGACTAAAGTCAGTAAGCACAAACCGCTACCTGCCAGCCCTTACCTGACGCCAAAGCTTGAGCGAGCAAGATTAATGTCGACGCGCCGAAGGCTTGCTGACAATGGTGCCTGAGGTTAGGGCGAGTCGCTCAATGAATTGCAGTTGCTGAATAAATTCGGAGGGCCCCAAGGCTTTATCGATAAAGCCATTGGCGCCCAAGTCGCGAGCGAGACGCCGGTCTTCGGGCTTGGCAGTGGATGATATGACGACTAGGGGCAGCGTGTATCCGCCATTTTGTGCAGAGATCAATTCCAGTGCCTTGAAACCATCGAGCTTGGGCATATTCAAATCAACCAGAACCACGTCGGGGAATGGCAGCGCGTTAGTCTGGTCTTCTAGATTCAGGGCGTCGACCAAGTACTGGAGAAGTTGATCGCCATTATCGACAACCGTGAGCTCGGTGGGTACTTGCACGGACGCGAGGGCTTTGCGCACCAAGGCAACGTCGGCACGGCAGTCTTCAGCCAGAAGGATCTGAAGTGGCCGTCGTGGGCCGGGGTCTCGCTGTACAGTACTTTTTCTGGGCATAGGATCACTTCAGCCGTGGGGACAGGGGGCTGCCAGAGAACTTCAACTCCAGTATAGTTCAGCTCACCGATTTTGCTGTTAGCGCCTCGAAAAGACTGCACAGGTCTGTATATTTACAATTTCAGTGGGCGCGGCGCCGCTGAAATAGCGGGGGCAACCTGGCTTAAGACATGCTCTGCAAAGCCGTGCCCGGCCTCGGCGTACAAATTGAAGGTGATGCAGCCGAGGTCGCGTATTTCGCGCTCTTCGTCGGGGTAGCGCGACACCACCGCCAATTTGCCGGTGTAATCGAGGGACTGAAGTAGCTTCACCACCTCGATATTCTCTTTGTGATTGGTCAGGCTGACCAGAATCAAGCGTCGGCTAGCTAAGTCGGCGCGGTCCCAGAAGTCGCGGTCATTGCCGTCACCGTGGGCGCAGGTAATGCCCTCCGCGATGTGCTGCGCGGCTTTGTCAGCGTTTTCCTCGACGCTCAAGACATTGCCCGGATAGCGAGAGCTCATAAATTGATAGGCCCCCAAGCCAACCCTGCCCGCGCCAACGATGATGATTTCAGCCGCGCCGGGCATCACCAGCTCGTGTGCTTCGCGGCCAGAGCGATCAAAACGATGAAGTATCGTTTGGAGGCGGTTGTAGATGTCGGTGCTGCGTTTGTTGAGGGGTGTTGCCACGAAGAACGAGAGGGCTAGGGCCAAGGCAATCGCGGTTACCCACGCATTGCTCATCAAACCGTCTTCGGCGGCGATTTGTGCCAGGATCAAACCGAACTCGCTGTAGGTAGTTAAGGACAAGGCAGCTAACAGCGCCGTGCGGGCGCGCAGACGAAAGGCGGCGAGCAATAAAAAATAGATGATGGGTCGGAGCAGTATCAGTAGTCCCAAGACCAAAGCGACCAGTAGCATGTCGCTATTCGGCAGGCCGTTATAACCAATTTGCAGAAAAAAGCCGATTAAAAAGATGTCTTTAAAGCTGATCAGGCTTTTATACAGTTCTGTACTTTTACGATTTGAGTTGAGTAGCATGCCGATTAATAGTGCCCCCAGATCGCCCTTAAGGTTGACCGCCTCAAATAAAGCCGCGGCGCCGACGGCGATAACAAAACCAAACAAAACGAGTAGTTCGCCATGCCCTACCCAATTAAGTAATTTGCTTAGTAATGGGCGTAACAGCGGTAAGGCGAGCAGCGCCAATGCATACACAGTGGGAAACTTGCCTGAGGACACCACGAGATAAGTGACCGCAAACAAGTCTTGAATAATCAAAATACCGATTGCGATAGCCGCGTGATGCGCAATAGTTTCACCCTTTTCCTCAAAGGTCTTCGTGGTGAATACGGTGCTGGAAAAGGACAGGGCAAAGGCAAGAATCAGTGCGGCGGTGTGCGTGGGTAGTGCGAGCGCAGGCACCAGCATGCCCGCACCTTCGATAAGCAACCAAGTAAGCGGAATCACGGCGATCATCTGCAGGCTGGCAACACCCCAAACCTGCGGCGCGATTAATTCACGCAGGTTAAGTTTGAGTCCAATGGTAAACAGCAGCAGGGTGATGCCGAGGTCGGCGATGGTGGAAATCGCCTCGCCCTGGCCCAGACCCATACCATGTGCACAGAAGCCAGCCAGCAGATAGCCCAACAGCGGCGGATAACCTGCACTGCGAAAGCCTAGCCCGGCGGCAAAGGCCAGTAATATAACAAGGGGTTCCAATGGTTCGCTCCTGAGCGTCGCCCGCGCTGCGCAGTATAAGGTATGGCCACAGCTGGTAAAGCGGCTTTACTGCAATACTTCAATCAGGCTGTCGCGCAACCACTGATGCGCGGCGTCGCCGTGTAAAACTTTCGGCCAGTACATCCACATAGGAATGGGCGCGACATCCATTGGAAAGGGATAGCAGCGCACATCAAACGCGGCTTCGTACAGCGCGCCCAAGCGCTGGGGCACCGTTGCAATGCAATCGGTTTGGGCGACGATAATCGGCATGGATGAAAAATGTTGTACCGTAGCTTTTACTCGACGATCCAGCGACACACCTCCCAATGCATGCTCTAGTAAGGCATTACTGCGATGGCGGCGGGTTAGGGCGACGTGATGTTCGCGCAGGAAGCCTTTCATACTCGGTCGCCGCTTTATGCGCGGGTGGCAGTTGGAGGCGATGACCACCAGTGTTTCGTCACCAATTTGCTCGGCCATCAGTTGCGTGGACGTGAGCTTGTCGTAGTCCAGTAACACATCGGCATTGATTGAGCGCAGTGCCTGCACCGGGTCGGATTGGACAATGCTGGCGGTTTCTATGCGGATACCCGGTGCCGATTCGGTGAGTCGGTTGAGCAGACTGCCAATCATGGCACTTTCGAAAAAACTGTCGCCGAGAATCGTAAAACTGCGCTCAGCCAGAGCCGGATCAAACGCGGTACCCGAGGTCATAGCCCGCTGAACCAATTGCAAGGCTTCGCGAATATCCTGATGCAGCGCCAGCGCGCGCAGTGTTGGCAACATGCCGCTGCGGCTGCGAACAAACAGTTCGTCTTTAAAACTTGTTCGCAGTCGAGACAGCGCGGCACTTACCGCGGGCTGGCTCATGCCCAGACGCTTGGCAGCGAGCGATAGCTTGCCACTCTCTATCAGCGCGTCAAAGACGGTGAGCAGGTTCAGGTCGATTGAGCGTAAATTCAGCTTCATGGATAATACACATATAAAATATTCAATTTACAAATAACACGCAGAGGCTAAGCCGGCAACAGCTTGCAAAGGGAGAGCCCCATGTCTGATTTTCAATTACAACCGGACCAGAGCTGGTTATCGTCTTCATTGTGATGGCCATGTTGTGGGAACTTGCGGTTGGCCGATCTGCCGAGGGCCGCAAATCCCGGAAAGATTGGAATATGGCTTTGCTCTGTGGGGTGGTCATGGTTGGGATTCAGCGCCCTGCCCTCGTGCTGGCGACGGCCTTTGTTGGTGGCTTGCTGGTGCCGCAGTGGCTTAAGCCGCTTTGCCGCCGAGCACTTCTGGTGGGTGTTACTGGCTTATATTGCGCTGGAAGAATTGCTGCACGGGACGGGTCATTGGTTTGAACACACTCGGCGACCCAAAGCCAAAGGCCTGCAGCGACGGCAGACCTTATTTAAAATTGGCCACCGCCCGCATCACCTCTCGGGTGGCAACGATGGCAAGGGTCAGTTGTCGGTTACCCAGACCTTTGTCGAGCATTGGTTGTGGTGGTTTATTATGCCCAATTACTGGTTTCAATTTTTTTGTGTCTATCTCGGTCTAACCGAAGTCTTTTTAGTGGGCACGATATTCAAGGGTTTGTGGGCGGCGCATAACCACGTTAATTGGAATTACGATTTGTATTTCTTGAACTACCGTTGGGCTTGGGTTTGCAAAAGCATGTATGGGCTGTGCCATGTCTTTACCTTTCCCACCCAGCACCACCATCACCATGCACAGGGGAAAAACTCTGGCAGCAACCTCTGCAACCTACTAGCCATATACGACTGGCTAATTTTTGGTGGCTTAGTGATTGAAAAAAAGCCGGATGTCTACGGCTGGAAACAATCGCCGGAGGAAGAGCACAGTATTTGGTATCGTTTCTTTTCGACAAACTTGAAAAAGCTGGCCTGAGAATCTGGGGTCATCGTAAAAAATAATCTGGATTCTCTGGTGCTATGATCTCGGCGATGGTGGCTTGCGCCACCCCTAATCTTCGCGCCCTTCGGTGCGATTGCCCTCTGTCCAGAGTGATTCTGCACTCGTAATCCGTTGGTGCGGGGTCTGCATTGTCTTGGGTGGGCAGAGGCAGCCAACCGGACCATCAGCAGGTCGGCTTATGCGACAGCGATAGTTTATTCCTATCGATGCCAGAGTTAAAATTGAATTTCATAATCGACCACCAGCGCTTACTGTTGGATCTTGAGCCCAATTCTTCTAAACAAGAGTAAGCAGCGCTTTGGTGTTTAGCCCCGAGTCACAAAGGCTTTGGATGCTTCATCCGTGACCCAATCTGGGTACGGTTTGCGCAGCGCGGTGAATGCAAACAAACAGCTGTCTGGAAACCATACCGGGATTCAGCGTGATTAATTATTGCGTAGAGACTCCGTCTTTCCGCCCCCACTTGGAGTGAAAATATGAGTAATCCACCTGCTTCACCCAGAAAGTGCCCGGTGATGCACGGCGCGAATACAACTTCCGCGTCCTCGAATGAGGATTGGTGGCCCAGCGCCCTGAATTTGGACATTCTTCATCAGCATGACCGTAAGACCAATCCGATGGACGAGGGTTTTGACTACGCAGCAGCGTTCCAGCAATTGGATCTGGGCGCGGTCAAGCAGGATCTGCACGCGCTGATGACAGACAGTCAGGCGTGGTGGCCCGCCGATTGGGGTCACTACGGTGGCCTGATGATTCGTATGGCTTGGCACTCGGCGGGAAGCTACCGAGAAGCTGACGGTCGCGGCGGTGCGGGCACTGGCAATCAGCGGTTTGCGCCGCTGAACAGTTGGCCTGATAACGGCAACCTTGATAAAGCACGTCGCCTACTGTGGCCGATCAAGAAAAAATACGGCAACAGCCTGTCCTGGGCCGACCTGATCATACTGGCCGGTACCATGGCCTATGAGTCCATGGGGCTGAAGGTGTTTGGCTTTGCGGGTGGACGCCGAGATATTTGGCATCCCGAAAAGGATACTTACTGGGGCCCAGAAAAAGAGTGGCTGGCCTAAAGCTCAAGTCGCTATCAGAGTGATGGCCGCGATACCCTCGAAGACCCATTGGCCGCGGTTCAGATGGGGCTTATCTATGTCAACCCGGAAGGCGTGGATGGCAAGCCCGACCCACTCAGGACTGCCCAAGACGTGCGAGAAACCTTTGCGCGAATGGCCATGAACGACGAGGAGACTGCGGCCTTGACTGCCGGTGGGCATACCGTTGGCAAGGCACACGGTAATGGCGATGCAGGTCTGCTGGGGCCGGAACCCGAGGCCACCGATGTCGAGGAGCAGGGCTTTGGCTGGATTAATAAAACCGGCCGTGGCATTGGCCGCGACACCGTGACCAGTGGTTTGGAAGGCGCTTGGACGACAAACCCCACGCAGTGGGATGGCGGCTATTTCCACCTGCTGTTCAATTATGAATGGGAATTGAAAAAGAGCCCAGCCGCTGCTTGGCAGTGGGAGCCTGTCGATATTAAGGAAGAGGACATGCCCGTGGACGTGGAGGATCCGTCGATTCGCTGTAACCCGATTATGACCGACGCCGATATGGCTATGAAAGTAGACCCGCAATACCGGAAAATTTGCGAGCGCTTTGCCCGCGACCACGCATACTTTTCAGACGTTTTCGCCCGCGCCTGGTTTAAATTGACCCACCGCGACCTTGGCCCTAAGAGCCGCTATTTGGGCGCTGATGTGCCCGCTGAAGATCTGATCTGGCAAGACCCTACCCCGGCGGTGGACTATCAGCTTACGGATCGTGACATAAGCGATTTGAAATCCACCTTGCTGGCCAGCGGCCTGAGTGTGGCAGAGCTGGTTGCTACGGCTTGGGATAGCGCACGAACCTTCCGCGGCTCCGACTATCGCGGTGGCGCCAACGGTGCGCGTATTTGCCTAGCCCCGCAAAAAGACTGGGAGGGCAACGAGCCCGCTCGCCTGCAAAAAGTACTGCGTGTTATCGAGGGCATTAAAGCGGGTTTGGGCAAGCCGATTAGCGTGGCGGATCTGATCGTGCTGGGCGGTAACGCGGCGGTCGAAAAGGCGGCGCATGATGCCGGTTTTGACGTCATGGTTCCGTTTGCGCCCGGTCGCGGCGACGCGACTGTGGAGATGACCGATGCAGATTCCTTCGAACCCTTGGAGCCAATCCACGATGGCTATCGTAACTGGTTGAAGCAAGATTACCGGGTGCCCGCCGAAGAACTTATGCTTGATCGCAGTCAGTTGATGGGGCTCACCGCGCCTGAAATGACCGCGCTGGTAGGCGGCATGCGGGTGCTGGGAGCTAACCACGGCGGCGCCAAACAGGGCGTGTTCAGCGATCGCGAGGGGGTTTTGAGCAACGACTTTTTCGTCAATCTGACCGACATGCAGAACAGCTGGCACCCGGTGGTAGAAAACCTTTACGAGATCCGCGACCGCGAAAGCGGCTCGGTGAAGTGGACCGCCACGCGGATCGACCTGGTGTTTGGGTCAAACTCGATTCTGCGATCCTACGCCGAGGTATACGCGCAGGATGATTCGAAGGAAAAGTTCGTGCACGACTTCATTAAAGCCTGGGTGAAGGTGATGAACGCAGATCGCTTCGATTTGAAATAGTCAGACGGGCCTTGCGCCGGCGCTACCCCCGGCTCACATTCCCGCAAAGCCGGGGTCCCTCAACGCTGGGAAGGAATATTGCCACCGTCCACCACTAGCTCACTACCGGTAATGTAGCTGGCTTCATCCGACAGCAGAAAGCGTACAGCCTTGCCAATTTCATCCGGCATGCCCAAGCGTTCGAGCATGATGTGGCGCTCAAAGCTTTCCTTTAGCCCCGGTGCGTTGTCGATGACTTGCTGGATCATGGGTGTCAAAATCTGCCCCGGCGAGACGCTGTTGATACGAATGCCGTCCGTGGCTAGATCGTCCGCCAGCGCGCGATTGGCCGCCAGCATGCCGCCCTTGGAGGCACTGTAGCTGGGGTTCATGGCATTGCCTAGGGTGGCGTTAATGGAGGCGATGCCAACAATGGCCGAGCCTGACAGGCTTGCCATGTCTGCGCGCAGGGCTTTGGCGATGAATATCTCGGCGCGTAGGTTGATATTAATGACGTTATCCCAGAAAGCGGGCTCCAGTTGGTCGAGGCTGCTGACGCCAGCGACGCCAGCGGCGTGAACCAGACCACCAATGGCGCCGAGGGCATCGCGCGAGACGGCAACCGCGCGATTAATGGCTTCGATATCGGCAACATCAACGGCTAGGCCAATACAGCGAACGCCGGTATTGGCGCTGAGCTGTTCGGCCGCTGCGGTGACTGAGGGGGCGATATCCCAAAGGCTTACCGGTCGTCCAACCGCAGCGAGCGCCCGAGCGCAGGCCAGCCCGATACCTGAGGCGGCCCCGGTAACAATCACGGGGGTGCTGGGGCTATGCGCAATGGCTGAGGTCATCGTATTTCCTTGGTTTCAGCGTGTGGGTGGTCAGCCTTTATGCAACCTACTTGTTTGTAGGCTATAAAGTAACCGTAACGCCGGTTCCTTTCAACGGCTGCCAACATCATTTACTTGCGATATATTCAGTCATTATTAATATAAGATATTGAAAATAAATAAAATATTTATTTTAAGCGTGAACGAAAGGAAATTCACCCGATCTGGACTAGCCCAGCTTTGTGTTATCAAGAGAGCTTACCAGCGCTAGTTTATCTACAGTTAAGTAGGTCTCTAGCTCCGGGACAGACACATGACATCCGGGCTTGATCCGGCGTACGCCAGCGGATTACTGAACTAGAGTTGGCTGTTCGAGTTTATTTCCGGACGGCGACAGCTTCGCCTGCTCGGCTTCAATCCACTGTTCAACTTGAGCAGTCAGCCGGCGGCTGTCGGTATTGTCGGCGGGTATTGGCGCACCAATCACCACAGTGATCAGCCCCGGTTTTTTTATAAACTTGTGGGCCTGCCAGCATTCACCGGCATTGTGTGCCACGGGTACGATTGACGCGCCACCGTTAATGGCGATATTGGCGCCACTGCGCGCGTAGTTGCCTTTTTGGCCGGGAGCCGTGCGTGTGCCTTCAGGGAAAATCAGTACCCGTTTACCCTGCTGCAATCGCAATACGCCTTCATTCAGAATGTAGCGCAGCGCCGCTTTCGGGTTGCTGCGATCAATGGCGATGGGTTCCATCAGACGCAGGGCCCAGCCAAAAAACGGCATGTTCAGCAGTTCGCGTTTCAAGACAACGCCTACGGGGAAAAAGGCGTGTTGCAGGTAGAAAGTTTCCCATTGGCTTTGATGCTTTGACATCACCACGTAGTGGCCGTCGGGAATGTTGCCGACTACCCGATAACGCACGCCGCAACTAAAGCGCAGCCATACGAGAATCCATCGGTTCCAGACGATCAGGTAGCGCCCGCGAATCGAAAGTGGAAAAAAACTGAAGAATAGTAAACCGGTAACCGTAAACCAGCCGGTCAGAACAATATAGCCAATATAAAAAAGGATCGTTCGGGCAAAGCGCCAGCTCTTAGTCAGTGCATTCATGTCGACGTCCTGTCGTTTAGATAGCATTCAACAAAGGCAGCGAGATTATCAAATACAGGCGTGGCAGATAGTGAACTGTGTTCTGATAATCTTTCTAGTGTCGCTGGCCCCTTGCCCGTTTTCACCAGTACCGGCAGGCAGTCTCGCGCCAGGGCGGCTTGCAGATCTTTGAGTGAATCGCCAACGAATGCCGCGCCTTTGGCGCTCACACCAAGCTCGGCTGCGGCCTGGTCAATCAGCCCCGGCAGCGGCTTGCGGCAATCACAGTGCGCATCAGGCAAATGCGGGCAATAGTAAATGCCGGCGATTGTGCCGCCGGCTTGTTCGACTAGCGTACGCATTTTCTGGTGCATGGCGTCCAGATCAGCAAGCTGGAAATAGTGGCGTGCGAGCCCCGACTGGTTAGTGCACACCGCCACTTGATATCCGGCCTGACTCAGTTTCGCAATGGCGTCGATGCTGCCGGGAATGGGCAGCCATTGGTCGGCGTTGCGGATGTAATTATCCGAGTCCTCGTTAATGACGCCATCGCGATCCAGTAGCACCAAGGACATCAGCTTTTGCTCGGCACCAATTGCGAAATATCCGCCACCTGTAAAAACAGTTCACGCAGATTACTAAGCAGTGCCAAGCGGTTGGCGCGCAGTTTCGCGTCGTCGGCGTTTACCATAACCTGATCAAAGAAGGCGTCGACGGGCGCACGCAGGGTGGCGAGCGAGCTTAAGCCCTTCTCATAGTCACCTTTTTCTAAGAGGGGGTTTACCGCCGCCGTAGCGACATCAAGCGCGGCAGCCAATGCTTTTTCGGCATCTTCTTGCAACAGCGCAGTGTCTACCTTGCTGGCTGGAGCTGCGTCAGTTTTGGCCAAAATATTGGAGACCCGCTTATTTGCCGCCGCCAATGCCTGAGCTTCGGGCAGCTGGTAGAAACTGTAAACCGCCTTAACCCGACGGTCGATATCCAGCGGCGCGCTCAAGTTTTTTGCGGTAACCGCCATAAACACTTCGGCGGGTATATTCTGATCGTCGTAGACAGCGCGCATGCGTTCAATCATATAGGCCACTACGCTATTGGTAAGTTTATCGCCGGCTTTAATTTCGTGGTGCTGCGCACTCGCCAGTTCAATTAATTCGCGCAGATCCAGCGCTAGATTTTGCTCCAAAATGATGCGCATCACTCCGAGGCAGGCACGGCGCAGGGCAAAGGGATCTTTTGAGCCACTGGGAGGCTGACCGATGCCAAAAATGCCGGTGATGGTGTCGAGCCGGTCGGCCAAAGCAATTACGCTGCCGGTCGAGGTCGCAGGCAGCGCATCGCCGGCAAAACGAGGCAGGTATTGTTCCTGCATGGCGCTGGCAACCTCAGCAGCTTCGCCGTCGTTGCGGGCGTAATACTCACCGGCAATACCTTGCATGTCCGCAAACTCAAACACCATATCGGTAACCAGGTCGCTTTTACACAGCAGGGCTGCTCGTCCAGCCAGAGCGGAATCAGCGCCCATCTTCTGCGCAAGTATTTTTGCCAGTTCCGCGATGCGTTCGGTTTTGTCGAATACGGAGCCTAGCTTTTTCTGAAAGACGACGCTTTTTAGTTTTTCGCGGCGGTCAAACAATGAGGTTTTGCAGTCGGTTGCAAAAAAGAAGGCGGCGTCACTCAGGCGCGGGCGAATAACGCGCTCATTGCCTTCAATGACTTGTTTGGGATCCGTGCTTTCAATATTGGCGACGGTGATAAAATGCGGCAAAAGCGTCCCGTTAGAGTCGGTAACGTGGAAATACTTTTGGTGTTCCTTCATCGACAATATCAGCGCTTCGGCAGGTACCGCCAGAAAACGCGCATCAAAACCACCGGCCAGCGCCACCGGCCATTCCACCAGAGCGGTAACTTCGTCGAGTAGGTCCTCGTCGATAACAGCCTGACCACCCAGTTTTTGTCCTTGCGCAACAACCTGCTCTCGAACCATATTGCGTCGCGTCATCAAGTTGGCAATAACCTTGCCCTTTTCGCGCAGCAGGTCTTCGTAGGCGGCCGCTGCCGTAAGGCTGATTGCAATGTTGGCGTGAAAGCGGTGGCCGCGGGTGGTGGCCGCAATGTTAATGCCCATCAGTTCGCCATTCACAGGCTCATTGCCAAATAGCACGCATATCCATTGAACCGGGCGCACGAATTCGGCGCGCGAGTTGCCCCAGCGCATGCGCTTGGGAATAGGCAAATGGGCTAGTGCCTTTTCAGTGATGGCGACCACGATATCGCTAGTGCTGGCGCCGGGCTTTTCACTGTTGAAGAACAGTTTGTCTTGCTTGCCGTCGTTGGCAATATGCTGGCGTAACTCACTAACGGCGACGCCCTGCTTCGCAGCGAAGGCTTCCGCCGCGCGGGTGGCATTGCCGTCGGCGTCGAAGGCGACTTTTACCGGGGGGCCCCAGGCCTCGATGTGCTGTGCCGGTGCCTGCTCGTCGAGCTGGCGTAGCAACACCGCGAGTCGGCGCGGTGTTGCGAAAACGTCGGCGCCGCTAAAGCTAAGATTCTCGGCTTTGAACTGTTCGCTAATGCTGGCGCCGAATGCCTTCGACAAGGCCTTGAGTGCCTTAGGCGGCAATTCTTCAGTGCCGATTTCAATCAATAAGTCGCGTTTTTTGCCCACGAGTGAAGTCATGCTTTGGCCTCCTGTGTAACTGCGGCTTGGGCGGCGAGGACTTCTTTGCGCAGTGCCTCGGGTGCAAGCGGAAAGCCCAAGGTCTTGCGCGTGTCGAAATAGGCTTGGGCCACGGCGCGGGCGAGACCGCGCACCCGCAGGATAAAGCGCTGCCGTTCAGTGACGGAAATAGCATGACGTGCATCCAGCAGATTAAAGGCATGGGAGGCCTTCATCACCATTTCATAGGCGGGCAGCGGCAGCCCCTTTTCAATCAGTTTCTGGCTCTGGGCCTCGCAGTGATCGAACTGCTTGAACAGTTGCTCGACATCGGCCTCTTCAAAATTGAAGCGCGACATTTCGACCTCATTTTGGTGGAATACGTCGCCATAGCTCACGTCGCCCTCGGGGCCGTGGGTCCAGACCAGATCATAAATACTGTCCACGCCCTGCAGATACATGGCAATGCGTTCCAGACCGTAGGTGATTTCGCCGGTGACGGGAAAGCATTCCAGCCCGCCAACCTGTTGGAAGTAGGTGAACTGGGTCACTTCCATACCGTTCAACCAGACTTCCCAGCCCAGCCCCCAAGCGCCCAGTGTGGGCGACTCCCAGTTATCTTCCACAAAGCGGATATCGTGAACCAGCGGGTCGATGCCGAGGTGGCGCAGCGAGTCGAGATAAATGTCCTGAATATCCAGTGGCGAGGGCTTTAACACCACTTGAAACTGATAATAGTGCTGCAGGCGATTGGGGTTTTCGCCGTAGCGGCCATCGGTGGGGCGCCTGCAAGGCTGCACATAGGCTGCGTTCCAGGTTTCTGGGCCGATCGCCCGCAGAAAGGTGCCCGGATGGAAGGTGCCTGCCCCCACTTCCATATCCAGCGGTTGCAGCAGCACGCAGCCGCGCTCTGCCCAGAAATGTTGTAGCGCGAGAATTAGCCCCTGAAAAGTACTGACGTCCACTTTGCCTGCCGCATTGCTCACTTGTTACCCACCTGTAGCTTGTGCAAAAGGGCGCAATTATAACGCTAGTCAGGGGTCTTCGCGAAGGTGTTCGCCGTCAACAGTGGCTTGCGGGTGCGGATGCAGCTGAATCAGCTGCTTTGCAATTGCCGGTATTGATCGGCCCAGCTGGAGAAGCGATCGGCTGCAATGGGCGGTGTAAACAGGAAGCCCTGCGCCATATCGCAGCCGTTGGCAAGCAATAGCCGCCGTTGATCTAATTGTTCAACGCCCTCCCCTACCACCTCCATGCTCAGCGAGTGCGCCATACTGATAATGGCGCGGATGAGTGACTGGCTTTCTTCGGAATGCTGGCAGTCCATGATAAAGCTGCGATCGATTTTCAACACGTCGAAGGGATACTGCTTCAAATAGCTAAGCGAAGCGTAACCGGTGCCGAAATCGTCCAGCGTTAGCCGCACCCCGATTTCCTGTAATTGGGCCATCATTGTCTTGGTTTCGTTGTCGTTGCGCATCAGCAGTCGCTCGGTAACCTCAAGTTCCAAACTATTGGCGGGCAAGCCAGATTTTTCCAGCGCATTTTCGACGGCAGTGAGAAGATGGCCGTTCTCGAACTGTCGGGCACAAATATTGACGGCAATGGTGAAGTCAGTGTCGCCAGCATCCTGCCATTTTTTGGCCTGTAGGCAGGCTTGCTCCAGTACCCAATCGCCAATGGGAATAATAAGACCGGTTTCCTCGGCCACCGGAATGAATTTATCCGGACTTGGGTTATCAAGCTCGCTATTGCGCCAGCGCAGCAGTACTTCGGCGCCAACCAGCGTGTTTTGGCTCAGCGAAATGATGGGTTGATACGCAAGCCACAGTTCGTTGCGCTCAATGGCGTGGCGCAATTGGGTTTCCATCGCGAGGCGGGTGGCTGCGCGGTTTTCACCGTCGTTACGGTAGCGATAGAAGCTGTCGCCGCCGCGATCGCGGGCGGTATACATTGCGGCTTCAGCATTGCGCAGCAGAGCGGCGGCATTGCCGGCGCCGTCGGGGAAGGTGCACATGCCGATGCTGGCTGTTATTTTCAAGTCGTGGTCGCTAAGCAGGAAGGGCTCGTCTAGCGATTTTTTCAGAGCAAGCACCGTCCGCGTAGCCGCCTCATCGCTCTGATTTTGTAGGATAATCATAAACTTATCGCCACCGAGGCAGCCTGCAGTGTCGCTTCCCGATATGGCGTTGCGCAAGCGACCGGCGGCGGCATTAAGAATTTTGTCACCCTCGCTGTGCCCCAGCGAGTCGTTAAGTAGCTTGAAGCGATCAAGATTTAGAAAAAGCAGGGTGAATTCGCTTTCGCGCGACTTGGCAGCCAGCGCAGCGTTTTCTAATCGTTCGATGCTGTTGACGCGATTGGGCAAGCCGGTCACAGAGTCGTATTTGGCGTCGGCGACCCGTCGTTGCGTAAAGACTTTTTGGTCGCTGATGTCGTCAATCAGGCTGAGGACGGAACTGAACTCACCCAGCGGGTTGAATATGGGTCTGCAGGTGGCTACGGTGTTGCGCTGCGCCGGTGGCGCCTTTGCAAAGTAAAGCTCACCGTGCCATTCCTGACCACGGAGAATAGCCTCGCTGATATCTCCGAATAGGGTAGCCGAAATGCCGAGATCTTTGTATTCTCTCAATTCTTTCCCGGTAAGGTTTTCACCGGCGTGTCCGATTAGCTCGTAGAAGTTGCGATTGGCAAACGTGATTAAGCCACTGGCGGTGGTGAACAAAATCGCCTGAGGGCTGTGTTCCAGGCCATAGATCAACTCTTTGAGGCGGAGCTTATCGCTGCCGGCGCTCGCTCGTTGAACGCACAGCTGGCGAACCAGCATCGACGAGCCTATGCCCGTGGACACAAAAGCAATGATTGCTGCTGTCAGCGGGGATAAAAATAAGAGCGCGATACCAGCACAAACGGGGGGGGTTCCAATGACGATTAGCCATTGTTTTTTAAGCACGTGCAACACCCCGCAAACAAACTGATTAGCTAAGTGAAAATGAAGGACGATTCCTTCAATTCAAAAGTATAGCGGGCTAACAAAGCCTTAATTATTTCACTACATTACACCATCATGACAGCGCTGCGCCAGCAATGCCAGACATGGCGCGCACACTTAGCTGCTGGCCGATATAAAGTGCTTCATGGCGATTTCCGATCGACGTGTCACCCTGCTGGGCATATTCGCTGTAGTAGAGTAGCTTCAACTCCGCGAATAGGGATAGCAGCTCATTGGTTTGCAGGATGAAGTCTGCGCTGCGGGGCCCGATCCCCGCGGGCTTGCCTTCACAGAAGGTCTGATAAAATAGCAGGCCACCGGGGTTTAAGGCGCGGCTGATCGCGGCGCATAGCGGGCGATGCAGGTAGCGGCTGACACAGATGACATCAAATTGCCCACCGCCCACCCCGTTGTGTTCGATATCACGTTGCTCGCTGACGATGGCTAAGCCCGAGGCCTTGGCGCTGCGCTCCAGCGTACTTAGCCCGACGCTGGAGATATCCCGGGCGGTGACGCGCAGGCCCTGCTCGGCAAGCAATAAGGCATTAGCACCGAGCCCGCAGGCCAGATCCAGTGCCCGCCCCTGCGCAGGGAGCAGGTGGAGGTTGCTGCGTAATACTTCACAGGCCGCCGTGCTGCTGACGCACACGGCGGCAGCGTATTTGGTATCCCAGCGCTGTTGTTGATCTGCTTGGGAGGGCATTAGTGTCGCCAGAAGGCCGGAGTAAATAGCACCAGCAGAGTAAAGATTTCCAATCGTCCCAGCAGCATGGCGTAGCACAGAATCCATTTGGCGGGCTGGGTGAGGTCACCGTAGTGGGCGGATACATCGCCGAGGCCGGGGCCGAGATTATTCAGTGTGGCAGAGGTAGCGGAGAAGGCCGTGGTGTAGTCCATATTGCAAGCCATCAACGCCAGCAGGATCAATAAAAAGGAGAACATATAAACGGCGAAGAAGCTCCACACCGCGCTGACAACCTTGGCGTCAACGCGTTTACTGCCGACTTTCAGCGGGATAACTGCATTGGGGTGAATTAGTTGTTTCAGTTCACGCACACCCTGCTTGGCGATTAGCATGATGCGAACGACTTTTATCCCGCCCGCGGTAGAACCACCGCAGCCGCCCATAAACGACATCAATATCAGCAAGATCGGTAAAAACGCCGGCCATACCGAAAAGTCGGCCGCCGTGAAGCCGGTCGTGGTGGCGATGGATATGGTGTGGAAGATGCCGAGCAGCAGGCTTTGCTGGGCATCGTAGGTGCCGCTGTAACGAAGAAATGCGACCACGATAGCGCAGCACAGGAGAACCCCCAGCAGATAAAAGCGCGTTTCAGAATCGCGTAGATAGTGATAAATGCGCTTGCTGCGCCAGGCGAAAAAGTGCACACCAAAATTGATGCCCGCCAGTAACATAAACACCGACGCGATCATCAGGATGCCGGCGTTGTCGAAATAACCGAGGCTGGCGTCGTGAGTTGAAAAGCCGCCAATGGCGACGGTTGAAAAGGCGTGACAGATGGCGTCGAAAGCGCTCATACCCGCCAGCCAGTAGGCAACCGTGCAGGCAATAGTCAGGTAGAGGTAAATCAGGAACAGCGCTTTGGCGGTGCCAGTGATGCGGGGCGTTAGCTTGCTATCTTTAACAGGCCCCGGTGTTTCCGCGCGGTAGAGCTGCATGCCCCCGATGCCCAGCACCGGCAGGATGGCCACCGCGATAACGACGATGCCGATGCCGCCCAGCCACTGCAGCAATTGGCGATAAAACAGGATAGAAACAGGCATGTCATCGAGGCCGGTCATCACGGTTGCCCCGGTGGTTGTCAGCCCGGAAATCGATTCAAAAACAGCGTCGCTCAAGGTTAGGTGACTACTGTCCGCAAGCAAAAACGGCAGCGAGCCAAAGCAGCCCAGTACCGTCCAAAATAGTGATACCACGAGAAAGCCATCGCGGATATTGAGATCGTTGTCGGCGTGCCGAACAAACAGCCAGATGATGGCGCCGCTGGTAAAGCATAAGATGAAGGCCGTTAGAAAAGCGCCACTGGCGCCATCTTGCGCGATGATAGATACCACCGCCGGCACCAGCATGGTCAAGCTGAAAATCATCAACAGCATGCCGATGATGCGAGCGATTACCGCGAAATGCATAGTTTAAATGCCGCGCATCAGAAGAAAGTGAAACCGACCTGAAACAGGCGTTCCACTTCCTTGATTTTGGTTTTGTCGACGAGGAAGAGCACGAGATGGTCCTCCGCTTCGACCACGATGTGGCTGTGGGCAATCATGACATCCTCGCCGCGAATGATCGCACCGATAGTTACGCCCTCGGGCAAATCGATTTCGTCGAGGCGTCGGCCCACCACTTTCGACGAGCGGTTATCACCATGGGCAATAACTTCTAGGGCTTCGGCGGCGCCGCGTCGCAGAGAGTGAACATTGGAAATATCGCCGCGGCGCACATGTGCGAGCAGGCTGCCGATGGTGATTTGCTGGGGCGACAGCGCAATATCGATTTCGATGCCCTGCACTAGATCCACGTAAGCGGGGTTGGTGATCAAGGTGATGACTTTTTTGGCGCCCATGCGTTTGGCCAATAGCGAGCTCATGATATTGGCTTCGTCGTCGTTGGTCAGGGCGCAGAAGACGTCAATATTCTCGATATTTTCTGAGCTCAGCAGCTCGTGGTCAGAGGCCTCGCCGTGTAACACCACCGCTTTGTTTAATTGTTCTGATAGCACGCGGCAGCGGGCGTAGTTCTGCTCGATGATTTTGACCGAGTAGCGGTGTTCGATGGCCCGCGCCAGACGTTCGCCGATATTGCCGCCGCCAGCAATCATGATGCGTTTGTAGGCTTCATCGAGGCGGCGCAGTTCCGACATCACCGGCAGGATGTCTTCTTTCGCGGCGAGGAAAAAGACTTCATCGCCGGCTTCCACTACCGTATCGCCTTTCGGCCGTATGGCCTCGCCGCGGCGAAAAATAGCCGCCACTCGGGTATCTACCTTGGGCATGTGCTTGCGAATTTCCTGCAATTCCACGCCGACCATGGGACCGCCGTAATAGGCTTTGACTGCGACCAACTGCACTTTGCCGTCGGCAAAATCCAGTACTTGCAAGGAGCCGGGGTATTGCAGCAGGCGCATGATGTAGCGCGTGACTAACTCTTCGGGGCTAATGATAACGTCGATAGGTACTGCGGCGTCGCAGAACAGATCGTCGTGACTGAGATAGGCGCTGGAGCGAATGCGCGAAATTTTGGTCGGCGTACGGAACATGGAGTAGGCGATCTGACAGGCGACCATATTGACTTCGTCGCTGCTGGTAACCGCGATTAGCATGTCGGCGTCGTCAGCGCCTGCGCGCCTCAGTACGTCGGGGTGGGACGCCGCACCGGTGACGGTGCCGATATCGAGTTTGTCTTGGAGTTGCTGCAAGCGATCGGCGTCGTGGTCTACCACAGTGATGTCATTGTGCTCGCTTGCCAGATTGGCGGCCAGCGTGCCGCCGACCTGCCCTGCCCCCAGTATGATTATTTTCATCAGTTGCAAGCACCGCTTTGATATACGGGCGATTGTAGGCGCATCCCCTTAAGTTGTTAAGCTGTGTCACTGATTATTCGGGCTTTATTTTCGAAGCCGCCTCAAGACGCAAGACGGGTTTTGTCAGGCTTTGCTCAATAAGGCGTAGTAGAAACCGTCGTGCTCGTCCTTGCGGGGAAAGAGTTGGCGGCCATAGCGACAGGAGAGACCCCAGTCGGCAGCTATCGTTTGGTGGACGGCGTCAGGTTGATGGCTGAGAAAGCGCTCGATGACCTCCTCGTTCTCAGCGGGCAATACCGAACAGGTGGCGTACAGCAGTTGGCCGCCGGATTTCAGTGTGGCCCAGAGGGCTTTGAGCAGGTTCAATTGGGTGTCGGCCAGGGCTGGAATATCACTGGCGCGGCGATGTATTTTGATATCCGGGTTGCGACGAATCACGCCGGTGGCGGAACAGGGGGCGTCTAGCAGGATCTGGTCAAACGTCAGACCATCCCACCAGCTATCCGGCTTGGCCGCATCGCCAGTGAGCAGTTGGGCGCTGAGTTTCAAGCGTGACAGATTCTCCTGAACGCGCTCCAATCTGGCCTCGTCGATATCGATGCATGTAAGTGCTAACTCTGGCTGATGTTCAAGCAAATGGCAGCTCTTACCGCCGGGCGCGGCGCAGGCATCGAGTACACGCATACTCGCGCCGGGGCGCAGAATGTCGGCGCAGAGCTGGGCTGATTCGTCCTGCACGCTGACTCTGCCCTCGGCAAATCCAGGAAGGGCCAGAACATCGACGGCCCTAGTCAGGCGAATACCCTCCAGGGCGAAATCGCAAGCACTGGCTTCCATGCCGGCAGCAGACAGCGCGAGCAAGTAGCTGTCGCGGTTCTGGCGGCGAGCATTGTTGCGCAGGCACAGCGGAGGGTGCTGATTGTTGGCCTCGAGAATGGCGTCGGCCTCGTCTGGCCATGCGGCGTGGATGGCTTCGTAGAGCCAGTCGGGGTGGGCGCAGGCTTCTGGCGGCGTTAGGTCTGCTATCAATGTGTCGCGTTCGCGCTGGAAGCGGCGGAGCACGGCATTGGTTAGGCCCTTAGCCCAGTCTTTACGCAGGCTCTTGCTGGCGTCGACCGTGGTATTGATGGCCGCGTGCGGGGGAATGCGCATATATTCGAGCTGGTAGATGCCAATACATAAAAGCATCAGTATATCTTCGTCTTTTTCTTTGAAGGGCTTGCTCAGGCATTGCCCAGCTAGCGCTTCCAGGCGCCAGAAATGCCGCAAGCTGCCGTAGCAAAGTTCGCGCAGCAAGGGCCGCTGTTCGGGCTTGAGCTTTTTCTCTGCCTTGGGCAGCTCGCGGGATAAAGACTGGCCGTTAAAAATGGCTTGGAGGCAGCGCGCCGCTGCGGCGCGGACTTCAGGCATTGTGACGGCCCAGCACTGTGCCGAGGGCAAAGCGCTCGGCGCGGGCGTTAAGCAAATCTCTGGCTGACATGGCGCGGGCTCCGGGTAACTGTAGTTCACTAATTTCAATGGCGCCTTGGCCGCAGGCTACAACTATGCCCTTGGCGTCGGCTTGCAAAATGGCGCCGGGCTCGCCGTGTGCGTCTACAGCTTTGGCGCTCTGGATTTTTAGGCGCTCGTCGCCCAGATAGGTATAGCTCACAGGGAAAGGATTAAAGGCGCGAATTTTCAGGCACAGGCTGTGGGCGTTGTCCTGCCAGTTGATTTCGGCTTCTTCCTTGGTGATTTTCGGTGCGTAACAAGTGAGGGTATCGTCCTGCCCCTCGGCAATTAGTTCGCCCCTTGCCAGGGAGGCGATTGCAGCCACGAGTGCCCGCCCGCCTTGGTCTGCCAGTTTGTCGTGCAAGCTGGCGGCGTTGTCCTGCCCGCTAATAGCGCACCGTGTTTTTAGTAGCATCGGGCCGGTGTCGAGGCCGACTTCCATCTGCATTAGGGTGACGCCGGTTTCGGCGTCACCCGCTTCGATGGCGCGCTGGATAGGCGCGGCGCCACGCCAGCGCGGCAACAAAGAGGCGTGGACATTGATGCAGCCGAGTCTGGGAGCGTCGAGTACCGCCTGCGGCAGAATCAAACCGTAGGCGACAACGACCATTAAATCTGCCTGATGAGCCTGCAATTCAGCCAGGGCCTCAGGGGATTTGAAATTCAGGGGCTGGTAAACCGGCAGGCCGTATTCCAGTGCGAGTTGCTTAACCGAGCTGGCCTGCAGTTTTTTACCGCGACCTGCGGGCCTGTCGGGTTGGCTGTAGACGGCGACGATACGGTGCCCTGCGTGTAGCACAGCCTTGAGGTGAATGGCGGCAAATTCGGGGGTGCCCGCGAAGATCAGGCGCAGCGGCGAGGTCACGTCCGTCGCCTATGAGTCTGCTTGGCGGTGCTGTTTTTCGAGTTTGCTGCGTATGCGGTTGCGCTTGAGTGGCGACAGGTAGTCAACAAACAGCTTGCCCAGCAGGTGATCCATTTCATGCTGGATGCACACGGCGAGGACGCCGTCCGGAATCTCATCGAACTCATTGCCATTCCGGTCTAGTGCCTTTACGCGAATGTGGGTGGGGCGATCTACGTTTTCATAAAACCCTGGAATCGACAGGCAGCCCTCGTCGTAGCTGCCTAGCTCGTCGTCGAGCACGGTAATTTTAGGGTTGATAAATACGCGCGGCTCGCTGCCATCTTCGCTGATATCGATGACGATCAGCTGTTCGTGCACATCCACCTGACTGGCGGCGAGACCAATTCCCGGCGCCGCGTACATGGTTTCAAGCATATCGTCGATCAAGC
>JBLHMO010000051.1:0-21429 GCA_047622145.1 Paracoccaceae bacterium | reverse complement strand
TTGATTTACACCCATACCTTCCTCACCGGCCTGATGATTGAACAGGTCTTTGAAGGCCAAATCCGCAACGAGGAAGCGCATCTGACGCGCATCAAACGCAGCATGCTGCTGATGCTACGCGGCAAACACTTATTGGGCTAGCCCGCTAATGCGCTAAGCACCAACCGGCAAATAGACTTTGAAATTAGCCCCTTCACCGGGCCGGCTGTCCACATCGATACGGCCGCCGCATTGCTCAATAATTTTTTTACAAATCGCCAGGCCGATGCCCCCGCCACCCTCACTGCCGCGCGCTATTAATCCGAATATGCGCTGCTGGTCACCCTCAGCGATACCCGCGCCATTATCTTTTACGTGAAAGCCGACGAGAGATTTCTCCGGCATAAGTAGTGGGCCAACTTAGATTATAGC
Organism: Paracoccaceae bacterium; assembly: GCA_047622145.1. GTDB lineage: Bacteria > Pseudomonadota > Gammaproteobacteria > Pseudomonadales > Spongiibacteraceae > Litorivivens. The sequence continues at coordinate 21,018 of JBLHMO010000051.1, read as the reverse complement.
CCGGGTACTGCCACCGCCATAATGAATGGCATTGCTGAGCAGGTTCAGCCGCACCTGATACGACTGGAATTATGAAATAGGAATCGCTATCAGCAGATCGCTGACTACGGGCAAAGAGACCAGGCGCTCATCCCAGAGATAACAGTGCCCGTGCGGCGGCATTTTATGGCCAAAAAACGTCTCAAGGAAATTGTTAATATGCCAATGACTTTTTTTAAAAGCATAGCGTTGCACCCCAGTGCAGAGCAATCTTCAAACCGTTGTATGGCTTGTTGTACCTAGCGCTAAACTCCACTGGCTCAGAGTGCTTGCGCTTGACTTGCCAAGGCATTAAGCAATAACATTTTAAAAGAAATGTTTTATGGGAAACAATAATGACAATGCGCGGCCACTGGTTCTCTACAAATCCCGACAAAGCCTGGGGCGAGAAATATTTTCTCGCCTATATACCGGTGTTTTTTGCCTACAATGCCGCGATGCAAATGACCGGCTGGATGGATGCGGGCAATTTTTGGCATATCACCCAAAACCTACTGATGTGGTTTCCCTTCTGCGTACTACTGCCCTGGTTTTTGCGACGCAACAGTGGCATAACCTGGTACCAGAGCTACTGGTTCAAGTTCAACCTGTACATGACGGTGTTTATTTTTTTCTGCACCTACTTTCATACCGAATACTTTTTTGATGTGCTCGGCCTGCGTTACCGCTTCAACGATGTGAGCCTATATTTCGACTCGGCGCTGATCGGCCCCGATGAAGCCAGCGCTCTAGCTCAGCACAAAAAAGTGCCTCTGGGCATGTACCTAAATTCGATTGCGTTCTTCATCGTCTACCACAGCGCAGCCGTGGTTGTGATGCGCCGCATTCGCAGCATGACCCACAGCTGGGCCCGCATGCTAAAGGTCGTGAGCTGGTGCGCTATTGTCGCGGCCACTGCGCTATTTTTCGCCTGGGCAGAAACCTATTTTTATATCACTGACGATGCCGCCGCCAATGTCTGGTATGTTGATCTGGAGCGTATGCTGAAATGGGGCTCGATCTACTACGCGATGTATTTCATTGTGAGCTTTCCCAATGTATTTCGTTTAGATGAGCAAGGCCGAGATTGGACCTTGGGCAGAACGGTTATGGAAGCCTGCGCAGTTAGCGCCATAAGCTTGCTGTTACTCGATTTGTGGGCGCTGCTATTGGGCCCCGTAGTTGTTTAAAATAACCTGGAAAAGCTCACTATGAAGGTATTTGTTACCGGCGGCACCGGCCTCGTTGGCGTGCATTGTGTCCGCGCGCTCATAGAGCTCGGCCACAAACCCCATGTGCTTGTGCGCAACCGCGAGAAACTCGACCGGGTACTCGCACCTCTGGGCCTCAGCAGTCGCGATTGCGAGGTCTCGATTGGCGATATCAATAGCGAACCAGATCTGCGCGCACCCATGCTCGCGTGCAACGCGGTAGTGCATGCCGCCGGTTTGTTCTCAAATCGCAAGGAAGATGCGGCCTTAATGCAGCAGACCAACGTCGAGGGCACCCGCCGTGTAATGCAACTCGCCAGCGAGCTAAAGTTAGACCCGATCATTCACGTCTCAAGCATTTTGGCGCTGTTTCCACCGCCGGGGAAAAAACAAACCGCCGACGATCCGGTGCGCTGCCCTAAATCTGTTTACGCCGCAACCAAGGCAGCCGCAGAGCGCGTTGCCCGAGAATTTCAGGATAGGCACTGCCCGGTCGTGTGCGTCTATCCGGGCGCTGTTCAAGGCCCGTTCGACCCAACCTTTAGCGACGGCCCAAAAATGATTGCTCGCTACCTAAAAAGCGGCCAGGTACTGGTAACCGATGGCGGGCTGGTATACACCGATGTTCGCGACTTGGCGAACCTGATCGCACAGCTGGTTGAATCTGGGCGTGGTCCGCGACGCTATATGTTTGGCGGACAGTATCTAAGTCACGCCAAGCTGCACAACTTACTGGCCGACCTGACAGGCCGCACACTGGGCGCACAACGTTTTCCTGCCAAATTGCTGCGCTTGATGGGCCGCATTAACGACATCGTCAGCGCGATCAGCGGAAAATCCTCCGCATTAACCTACGAGGCAACAGCCGTGCTCACACAAAGCGTGCCTTGCGACGATCAAGCCGCAATCGGAGAATTCAAACTCGAACCTCGCACTGCTCAGGAATCGTTTAGGGATTTACTGCTATGGATGTTTGAAACCGACCGGCTGTCGGCACAAAAGGTAGGAAAGCTGGCAGAAAAAGCGCAGAGCGCTAAATAAGTTTTCAGGCGCGCTCGGCGTGATGCGGAGCATCCAGATAGGCGCAGACCTCTGCAATCGTCTGCATGAAATGCTTAAAATTTTCTGGTTTGGTTATGTAATCGGTTCCGCCCAACTCATAGGACTCCTTAATATCTTGTTCGAGGGACGAGGTGGTCAGCATGACCACAGGAACTGCCGAATACTCCTGCTTTGAACGCAGCACTTTCAGCGCCTGCTTGCCGTCAAGGCGGCGCATATTGATGTCCAATAGAATTAAGTCGGGCTCAGGATAAAGCACCACATCCTTAAACGGCACTTTGCGCTCGATATAATTTACCAGCTCCTCGCCGTCAATCAATTCTATTAAATTAACGTCGCGGCGCGTTCGCTCAAAAGCACGACGTATCACCAGCCGGTCTCCGCTGGAGTCGTCAACAATGAGTACTGTTTTCTTGCTCATTCCAAATCTCCGATGCAACTGCACTTTAGCACAGTCGTCCAGACTTGTTGTTCGAGATAACAACTGAAATACTCCTGTTTTCTAGTACGGCTTATAAAGCTAGGACGGCGACTACGCGACCTGTGACATTTAAATCAGACAGTAGCCCCTCCGGAATACAATCACAGTAACGGGAGGCGACCGCGTTTACCCTACGTAATTACCACTAGCCCTGTCCGCCAAAACTAGCGGCCAAGCCCTTGTATTAAAAGGATTAATAATGAAAGTTCTGGTGACTGGCGCTACTGGTTTCACGGGTTCGCACGCCGTTGCAGCCCTCACCCGACAGGGCTTCGAGGTTCGGGCGCTGGTGCGAAATCGCCGCAAGCTGGCCCGCGTCATGGCCGCCCACCGCTGCGCGCCGCCCGAATGCTTTGAAGGGGACATTGCCGACCCTGAAATAGTGCGCCAAGCCCTAAGCGGTTGCGATGCGCTGATTCACACCGCCGCCTTTGTCTCCACCAGCGACAAGGACCGGGAGCAGGTGTTTCGCACCAATGTCGAAGGCAGCAAACGGGTGATAGGTACCGCCGCCGCACAGGGTTTAAAACGCATCATCCATGTTTCCAGTACCGCAGCCATTTACCAAGCTGGCGCCAGCTCGCTAACGGGCCAGGAAGAACCTGCGCGGCCGAAAACAAGCTACGGCCAATCAAAAGCAGAGGCCGAACGTGAGGTCCGTGTATTGCAGGCGGAGTTGGCAAAGAATCGCCGCCGTGACAGCGACCCGGTCATCAGTATCGTCTATCCGGCTTCAATCGTTGGCCCTCTCGACCCCGGCCTGTCGGAACCCCATGAAGGCATTCGCATCTTCCTGCAACGCACCGGCGTGCTCACCAGCTCCGGCTTGCAGATGGTCGACGTCCGTGACATTGCGGCGGCAATGATCCTGTTACTTCAGGCCAGCCCCTGCCCTGAAAGGGTAACGCTGGGCGGCATTTTTGTACCTTGGGCGGAATTGATTAAACAGCTGGAACAGCTAACCGGAAGGCGCTTGCGGAAATTACCGGTGCCGGGCCCAATGCTGCGGGCAGTAGGGAGGCTGGGCGATATGTACTCGAATATCACCGGCCGGGCAACGCCTATCAATACCGAAGGCATGCTCTACGCGACCCGTTGGATTCCCACCGACGACAGCGTGGCTCGGTCTTTGGGTCTGGAGTTCAGACCCAGTGAGACCACACTAGCCGATGCGCTGATATCACTCGCGGCCAGCGGCGCACTGAGCGCAAAGGATATTGGTCAGCTCGCGACTCAGGCCTGAACAGGTGACCGCAAGCGGCTGCCAAGCAGGAAGATAAGTAAACCAGCCAGAATACCCGGCATACCTTCGTAAACAATAGCGTGGTAGCCATAATAGCGCCATACCAGCGCCGTTATAAGCCCGCCTAGCATCATCACTATGGACAGTCGCTGGGAAGGTTTCCCGCCCAACACAAGCACCAACAGCAGGGGCGCGAAGCTGCTAGCCATGCCGGACCACGCCATGATGACTAGGTTGAAAACCGACTGCTGATTTATCAGCGCCCACGCCAGCGCAATGACCGTGACCCCCAGCGTTGCCAATTTAATAAGCACCGTTCGCTCAACCCGCCCGGGCAACAAATCGTGGGTCAGGGCGGCAGAACAACTGAGAATCACGGAATCGGCGGTTGACAGTGTCGCCGCAAAAATCCCTGCCAACACCAAACCAACCAGTACCGGCGGCAATATTTCCATCGCCATCGTTGGCAGCGCCAGCTCGGCATCGAAGCTTCCCGGATCGCTCAGATAGACCCGCGACAACAAACCCACCCCCGTTGCCAGCAAGTAAAAACCCGTAAACCAGAGGTAATACCAAGCACGAGCGCGGCGCATTGAGCCGCCGTCGCTCAAACTCATAAAGCGCACCATGATGTGCGGCTGGCCAATGACGGACAGGCCCGCAAACATCCAGCTCAACGCAAATAAAACGCCACCGGCCAGACCGGGCAGCGCCAGATCACGCGGAAACAAATTCAGAAAACCCTCGACCTCGCGCATTTCATTAACAACGGCGCTATAGCCACCCAACGATTGCACACCCATCATCAACAGCACTGCCATGGCGGCCACCATGACAAAAGATTGGGCTGCATCGGTCCAGATTGAGGCCCTGATACCGCCCGCAAAGCAGTAGACCATCACCAGAATTGAACCCATCACTGCACCGGCCCACAGCGGCCAGTCAAACAGCACATGCAGGGCCTTGCCACCCGCTACCAACTGGGCGCTGGCATAGGCCATCAAAAACACAATGGAGATTAAACCCGCAACGCGCTGCAGGCCGTTAAAGTTGCTATGCCAGTGACTTAGCACACCTGCGTAGGAAGCCTCCTTACTGACTCCGGTTGCTTCGCGCAAACGGCGATGCACAAAAAGTGAGGCCAGATAATCACCGGCAATCCAACCGACCATCAACCAAATAGCGGCCAAACCGGTGGCGTAGGTATAGCCGATCACACCGATAAACATGTAGCCGCTATTATTGGTCGCCATCGCGGACAGACCCACCAGCCACGGCGGAATACTGCTGCTGGCGAGATAATAATCTTCGCGCGAATTTCGCGACTTGCGCATCGAGCTGATACCGATAATCACAAACACGGAGAGGAAGGCGATAAAACTGAGAGCGATCATTACATCCCTTTTATACTTTTATTGCGTGCATTCGCGAATGGGGCTCGACCTTACAGCTGTCTTTGTATAGAAACGAGTACCTGCTATCTAACATCTAGGTCACGCCGCACAAATTGCCAAGCCATGATTATGTGGCTCGACCAAACAGCAGTGCAGGCTTTGTATTGCCTTGGTGTAGTCATCTTCATTAATGACAAATTGCATGTCGACCTGGCGCATGGATTGATGCATGGCCAACACACTGATATTGCTTTCGGCAAGTGCCACAACCGCCTTCGCCAACAGGCCCGGCACATGCATATCACTGCCGATGGCCGACACAATGGCGACCTTGCGCGGACGAATTTCCGCTTTCGGATAAGCGGCTTCTAGTTCACGTACAATGCGCTTTACGGTTTTGAGGTTAGTCGCAAGATACATGGTAATGGTATTGGCGTTTAAATCCTTGGTTATAATGCGCGCTTTATAACGCTTGATCACACCGAGAAACTCCCGGTCATAACCGTGGATGTCACCCACCATCTCCTGATCAAACAGCTCAACTGCATGCACTGACTGTTTGCCCGCGATGATTTCAACGCAGGGCGAATCGCTCACGTAATCGCGTGTTATCAAGGTGCCGCTGTGTTCAGGCTCAAAGGTGTTTTTTACGCGCAATGGAATATTCTGCTGGCGCAGGCCCTTGGCCGCGCGCGGGTGAATCGCCTCCATACCAAGATTGGCAAGCTGGTCGGCCACGTCGTAGTTGGTGCGGCCGATGGGCACAACCTTTTCCGCATCGACAATTCGCGGGTCGGCGCTGCTAAGGTGGTATTCCTTATGAATGACTGCTTCGCGGGCCTCGGTAATGACAGCAATCCGGCTGAAAATCATTTCACTATAGCCGCGATCAAAGCTTGCCATCAGGCCTTCCTGGCAGTGCGCGTATCCGGTGACGATCGCCAACTCCTGAGATAAATCGACCTCGGCAAATGCGGCCTCTATACACTCATCCAACGGTGAGGTTGTTTCTGCACGCCAACCGCTCAGATCAACCATGCGCGCCGCAATGCCATCGCGCTGCAGTAGCCGCGTCATATTCCAGGCGCTGTGCGCCTCGCCCAGGCTGGCCAGCATTTCACGCACGGTCAGTAACTGGCTTTCCAGCTCAAAATGACCATGCTGACAAAGGCGGTACAAATCGTCTAAGCAACGATAAGCTTCGTCTATTCGCGTCTCGATAAAGTCGTTAGCTTGGTTCAAAAGCTCGCCTTCAGCATACAGGCCCGCATTGATACTGCGCATGGCCTCTCGTACCTGAGCCAGCGCATCACGCCATTCGTTATCGCCCTCCGAGCCCGCAAACAATGCGTAGACACCGGGGTTATTGCCCTTTTTTGCCTCAAGCAGCAAGTCGGTCAAACCACCGTAGGCCGACACAACAAAGACTCGATTATACAATTCGCTCGATGCGCGTTGCCCAACAATGACATTGTCGCGGACCGCGTCGTATTGGCTCATCGAGGTACCGCCGATTTTTTCAACGGTATGTGACATAGTATCTCCCTGTGGATCGAATTTTTGTTTGCGCCTGAACTGCAGCGGCATGGACTTTTGCATTACGCATTAACGGCCACGGCCTCTAGCGGGTAGACACCGTCGGCGTCATGCACTTCCTTGCCGTTGAGCGGCGGATTGAACACGCAGGCGAATACAATATCTTCGCCTGCGTCTGCACGCAGCAGGTGTTTGTCGTGCTGATCGAGAATATAAAGGGTGCCCGGTTCTATACGCTGCACTTCTCCGTCAACGCAGGTTTCCACTTCACCCTTTCCGGAAATGCAGTACACCGACTCCAGATGATTCTGGTAGTGAATAGGCGTTTCTGTTCCAGCAAAGATGCGGGTGATGTGAAATGAAAAACCCATATTGTCGTTTTTCAACAGCATGCGCGTGCTTTCCCAAGTTTCCGAGCTAACATTGCGCTCGCTGTTACGGCACTCTTCCAAGGTTCTCACTATCATTTCTTTACCCATTCCCTTGTCTATTCAGTTACTGTTCTGGCGTCGCGCGCAAGACTCGCGCCTACACACAACTCAGCAAGTCACGATGCCTTGCTGTAACGTTTAGTGATAATGTCCTTCACACTCTGCTCAATGATATCCAGCGCCTTGTTCAGCTCGTCGTCGGTAATCGTTAGCGGACACAAACATTTCACTACCTGGTCATAGGCACCAGAAGTTTCGATAACCAGACCCTGCTCAAAACAGCGGGTAATAATTGCTTTTGCCAGCTCTCCGTCTTTACAACTTAAGCCCTGCATCATACCGCGGCCTTTGGGCTGCAGCATGGTAGGTCCGGCCATATTGGCGATCTCCTGAAAGCGACGGCCAAGCAGTTGCGATTTCAGCTCAATTTCTTTGGCGAATTTGTCATCCGACCAGAAATGGCGAATCGCAGTCGCCGCGGTAATAAAGGCGTGGTTGTTCCCACGGAAAGTACCGTTGTGTTCACCCGGCTCCCAAATGTCCAATTCCGGACGCATCATCACCAGCGCAAAAGGCAGGCCGAATCCGCTCAAGGATTTTGACAAGGTCACGATGTCAGGCTTGATGCCCGCAGGTTCAAAGCTGAAAAAAGTACCGGTGCGGCCACAACCTGCCTGAATATCATCGACAATCATCAGCATGTCGTGCTTCTTGCAGAGCTTTTCAACGCCCTGCAACCATTCAAAGCTGGCAGCATTGAGACCGCCCTCGCCCTGTACCGTTTCGAGAATCACCGCTGCCGGCTGGTCGACACCGCTTGAAGGGTCTTCAATTAGCTGATCAATCATCTTCAAGGTATCAATGTCTTTACCAAAGTAGTCGCAGAACGGCATATGGGTGACGTCGGGCAGTGACACGCCGCCGGAACCACCGCGGTGATGGCGGTTGCCGGTCGCAGCCAGCGCACCTAGCGTACAGCCGTGAAAGCCGTTGGTGAAGGAGATAATTTCGCTGCGGCCCTTTACCTTGCGCGCAATTTTCATAGCCGCTTCAACAGCATTGGTGCCGGTAGGCCCGGGAAACTGGAGTATGTATTGAAGGTCTCTGGGTTTGAGAATGCACTGATCGAAGGCCTCTAACAATTCTTTCTTGGCGCGAGTGTGCATATCCAGACCGTGAGTAATGCCGTCGTTTTCCAGATACTCGATCAAGGCCTTCTTCAGCACCGGGTGGTTGTGGCCATAGTTCAGCGTGCCGGCACCGGCGAGAAAGTCGATATATTCACGACCTTCAGTATCATAAAGTTTGGCGCCCAAGGCCTTGTCAAAGGTGACGGGGAACGAGCGCGCATAGCTTTGTACTTCTGATTCCAACTTATCAAATATTGTCATTGTCGTTTCCTCTATTTTAAATTCAGCATTTCAAAATTCTGTTTTGCGCATAGGTGTGCACGTGCTCTTTATGCGCTTATTGGGGCTTAAACGGGCCCAATCGAGCCAGATGTTCGCTGTCGTGCTTGCCGCCAAAATGCTGCTCGCGCTCAAACAGGGGGCCGCAGTCTTCGCACTGCGCGTCGCGAGAGCGTGCGAAACTGCGAAACATTCCCCAGGAGGCCGCGTTATCTAGCGTTACAGTGGTTTCCATATAGCTCGCGCCAGTGCGCTCAATCAGTTCGTTGAGCATTTGCGCGCCCAGACCACGGCCACGCATGGAGGCATCAACAGCAACCTGCCACACGAAGAGGGTGTCGGGCTTGGCTGGGGGTATAAAGCCGGAAATAAAACCCACCAACACACCCTCACATTCAGCGGCGACCGCCGTGTCAGCGAAGTGCGAGCATTGCAGCAAATTGCAATACAGTGAATTAGGATCCAGGGGCGGACAATTCTCCACCAATTGGTGAAGAGCAAGTCCGTCGCTAGCGCAAGGACTGCGGAGGCTCAAGGCCCCCTGTCGATTTTCTGTGGAGACATGAGAATTTTTGGACGTCAAATTAGTTAGAGCTCACTATATATACGTCGCACCAAAACAAGACAGTTAGGCGTAAACTGGCCATATACAGGCGAATATTCGCATATATTTCGCGAGTCCCCTCTCTATATTCAATAGTGTACTAAGCATTATAGCAGATACTACAGTTATTTATCAATGTGTGATGCTTAGTGCACTATGGAAATAGTACCGTAATGTGTGCCCAGCGCAGCCGGTATCGTTTAAAATATTGTGACATACCCCTAAGGCAACAGCCGCATATGGACCTGATTCAAGAAGTACTGGTGGCGCTGCGGCGCGTCATCCGCGCAACCGACCTGCATTCGAAGCAGCTGGTTAAAATTGCTGCCCTCACCGCGCCACAGCTTATGGTGATGCAGACTCTGCGCGACAAGGGCGGCATTCCTATAGGCGAATTGGCCGAGGAAATCAGCCTGAGTCAGGCAACAGTCACCAGCATTGTCGACCGGCTGGAAAGAAAGGCCTACGTGGGACGCGAACGCTCGCGCCAAGATAAGCGCAAGGTGCTGGCCTACATTACCGACGATGGTCTGACTAAACTGAAAACCGCCCCCACCCTGCTACAGGAAAGCTTCATCAAGCAATTTAAGGACCTGCACGAATGGGAGCAGACGATGATCATCAGCTCTCTGCAGCGGGTCGCGCAGATGATGGATGCGCAACATATCGACGCCTCACCCTTTCTGGATGTGGGCGCGCTCGACCGTCAGTCCGATCAGCGCAACTCCGCGCCTTACGAAGAGGACAAGTAGCCCGTTGTGGACAACAGAAAAATGCAGCAGTGGCGTATAAGCAGTACAAAGTAAAAAATGACAAAATCGACTGATCAGCTCTGGCTGGATTGCCGTCGCAGCATGCCGTAGCACCAAGCAAGCACGCACCAAGGAAAGACCAGCCAGGGGCCGTTGAGAAACACAAACTTGACCCACAAATCCATAAAACTCGCGGTGTTGACGTTTTCAAAACCGGTGAGCGCTTCGCTGCCGTAGTAATACCACGTCAACACGGTGTGGGTAACAGCGGTCGATATGACCAGCAATGTTGCCAGCAGGTGTCGGTAAGCTGAGCGTTTCAATAGCAACAGCCCCGCCATACCCACCAGCCCGTTGCAGATCGACAGTATTTCTATCATCAAAAAATCTGTTTCAGGCTGGAAATAGCGCATATCTCCGCCATCCATATACGCCCACCAGGGGTAGGCCCAAACGCTGTCGCGGCCAGCGCTTATGGCCTCGTGGAAAATTACCCAGATCAATTCCCAGCTCAAGTGGGTGATGTAGGAGGCCAGGAGAAAGGGCAGGCACACCGCCTGCAAGCGCTCAAAGCGGGTCCAGCTGCGCAAGCTGGGCAAGGGCAAGCAGGCGGCTAGAATTCCCACCCAGTAAGCGACGGCAACTTGCAGGGCAAAGATATCGGCTACGCCGTAGCGATCCATACCCAAGTAAAAAACGCAGTAACTGTAGATCGGGAAGGCGGCAAGCAGCGAGCCGAAGCTCGCCAGCCACACAAGGTGCAGATCACGATGGGCGCTCTTTTGATTATTGATAAACCAGCTCCTCGAATTGGCCGCACTTTTACCAAGCTTACTGCCAAGCCCGTTATTCGCAGGCCTCAGGCATCCTCAGAGCCCTGCTCCAGCGGCAAGCCAACCCGCAAGCCGTCCAACTCTGGTGTAACCGTAACCTGGCAGCCCAAGCGGCTCGCTGTTTTACGGTGCTTGGCCGTGCGCAACATAGATTCCTCACCCACCGATATGGGCGGCAAGCGCGATTCCCACTCCTCGCTGATATAGCAGTGACAAGTTGCGCAGGAGCAGATGCCACCGCACATACCCTCAACGCCCGGCACCATATTTAAGGTGGCACCCTCCATCAGGTTCATATCATCTTCTACCTCCACGAGATGCTCGGCACCATCGTGTTCAACATAGGTAATGGTGGTCACGTCGACACCTCAGTTATGCGGAGTGAAAGTAATGGGCACATGGGTGAAGCCGCGCACGTTTGGATTGTAGGTGCGCTCCAAGCCCGCCTCGTCGATCTCGTAGTCGGGCATCAGCCGCAAGATTTCCTCCATGCAAACACGTACTTCCAAACGCGCCAGGGCGGAGCCGACGCAAGCATGCACGCCCGTGCCAAAGGCCATATGGTCGCGCGCGCCGCGAGTGACGTCGTAGCTGTCGGCATTGGCGTAGCGATCTTCGTCGCGACTGGCCGAGATAATACACAAGCCGACGCGGTCGCCGGCCTTGAGCGTGGTCCCGCGTATTTCGACATCTTGCATCACCTGACGGCCGATCATTTGGGTGGAGCCGTCAAAGCGCAGGGTCTCTTCTACCCCATCGACGATTTTTGCAGGGTCATCGATCAATAACTGACGCTGGTCTTTATGCTGCCATAGGCGATAACACATATTACCTATCAACTTTGTGGTGGTTTCGTTGCCTGCAATCGCCAACAAAATACCGAAACCAATCACGTCTTCATGGCTGAGCTTGCCATCTCGTTCGGCCTGCAGTACCGCACTGAAAACATCATCCGCGCCCGTCAATTTAGCCGACAACTCAGTTGCCAATTTGTCGAAGTAGCTACCCATACTCAGATACGCGGTGATATTGCGCTCGTTGAGACCAAACTGCCCGTCCTCGCGAAAAATCAGGTCATCCGCCCACTGCCGCACCTGGTTTTGATCCTCGACCGGTACGTGAATCATCGTCGAGATAACATCCATCGGCAGCAGTGCCGCAAAATCCTGAGTCAGATCCATGCGCCCGGCTTTCAGGTGGCGGCTGAGCAGGCTGACGGCCTTGTCGCGGATATAGGGCTCAAGTTCGGCAATGCGCTGGGGCAGCATCAAGGCTTGAATCAGCTTGCGAATACGCGTGTGCTGGGGCGGATCCATATTGATAAACATGGGGTAACCGGCGTTGGCGTCCTGATTCGCCTCCAGCGCCGGCCCAGCGCTGCTGCTAAAGGTGCGAAAATCCCGGAACGCCGCCTGACAATCATCCCATTTGCTCAGCAGCCAATAGCCGTGTTGCTCGTTATAGTAAACTGGCGCATGCTGGCGCATTTTCGCGTAATACGGATAGGGATCATGGTGCACTTCATGCGCGTAGGGGTCAAAATGGACGCCTGTTTCCGACTGTGATGCCATGAGCAGCTCCGTGCGCTTGGTAATTCAACGGGACAATAAGCTACCACGACGCCTGAATAATAGTAAATATGCGTTCTCCAATTAATAAATAAATGTTACCTTTCCATAAAGACTTACGGACAAGCCCGTGCCGCTAACGCCCGAACATTTCCCAGCCACATGGCAGCGCTACCGCTACAATTTTATGCGCTACATCACGGCCATTACCCGCCATACCGAGCGCCAAGCCATGGAGCGGCTCACTGCCCGTGGCTACCCGAAGTTGGCCATGAGTTTCAGCGCGCCATTGTCGTTGCTGGTAACGCGCCCGCTGCGTCTGACCGAGCTGGCCGATACGCTCTGCATTAGCAAACAACTTTGCCTACAAAGTCTCAAGCCTATCGAGCAGGCCGGCTATATCGAGCGCCGCGCCGACAGTGCTGACAAGCGCGCGAAACTGGTGGCGCTAACCGCGGCCGGAGAGCAACTGATCGCAGCCGCACTTGAGGAAATGGAGGCAATTCACAGTCACTATGAAGGCCTTATCGGCGTGACTCGCGTAAACGCCTTGTCCCAATGCCTCGGCGCCGCCAGTCGCGCCATCAAGGTGCCCGGCGACAACGTTCACATAGGCAGTTGGCTGCCCGTAAGCGCGCGCATTACGCCACTGGCGCGAACGCTGCAAGACAAGCTCATGCAGATCACCGCAAGCAAAGGGCACGCCCTGCAATTTTCATTTGGGCAGGTGCTGGGCAGCATCGACCTCGACGGCACGCCCGTTGCCGCCTTGGCGCAGGCAAACGGCGTTACCACTCAGGCTATTTCGCGCATTGCCGGCGAGCTCGAATCACTGGGCTATGTTCGGCGCGCCAGCAATAGCCCCGATCGGCGCTCGCGACAGCTGTACTTCACCCGCCGCGGGCTTGAGCTGACTCGCGATTCAGTGGCCAGCGTGCAAACCATAGCCGATGAACTTATTGGCGCGCTGGGCAAAAAGCAGTTCCTACAAATGGAGTCTTTGAGCCGCGCGCTCTACGACGCGCTGGAGCTGGAACGGGGCGTGCTTCAAGATTATCGCCCGGCGCTAGCGGAACACCTGCTGAGCGGACTGCCAACGCCACCGAAATCCGTGGAGACCTCAGCCGTCTTGTTATTCCTTGCATCCCAGATCGACCGAAAACTGATCCACAACCGTGACGGCCAGATGCAGTTTTCGCCTTCCGCGCTGAATAGACAATCCGAAGCAAGCGTTGCGGCTATCGGCAAGCAATTGTCAGCCAGCGAGCGAGCGGCTCTCGACCAGCTTGTAAAAAAACTGAGCGACTCAAGGTCCTAGGTTTATTTTTTTGCGATGATAAACTTGGTGGCAACCAAACCGACTAGCGGCATCCAGCACACCGGCAATGATTAATATCGACTGGCCTCAGCAGGTTTTCGACCCACAGTGGCAGCAGCAGCTTGAAAAGCACGCGCTGCGCCGTTTTATTGAGCCTATTACAGCCGACGAAGCCTGCAGCTTTGTGCTCGACAAGCTCAGCGAAGACGAGTGGGCGCGCTGTAAAACCTTCAAGGGACAAGCCAAGCCCGGCACGTTTTTGTACAGCCTTAGCGCTCGTTTGTTCGAAGAGTGTTCCCGCCAGCGCTACGGACGCGCTCGCCCCCCTGTCTGGCTGCAACAACAAGGCGACTTCTGGATAAGGCTGTGGAAGAGTATTTGCCTAGAGCGAAACAGCACCAGCAGCGTAATCGACAAGCTCTGTCGCAATGGCCGCTTTGATACCGACATTGTCAAAAACATCATTCGTACAATCAAAGCTCGCTTACCTTGGTGCGGCGTTAGCCATCTACCCATCCCCGCCGAATTTCTCAGCGCGGACGGAGAAGAACTTTCGCTGCTAGACGCCAACAGCGCCGGCGACAGTCTGGAAGACGCACTCGAGCGCAACCATCTGCGCGAAACGCTGGCAACGCTTGCGGCCCTGCTCGACGATGCCGAATCACTCGCCGATATTGAGGCGGACACTATTGCGCGCGCCCGACAGGCCCTATCGCTGGACGACGAAAGCCTATTAATGCTCAAACTGCATTTTCAGGAAGGCCTGAGTTTTTCCGCGATTGCTCGCGCGCTGGGTGTTCCAAACCATCAACCTGGCCGTCAAATAAAGCGCAGCCTCGGCGAGATTCATGCTGCCCTAGAGCAGGCCGGCCTGGATGTGCGCAGTGCCGCCGACGCGCTGGAAGATTTATCGTGAACCAACTTAAGCTGAAACGACTTAACCTGAAACCAGTCATCTACAAGGAGCACCGCGCGTGAGCAAGGCCGACCGCCAAAGCGAAGGCTTACTGGGCATTCACCTATCTACAACCCAAGGCCGCGCCCAAGGTTCACCGCCCAGTGACGAGGAGCTGGCTTTACTGATGGATGCTCAGCTCAGCAAAGAGCGGCGCAGCGAGGTGCTCTCACACCTAGCGCACCGACCAGAGCGCTACCGCCAATGGTTGAGTCTGGCCGACATGGACGCCGACGAGCAGGAAAGCCATGCCAGCCTGCTGAACATACTCAGCAAAGCCATCAATAACTGGCTGATCGACTGGCGCTATGCCGCTGGCGGCGTCGCTGCCATGGCTGCGGTCCTGCTGGTGGTCAATCAAATGAGCACCAGCGGTCCGCAAAAAATTGCCGAGCTAGAGCAGATCGCCAGCGGCTATGCAGCCGCCCCAAAAAGGGCGGACGAAGCGATCACCGCACAATCGCTAATGGCGGCCAAACCCTCAGTCGATGCGACCGGCCGTCAGCAGAACCTGGAAAGGGAGATGGCCGGAGAGCGCTCCGGCATCGGTGGCGTGGCGAGCGCCAAACGGCTGGCCGCAACGCCTCTAAAAGCCAATTG
The DNA here is from genome assembly GCA_047622145.1 of Paracoccaceae bacterium. Taxonomy (GTDB): domain Bacteria; phylum Pseudomonadota; class Gammaproteobacteria; order Pseudomonadales; family Spongiibacteraceae; genus Litorivivens. The sequence continues at coordinate 5,603 of JBLHMO010000051.1, read as the reverse complement.
CCTAGCGGCAATCAATCCGCTGACCGACCAGCCAGGGGCGCTCTGCGCCGCCCAAACGGCAGATGACGCCTATGAATTGCGCTGGACCTCGACAAATTCCAGCGAAGCCTTGCCACTTATTGCGCTGCCGCAGTGGCCACTGCAGTTGCTGGTGTCAAAAAACAATCGCTGGCTGGCGACACAACGCCCTGAAGCGATTGACGTTTTCGAGCTGCCGGCCGCCTTTACCGGTAACAACCGCCGCTCACAACTTGCCTTTACGGCAGAAACGGCGCGCATGCGCTGGGATGGCAACACGCTGCTGATTTCGGTGCTACAGGCCTTGGGTGATAGCGATGACGACCTTGTCTATCGCTATCAGCCGGAGACGGGAGAGTTGCAAGCGCCGAGCCCCTGAAACAAACTTGCTGCTGAAAGGTAGGCGCTGCATCGACAGCGCCGCAGAGCTCAATTTCTGGCGTAAAGCAGATCCCACACACCGTGGCCCAAGCGCTGTCCGCGCTGCTCGAACTTCGTCAAAGGCCTAAATGCCGGTCGTGGCGCATAGCCGTCACCACTGCCCATATTGCGGAAACCATCCGCCGCTATCATGACCTCCAGCATATGCTCGGCGTAATTTTCCCAGTCAGTTGCCAAGTGCAGCACGCCACCGGGTTTTAGCTTTCGTCGCAACTGCTGTACAAAGTCGGCCTGCACCAAGCGGCGCTTATGGTGCTTTTTCTTATGCCAAGGGTCGGGGAAATAAATTTGCACGCGATCCAGCGATTCATCGGCGATACATCGCGTCAATACGTCCACGGCGTCGTCACAGTACACCCGCAAATTTGAGAGCTGCTGCTCGCCCATCGCCATCAGTAAGCGGCCGACACCGGGCTTGTGAACTTCAACGCCAATAAAGTCAGCATCCGGTGCCGCCGCGGCCATTTCGACCAGCGACTGGCCCATGCCAAAACCAATCTCCAGAACCGTCGGCGCTTTGCGCCCAAAACAGCCCGAAATGTCCAGTGCACCGTCCGCCACCGCCAAACCAGCTTGGGGCCAATGCAACTCGTAGGCCGCCTCCTGGCCTTTGGTCATGCGCCCGGTGCGCAACACAAAACTGCGAATAGCGCGCAGTGGCCTGCCATCCTTAAATTCCACCATCATGCTGCCTTCACCGCCGCCACAAACAAACAAGCCCAGGCTGCCAGTAGGCAGAGTCCGCCCAAGGGCGTAATCGCGCCGAGCACCTTCACACCGCTGAGCGCGAGTGCATACAAACTGCCACTAAACAAAAACAAACCGACAACAAAAAGCACGGCACTGGCTTTCAACAAGCCCTGCTGCAAGCCGTGTTGCAAACCACTGGCCAGCAGCAGGGCAACGCCCAATAAGGCCAGCGTATGGTAGAAATGATACTGAACTGCCGTCTCGTAAGCCGACAGCAACTCCGGAGACAAGCGCGACTTCAGGGCATGGGCGCCGAAGGCCCCTAAGGTAACCGCCAGAAAGCCGCTCGCGGCACTGGCGGCCAGGAAAAACTGGCTCATTAGAATACTTCCCGTAAAATGGAGCATTCTAGCAATTCGACCACAAGGAATCTGCGCCAATGCGCAAGGCGCCCACAAATACGACTGAACTCGGCAAGCTGCGCATCATCGGCGGCCAGTGGCGCGGGCGCAAACTGTCGTTTCCGGTAGCTGACGGCCTGCGCCCTACCGGGGATCGCATACGTGAAACTCTGTTTAACTGGCTTGCCCCGGAAATCGAAGGCGCACACTGTTTGGATTTGTTTGCTGGCAGCGGCGCGTTGGGCTTGGAGGCGCTTTCGCGCGGTGCGGCTTCGTGTACCTTTATAGAAAGCAATCGACTAGCGGCGGATGCCATTCGCGATCATCTGCGTATTCTGAATTGCGCTGCAGGCACGGTCGTTGAAGCATCTGCACTGACGTGGCTGGAACACGATACCCAGCGCTTTGATATTATATTTATTGACCCGCCCTTTTCCGCCAATTTATACCAGCCCTCTATACAGGCACTTGAACAGCAAGGAAAATTAAAGGCCGGCGGAAAGCTGTACCTAGAGTTCGACGTAAAGCAGGCGCCAGCACCACCGACGTCACTGTCGCAACTGCGTGATAAAAAGGCGGGGAATACGGCTTACCAGCTTTACGGGAAAGATCGTTAGACGGTAATTTTCGAGAGGAAGGCTACAGGCTCACATTCCAGCTGCGAGCCAAGCGCTGAATAAAACTACGCCAACATACTCGCCTTAAGCTTTTTCATTGCATTTTGTTCGAGCTGACGAATCCGCTCAGCAGAAATGCCGTAGCGATCAGCCAATTCATGCAGCGTTTGCTTCGCGCCTTCATTCAGCCAGCGCGCTTGCAGAATATCGCGGCTACGCTCATCCAGACCGGCCATAGCCTGGGTCAACTTTTCATTCGAGGAGCTTTCCCAGTCAGCAGCTTCGAGCAGGCTGGCGGGATTCGAAGAATGATCTTCGAGATACTGCACGGGAGCAGGTGACGGTGAGTCGTCATCCACGTCCATATCAAAGCCGACATCGACTGCGGACAAGCGGCTTTCCATCTGCCGTACGTCGCGAACTTCAACACCAAGATCCTGGGCGATAGCCAAGGCCTCGGCATTATTAAGCCAAGCCAGTTTTTTCTTGGCGCCGCGCAAGTTGAAGAACAATTTACGCTGGGCCTTGGTCGTTGCGACCTTGACGATGCGCCAGTTGCGCAAAATAAATTCGTGAATTTCAGCCTTGATCCAATGGACCGCGAAGGAAACCAAACGCACGCCCTTGCTCGGATCAAAACGTTTCACCGCCTTCATCAGACCAAGATTACCTTCCTGAACCAGATCAGCCAGCGGTAAGCCGTAGCCGCTGTAACTGCGTGCGATATGAGCCACAAAGCGCAGATGTGACATAACCAGTTCGCGCGCCGCTTCCAGATTTTCGTTGTAGAACAGATCTTCTGCCAGCTCAAGCTCACGCTCGGCACTGAGTATGGGAATACTGCTGACGTTCCGAATGTACGCAGAGAGATCACCACCCGGCACAAGCTGATGCATGGGCTGCAATTGGGTTCTCATTTGCGTAATCCTCCAAATAGTGAGTTCGTTGGCTAAAAAGCCGGATTATTTTAGCACTCGGCGAGTTTGAGTGCCAATAGGACGCTAAGTTCCTCGCAATCACTAGAAAATTCTACATTTTATTTATTTATCAACGACCTAAGAGACCCTCCCCCCCCCACCCTCTGGGAGAGGGTGGGGGGAGCTCTATCTACCTCGGCTCAATACTCTTCAGCTGCCTTCCGACGACCAACCAAGCCCCCATCCAGCCCAAGAAGCCGCTAGTCAACCACAGCATGATCGTATTACCAAAGCCCAAGCCAGTGAGGGAGTACTCACTCGCATAAAGAGCCGACAGCGCCGACACCGGCCCAGACAATAGCAACATGCTGAGCTGCAGAATGAGCCAGGCGGTAATACCCCCGCCCAGCCCGTACCAAGAGCCTGTGTATAGAAACGGCCGGCGCACAAAGGCGTCGGTGCCGCCTACCAGCTTAACGACCACGATCTCATCGCGTCGCGCCTCTACCTCGAGCTTGATAGTATTGCCAATCACTAGCAAAACCCCGAGCGCGAGTAAAAAGCCCAATGCCAGCGAGATTCGCTTGCCAATCTGCATCATCGCATGCAGTCGCTGCACCCACTCCAGATCCAGCTTGGCCTGATCAACTTCTGGCAGCATTCGCAATTCATCGAACAGTACTCGACTTGCCGCTGCCTTAGCATCGCGGCCTGCTGGCGTCAGCACCAACACCGCCGGCAGGGGGTTGCTCTCAAGCGAATCTAGCACCTCGCCATAGCCTGACAATCGCCGAAATTCCAACAGGGCGTCCTCCGCCGAGGTGAAATGAACCGACGCGATATCGGCTCTTTCCTCTAGTCGTCCAGCTAGCGCACGGGCGCTGGTATCGCTGATATCACGCTTAAGAAACAGGGAGATTTTCGCGGCGCCGTCCCAACCTCGGCCCAACTGTTCAATATTGGACAGGCTTACCAGCATCACCACCGGCAAGGCCAGTGCAATGCCAATAACCAACACCGTCATCATCGACGAGGCTGGCTGAGTAAGAAGCCGCAGTAAGGTCTGTCTTGCAACTGTCTGCTGATTCGCCAAGTAGCCGCGCCAGCGATCTTTGAGTTGCAGCGGCTTCATGCTGGCGCCAAGACCGGGTTCCCGCGGGGGCCGAGGTGTACGTTTAGGGGATTTGCGAACGGGAGTGGCCGTCATACCGGTTCCGGCCGGAGCAACTGCCCCGCTTTCAGCGAGATTAGTCGGTGCGGCAGCCGTGCGATCAGCGACAAGTCATGGCTGGCAATGAGAATGGTCACGCCAACCTGATTGAACTGCTCGAACAAATGCATGATTTCGCCGGACAATTCCGGGTCTAGGTTGCCCGTGGGTTCGTCGGCTAACAACAGCGCCGGCTTGTTCACCACCGCCCGCGCTATGCCCACCCGCTGCTGCTCACCACCTGACAGGGTGACCGGGTTTTTCTTTTCCTTATCAAGTAAGCCAACCTTATCCAGCGCAGCGCGCACCCGCCGCCCCACATCCCGCGGCTGAAATCCGGCAATGATAAGCGGCAACGCCACATTGTCGAATACGCTGCGATCGAATAAAAGCTGGTGGTTCTGGAACACCACGCCAACACCACGACGATGCTCGGGAATCTTGCGCGCAGGCAGTCGATTCAGATTCTTGCCGTCGACAAAAACCTGCCCTGAAGTGACGCGCTCCATCATCATAATCAGCTTGAGCAACGTACTTTTGCCCGCACCGCTGTGACCGGTAAGGAACACCATTTCGTTGCGCGCTATCTGAAAACTCAAATGATTGAGTGCGGTATGGCCGCCCTCATAGCGCTTGCTGACATCGTCGAACTGGATCATGGGATAACAAAGCTGGAGTTTGGAGAACTATAGGAGGGAAGGCCTGCATAAGCAACGCGTTGTTTAGCACCACTCGAAAACCACGCTATTTCTCACGGCGTGCAAATAGCGCAGCGACAAATTCCTCTGCACGAAATGGTCTCAAATCTCCGATGCCTTCGCCAATGCCGATAAATCGAATAGGTATGCCCAGCTGCTGGCTAATGGCAAATATGATGCCGCCCTTGGCCGTGCCATCCAGCTTGGTAAGGGCGATGCCACTAACGCCGACAGCGTCCCGAAAATGCCTGGCCTGTGTGAGCGCGTTTTGACCAGTGCCGGCGTCGAGTACCAACATCACCTCGTGAGGTGCAGACGCGTCAATTTTTTTCATAACGCGAACAACCTTTTTCAATTCTTCCATCAGGTTGTCTTTGTTATGCAATCTACCGGCGGTATCGGCAATCAGCACATCAACATCGCGGGCCTTGGCGGCCTGCAAGGCGTCAAAAATGACCGAGGCCGAGTCGGCCCCAGTGTGCTGAGCAACAACAGGCACATTATTGCGCTCGCCCCATACTTGTAACTGCTCGACAGCCGCCGCCCGAAAGGTATCGCCCGCCGCCAGCATGACCGACTTACCCAGCACCTGCAGCTGCTTGGCCAGCTTT